>SFLD01000089.1 GCA_004553545.1 Clostridiales bacterium | reverse complement strand
TGGCAGCAGTGGTTCGCCGTGAAGCCGGAGGTGCTCACCGCGGAGGAGAAGCGGGAGTGGGTTGCCACCCAGTCCGGCGTCACCTGCGGCAGCGACGCCTTCTTCCCCTTCGGCGACAATGTGAAGCGTGCTTATAAGAGCGGTGTGGAATACATTGTGGAGCCTGGCGGCAGCATCCGGGATGACAACGTGATCGAGACGGCGGACAGCTATGGCATGGTGATGTGCTTCACCGGGATGCGCCTGTTCCACCATTGATGGTTTCCCCTATTTCATGATAAAAGGAGAAAGACTATGAAGCTTCTCGTGGTCGGCGGCGGCGGCCGTGAACACGCCATCATCAAAAAGCTGAAAGAGAACCCGGAAGTGGAAAAGATTTTTGCCCTGCCCGGCAACGGCGGCATCGCCGCGGATGCGGAGTGCGTCCCCATCGGGGCCAAGGATATCCCGGCCATTGTGGCCTTCGCCCTGGAGCAGCAGGTGGACTACGCCGTGGTTGCCCCGGACGACCCCCTGGTGCTGGGGGCGGTGGACGCTCTGAATGAGAAGGGCATTCCCTGCTTCGGCCCCACTGCCGCGGCGGCCCAGATCGAAGGCAGCAAGGTCTTTGCCAAGGACCTGATGAAGAAATACGGCATCCCCACCGCCGCCTATGAGAGCTTTGACGACGCGGCGGCGGCGCTCTGCTATCTGGAAACGGCGGAAATGCCCATCGTGGTCAAGGCCGATGGCCTGGCTCTGGGCAAGGGCGTCATCATCGCCCAGACCCGCGAGGAGGCCAGACAGGCCGTGATCTCCATGATGGAGGAGAGCATGTTCGGCCAGAGCGGCAGCCGGGTGGTCATTGAAGAATTTCTCACCGGGCCGGAGGTCTCCGTCCTGTCCTTTACCGACGGGGAAACCGTGGTGCCCATGGTGTCCTCCATGGACCACAAGCGGGCCAGGGATAACGATGAGGGGCTGAACACCGGCGGCATGGGCACCGTGGCTCCCAACCCCTATTACACCGAGGCCATCGCCGCCCAGTGCATGGAGGAAATTTTCCTGCCCACCATCCGGGCCATGAAGACCGAGGGCCGGCCCTTCCAGGGCTGCCTGTACTTCGGCCTGATGCTGACCCCCAAGGGGCCGAAAGTGATCGAATACAACTGCCGCTTCGGCGACCCGGAGACCCAGGTGGTGCTGCCCCTTCTGGAAAGCGACCTGCTCACCGTGATGCGGGCCACCACCGAGGGGACCCTGGCCCAGACGGAAGTGAAGTTCTCCGATAAATCCGCCTGCTGCGTTATCCTGGCCTCCGATGGCTACCCCCAGAAGTACCAGTCCGGCTTTGAAATGACGATTGCCCCGGAGGCCCTGCCCCACGCCTTTGTGGCCGGGGCCAAGCTGGCCGAGTGGAGGATACCCTGCCCCAGGCCATCGAGGAGGCCTATACACTTACGGGCATGGTGCATTTTGAAAACGCCTACTGCCGCCGGGACATCGGCGCACGGGCCATGAAAGCGTTCAAGGAGGCGTAAAGAATGGTATACCGGGTATTTGTGGAAAAGAAAAAGGAGCTGGCCCACGAGGCCAACAACCTGAAAGAGGATATTCGCAGCCTGCTGCGTATCGACGCGCTGGAGGATCTGCGCATCGTCAATCGCTACGACGTGGAGAACATCGAGCCGGAGCTGTTTGACTACGCGGTGAAAACCGTCCTGTCCGAGCCTCAGCTGGATATCGTCCGCCGGTCGCTGGACTGTGCCGGCGCCCAGGTGTTCGCCGTGGAGTATCTGCCCGGTCAGTTTGACCAGCGGGCCGACTCCGCCGCCCAGTGCATCCAGATCATCTCCCAGGCCCAACGGCCGGAGGTGCGCACCGCCAAGGTGTACCTGCTCTACGGCGCCCTCAGTGCCCAGCAGGTAGCGGAGATCAAGAAATACGTCATCAACCCCGTGGAGGCCAGGGAGGCCGCCATGGACAAGCCCCAGACCCTGAAGATCAATTACGACATCCCCACCACCGTGGAGACCCTGGAGGGCTTTTGCGCTCTGAGCCGGGAGGAGCTTGCCGCCTTCATCGGCCGCTACGGCCTGGCCATGGACCTGGACGACATTGCCTTCTGCCAGGACTATTTCCGCAGCGAAGGCCGGGAGCCCACCATCACCGAGATCCGCATGATCGACACTTACTGGTCCGATCACTGCCGCCACACCACCTTCACCACCACCATCGACAAGGTCAGCTTTGAGGATGAGACCATCCAGCGGGCCTATGAGGAATATGTCTCCACCCGCCGTGCCCTGAACCGCACAAAGCCCATCAACCTGATGGACCTGGCCACCATCGCCGTGCGCTATCTGAAAAAGGCAGGCAAGCTGCAAAAGCTGGATGAATCCGAGGAGATCAACGCCTGCACGGTGAAGATCAACGTGGATGTGGACGGGGAGAAGCAGCCCTGGCTGCTGCTGTTCAAGAACGAGACCCACAACCACCCCACGGAGATCGAGCCCTTCGGCGGCGCGGCCACCTGCATCGGCGGCGCCATCCGTGACCCCCTCTCCGGCCGCTCCTA
>SFLD01000088.1 GCA_004553545.1 Clostridiales bacterium | reverse complement strand
TCCAAGTCGATGTGGGGCGCGCCGGACCAGTTGCCGGTGCCGATCTCCACCGCCTGAACGCCCTGCGCCACGCAGAAATCCAGCATGGCCGCAAAGGGCATATCCAATGTGCAGGTTTTGATAGAAAGCCGCATAGGGGACCTCCTTGGTCATTGATCTTTTTAGGGGCCGCCGCGGGGCGGCGCATGAAGATCGTCTTTTTTTCGCGGGGAGTTGAGGGACGCTATTCCTTGGTGAACCACAGGTCCAGATCCACAGGACCCTCGATGCCGTCCACAACGCCGCTCTCGCTGTACTGCCAGAGGGTCACGCCCCGGTCCAGCGCCGGGACGGGGCCGTAGCTGGCCAGCCAGACCGGCAGGTGCGCCAGCTCCTCCATGCCGTACATACTTCCGGCCCAGTGGAGATTCATGTAGACCACCGGCTCATAGCCCGCCTGACGGATCACGTCGCAGAAGGCGAGGGCGTTCTGGGTGGCCTGTTCGCCGGTGAGATCGTCGGTTCGGGCCTCGTCCGCCGTGTAAAATTCCAGATCATAGGCAATGGGGCCGCTGACGTTCGTCCCCCGGAGCCGCTCCACCACGAACCGGGCTTCCTCGGCGGCTTCCTCCTCCGTGACGGCCTGAGAGTAGAAGTAAACGCCCACCGTCAGCCCCGCTTTGGCGGCGTCGGCGGCGTTCTGGGCGAAGGCGTTGTCCTCCACCAAAGCCCCGGTGCCGTAGCCCCGGAAGCCAACCCGCAGCATGGCGAAGTCCGCTCCGGCGGCTTTTACGGCGGGCCAGTCCACGACACCTTGATAGCTGGAAACGTCCACCCCGGCATAGGCGGTGACGCCGGGGGCGTCATATTGGTAAAACGGCTCCCTGCGGGTCAGGGCTTCCTCGTTGACGGTGATGCCCGGCCCCGGCGCGGTATGGGCCCGCCATTCCAGAATACCCCAGATCCCAAGGCCCGCCAATACCAGCGCCGCCAGCAGCCAGCCACGGCGGTTGGGCGCGGCCCGCTTGCCGCCTTTCTTTTTTTCTTCCATATGTGTTCCCCCTCTTTTCTGCTCATAGACTACCACCGGCGGCGCTGCCTTTGGTGAACAAAGTCTGAATTTGCCGCAAAAAGGGGAGGGGACGGCTCAGGTTTCCTGTGCCAGCATCCGCAGGGCGAACAGGGTGTGGAGCGCTGCGCCGGTGGGGAGAACGTCCTCGTTGAACACCACCGCCTCGTTGTGCATGGGCTTGCCGTAGCGAGGGTCCTCCTGCGGCGTTCCGGCTCCCAGCAGCAGGTAGGCGCAGGGCAGCTCATAGGTGAAGGAGGCGAAGTCCTCGGAGCCCATGCCGCCCTGATCCAGACGGTACACCCGCTCCTTGCCAGCCAGCTCCTCCGCCCAGCCCGCGACCCGGTCCATCAGGGCGGGATCGTTTACCAGCGGCGGCGCGGAGGCGATCTCCTCCAGATGGGCGCTGCCCCGGAAGGCCGCCGCCGTGTTCTCTGCGATGACCCGGATGCGCTCCATGATCCGGGCGCTGAGCTCCCGGTCAAAGGTGCGGATGGTGCCCTCCAGCACGGCCTCCTCCGGGATGATATTGGGGGCCTGTCCCCCCTGGAACCGGCCCACCGTCACCACGGCAGGCTCCTTGGCGGAGATCTCCCGTGCGGTCTCAGCTCCTGCAGGGAGAGGTAGATGTGGGCGGCGATGTTGATGGGGTCCACGCCGGTCTCCGGCATGGCCCCGTGGCAGCCGGTGCCCCGGACGGAGACCCGGAACAGGGTGCAGCCCGCCATGAATGTCCCCCGGCCGCAGAGCACCATGCCGGAGGGGGTGCCGGAGTTGACATGAAGGGCCAGCGCCGCTTTGGGCGTCGGCGCGTCCTTCAGGACACCAGCCGCCAGCATGGATTTGGCCCCGGTGAAGCCCTCCTCATCCGGCTGGAACACCAGCCGTACCGTGCCCTTCAGGTCCGATTGATGCCGTTTGAGCAAAGCGGCGGCGCCCAACAGCATGGCGGCGTGCATATCGTGGCCGCAGGCGTGCATGGCGCCATTTTCCGACTGAAAATCCAGTCCCGTGGCCTCCCGGACCCGGAGAGCGTCCATATCCGCCCGGAGCAGCACGCACCGGCCGGTGTCCTCACCAGTGATGTCCGCCACCACGCCCCCGGCCAGCGGGCGGGGCGTATACCCCAGCGCCGTCAGCCGTTCCGTCACATAGGCGGCGGTGCGGGGCAGGGAGGGGCCCACCTCCGGGTCCCTGTGCAGGGTCCGGCGATCCGTCAGAAGCTGGGGCTTCAGGGCTTCCGCCTCTGCCAGCAGAGCTTTGGTATCCATGGTCATAGCACGTCATCCTTCCTTTGAACTGCGCCGTTTCCGGCAAGCTTACAATACGGTTATTATACCGCAGGGAAGGGCGTTGTCAAACACCGCCGGAGAAAAAA
Organism: Clostridiales bacterium; assembly: GCA_004553545.1. Classification (GTDB taxonomy): domain Bacteria; phylum Bacillota; class Clostridia; order Oscillospirales; family Oscillospiraceae; genus Oscillibacter. The sequence continues at coordinate 1,842 of SFLD01000088.1, read as the reverse complement.
CGGAGCTGCGCCAAGTATCTTTCTTATTTTCCTGATAGGACTTCGGCGAGAAAGGTGAGCGCGGACTGTCTTGGTAGCCGCTGGCGGCGCTGGACTGAGCGGCAGAGACACTTGCCGCAAAGGGCGGAGCTTAGGCATGCAGATCAGCCAGTTCTGGTGATGCGGACTGGCCAAGCTGTGGAGTAAGCGGGACAAAGTGTTTAAATTTTTGCCGGGCAGAAATTGAGACTTGAAAAAAATGATAAACTTGATGAAATTGATAAGGTTTTGATTGACTTCAAAAGAAATCGGCAGTATTATGCGACTAACAAAAACGGTATGTTAAAGGAAAGGAGCGGCAGCTATGTTTAATCTGAGTTCTCGAATGCTGATCTGCATGTACATGGACATGGCTATGCCGATGCCCATGCATTTGTGCGCTCATTTGCTGCCTTTCCGGAACATCCGGGGTCGAATGTGTCTCTGTGAATCGTAATATGCAGAGTTATCTGGCCTTCGGCGACGATGAGGAGACCTTGAACCTGGGGGCCAAGGCCATCTCCGATCATCTCAAGGCCCAGAGCGTGACTTTAGAATTTGCTCTGGACGAGGGCGGCGGCAAGATCGAGTCCGGCGCGGCCTTCGGTGCTCCGGATATTTCCATCGCCCATGTGGACCTGATGGAGAAGGGCTATGCGGACCTGGAACTGTCTGTCCGCTCCATCGGCGGCCCCTACGGCGGTACGTCCCTGGAGCATCTGGCCTGCGCCATCGCCGACATCACCCGCAGACCCTTTCCGGTGCGGCTCAGCCCCGTGATGAAAGGTGCCTTTGAAACGCTGGCTCCCTACATCACCGCGGAGCCGCTGAAAACCCTGGTGCGGAATGTGCCTGCCAACGCGGACGCCATCGCCGCCTACTGCTTCCGGGACCGGACGCTGTTCCCCTTTGTCACCACCACGATAGCCCCTACCATCATCCGGGGCAGCAGCAAGGCCTGCAACGTGATGCCCCAGGATATGCAGGCGGTCATCAACTTCTGCTATTTGCAGGCGAACGACCCCTCCGCCACCGCCCGGCGGGACGGCTACGGCTACCGCAAGGTGGTGAAGAGCATGGAGCGGTATTACCCCGGCGTGACGTTCCTGCCGTCCATGACCATGGGGGCCACGGACGCCCACCACTATGAGCAGATCTGCGACACCTGCCTGCGGTGCAGTCCCTTCATGGCGGAGCCGCAGGAAGCGGCCGCCGGTGTCCATGGGACCAACGAGCGTATCCCGGTGCGGGCCTATTTGCAGGGCATTCGGGTCCTCATCGACCTGATGGAGCACGTGAACCTATCCTGCTAATGTGCTAAGGCACGTATGTGCATCCGAGACCGCACTTCAGAAATTGAACGAGTGAAAAAGCTGCCGGGGAGTTGATGATCTCCCCGGCGGCCTTTTTGCGGTCAGCAGAAGGTTGGATTTCCGCAGAAAAATGCCCGAAGGAGATGTTCCTTCGGGCATTGCGTGTATTCGGCAGAAATCAGCTGCTTTTTCCCAGATACGCTTCCTTCACCCGGCTGTCCGCCAGCAGCTCCGCGCCGGTGCCGGACATGGTGATGGTGCCGGTCTCCAGCACATAGGCGAGGTCCGCGATCTTCAACGCCATGTTGGCGTTCTGTTCCACCAGCAGCACCGTGACGCCCTGCCGGTTGATCTCCCGGATGATGGAGAAGATGTCCTGCACCACCAGCGGGGCCAGGCCCAGAGACGGTTCATCCAGCATCATCAGCTTGGGGCGGGACATGAGGGCACGGCCCACGGCCAGCATCTGCTGCTCGCCGCCGGAGAGGGTGCCCGCCAGCTGCCAGCTCCG
>SFLD01000018.1 GCA_004553545.1 Clostridiales bacterium | reverse complement strand
GAAAACTGGAAGGCACACACGGAAAGGAGCATTTTACCATGTCCGAAGAAAACCTGTACACCTTTGAGAACGAGACCTACCGCAAGACCTACTGGCACACCTGCTCCCACGTTCTGGCCCAGGCCGTCAAGCGCCTCTGGCCGGAGGTGAAGCTGGCCATCGGCCCCAGCATCGACACCGGCTTCTACTATGACCTGGACGCCCCCTTCGCCTTCACGCCGGAGCATCTGGAGAAGATTGAAGCCGAGATGCGCAGGATCTGCAAAGAGAAGCTGAAGCTGGAGCGCTTCGAGCTGCCCCGGGAGGAAGCTTTGCAGTTCATGGAGGAGAAGGGGGAGCCCTACAAGGTAGAGCTCATCAACGACCTCCCCGCCGACGCCCACATTTCCTTCTACCGGCAGGGCGAGTTCACCGACCTCTGTGCCGGTCCCCATCTGGACTCTACCGGCCGCATTAAGGGCAACGCCATCAAGCTCACCGCCTGCAACGCCGCCTACTGGCGGGGCGACTCCAACCGCCAGACCCTCCAGCGCATCTACGGCGTGGCCTTCCCCAAGAAGGACGAGCTGGACGCCTACCTTGCAAAGCTCGAGGAAGCCAAGCTCCGGGACCACCGCAAGCTGGGCCGGGACCTGGGCCTCTTCATGACCGACGAGCTGGTGGGCCGGGGCCTGCCCATGTTCCTGCCCAAGGGCTACACCATCTGGCGCATCCTGGAGAACTATATCCGGGACAAGGAGCTGAAGCTGGGCTATCAGCACGTGCTGACCCCCTGCGTCGGCACCGTGGACCTCTACAAGACCTCCGGCCACTGGGATCATTATAAGGAGAACATGTTCCCCGCCATGGAGGTGGACGAGGAGGTCTACGTCCTGCGGCCCATGAACTGCCCCCACCACATGCGCATCTACGCCAACCAGCCCCACTCCTACCGGAACCTCCCCGTCCGCATCGGTGAGATCGCCCACGACTTCCGCTATGAGGCCTCCGGCGCGCTGAAGGGCATCGAGCGGGGCCGTCACTTCTGCCAGAACGACGCCCACCTCTTCGTGACCCCGGAGCAGATCAAGGACGAGTTCTCCAAGGTCTGCGACCTGATCTTCGACACCTATAAGGACTTCGGCATCACCGACTACCGCTGCGTCCTCTCCCTGCGGGACCCCGCCGACAAGCACAAGTACCACGATGACGACGCCATGTGGAACACTGCCGAGACCGCCCTGCGGGAGGTCCTCAACGACCTGGGCATCGAGTATACCGAGGAGATCGGCGAGGCCGCCTTCTACGGTCCCAAGCTGGACGTCAACGTGAAGCCCGCCGTGGGCGCGGAGTACACCCTCTCCACCTGCCAGCTGGACTTCTGCCTGCCCGCGAAGTTCCACCTGACCTATATCGACTCCAACGGCGAGGAGAAGACCCCCGTGGTCCTGCACCGGGCCATCCTGGGCTCCCTGGACCGTTTCATGGCCTACCTCATCGAGGAGACCATGGGTGCCTTCCCCGCCTGGCTTGCCCCCGTCCAGGTGAAGCTCCTCACCGTCACCGACCGGGTGGACGACTACGCCGACCAGGCCGCCGCCAAGCTGGAGGCGCTGGGCTTCCGGGTGGAGAGCGATCTGCGCAACGAGAAGATCGGCAAGAAGATCCGGGAGGCGACCCTGGAGAAGGTCCCCTACATGCTGGTCATGGGCGACCGGGACGTGGAGAACGGCACCGTCTCCGTCCGCACCCGCGGCGGCGAGGACCTGGGCGCCATGCCCCTGGACGCCTTCGCGGCCATGCTGAAAGAGGAAGTTGACAACAAGGTCATCAAGTAATAGAGTACGTTTTCCAAGCCAGGGCCCGTCCGGAAGGACGGGCCCTTTTTTCGCGGGCAGATGGGGGAGAACGGGGCTGTCTTCACCGGGCGGACGGTGGTGCTTTCCCGGCAAACGGAAACGGGGCTGGGCAAAGTGCACGAAAGGGGATAAAAAATCGGGGGGATAGCAAGTTCATTCAGGGCAATTTGCTGTATTTGCAGGATGAAGCGGACAAACTTGCAAAAATTTTCGAAAATCCAAAAAAAAGACTTGCAAAATGAATTTGCGTGGAGTATGATATGCACATCGAATGAAAGGGAGGATACCTCCCGCAGGAAAGGCCCACAAATCGGATCGAAAAGGAGAACCTGTTATGAAGAAGTTTCTGACTCTGGCGCTGAGCGCCGTGATGACACTGACCCTGCTGGCCGGCTGCGGCGACAGCGGCACCCCTGCCGGCTCCGGCTCCGCCGCTCCCGCCGGCGGCGACCTGATCTTCACCACCGGCGGTGAGACCGGCACCTACTACGCCTTCGGCGGCGTCATCGCCCAGGATGTCTCCGCCAACACCGCCACCAACGTCACCGCCATCAGCTCCGACGGCTCCAAGGCCAACGTCCTGCTGCTGCAGAGCGGCGATGCCCAGCTGGGCTTCTGCCAGTCCGACGTTATGGCTTACGCCTATAACGGCACCAGCACCTTCGCCGACACCGGCGCCTACACCGGCTTCTCCACCGTGGCCAACCTCTACATGGAGCAGGTGCAGATCGTGACCTGCAACCCCGACATCAAGACCGTTGCCGACCTCGCGGGCAAGAAGGTCTCCGTGGGTGCCGCCGGCTCCGGCGTGTACTTCAACGCCGTTGACATCCTCAGCGCCTACGGCCTGGGCGACCTCAACGACAAGGGCGAGTTCACCCAGATCATCGCCAACTACCAGTCCTTCGGCGACAGCGCCGACAGCCTCACCGACGGCACCATCGACGCCGCCTTCATCGTGGCCGGCGCCCCCACCAACGCCATCTCCTCCCTGGCCACCACCAAGGATGTCTACCTCGTGAGCCTGGATGACGCCCACATCGATACCCTCCTGGCTGCCTCCCCCTACTACAGCAAGACCACCATCCCCGCCGACACTTATCCCGGCACTCCCGAGGCTACCACCGTGGCCGTGGGCGCCGTGGTCATCGCCCGGGACGACGTCTCTGAGGACGACATCTACAACTTCGTCTCCGACATCTATGAGAACGCCGCCAACCTCTCCCACGGAAAGGCTTCCGAGCTGGATCTGACCTTCGCCGCCAGCGTCACCGCCGTTCCCTATCATCCCGGTGCCGCCAAGTACTTCGCCGAGAAGGGCATCACCGTCCCCACCAAGTAAATACCTGAACGGCATCTGAACGGGCAAGACCCGGAAAAAGGGCTGCGGCGGGGCTTCCCGCCGCAGTCCCTCGCCGCTTTCAGGAGCGGATGAGTCGGCATCAGTGGAATGGTACCGAGTCATCCGGCCTCCGGAGAGTGAGCTTTTGAGAAAGGGAGGAACCCCCTATGAGTTTCCTGAAAAAGACCCATTCCGCTCCCGCTGCGGAGGATCCCCACGCCGGGATGGACGTGGACCAGGTCATGAAGAAGTATGACCGGGAGTCCAACGTCCGCATCTGGGAGGGCTGGCAGAAGATCGCCCTGCGCTGGCTGATGGCCGTCTTCTCCCTGTACTGCATCGGCATGACCCTCTTCAGCACCGCCGGGCAGGAGGTCCGCCTCTCCGCCTTCCTGGGCTGCATCGTGGTCATCGGCTACCTCAATTACCCCGCCAGCAAGCACCACGTCCGCACCAACTACATGCCCTGGTACGATATCCTTCTCATGATCGTGGGCGCGGGCTGCTTCTTCTACTATACCGCCAACGCCATGAAGATCATCCAGATGTCCGTGAACATCGGTCTCCCCCAGATCATCATCGCCGTTGTCGGCATCCTCTGCCTCATGGAGCTCTGCCGCCGCTGCGTGGGCCTGCCCATCCTCTTCGTCGTGGGCGCGCTCCTCATCTACACCTTCGTGAACCTCCTCTCCGCCCCGGGGAAGACCTTCCTCCAGGTGCTGCGCCGGGTGTCCTACACCCTGTTCTACACCACCTCCGGCGCCATCGGCACCCCCATCAGCACCTGCTATAAGTACATCGTCCTCTTCATCATCTTCGGCGCCTTTCTGGAGCGCACCGGCATCGCCAACTTCTTCATCTCTCTCGCCAATAAGCTGGCCGGCTGGTCCTCCGGCGGCCCGGCCAAGGTGGCCGTCATCTCCTCCGCCCTCTGCGGCATGGTCTCCGGCTCCTCCGTGGGCAATACCGTCACCACGGGCTCTGTCACCATCCCCATGATGAAGAAGACTGGCTACAAGCCGGAGTTCGCCGGGGCTGTGGAGGCCGCCGCCTCCACCGGCGGGCAGATCATGCCCCCCATCATGGGCGCCGCCGCCTTCCTGCTGGCGGAGTACATGAAGGTCCCCTACGCCACCGTGGCCGTGAAGGCCATCCTCCCGGCGGTCCTCTACTTCACCGGCATCTTCATCGCCGTCCATCTGGAGGCCAAGAAGCTGGGCCTCAAGGGCATCCCCATGAGCGAGCTGCCCAAGTGGCGTGACCTGGGCACCCAGATCTACCTGCTGGCCCCCCTGGTGCTGCTGGTGTGGCTGGTGAGCGCCGGTACCACCACCATGCAGCGGGCCGCGGTCTTCTCCATCCTGGCGGCGGTCCTGGTGGGCTTCCTCAACCACAAGGAGCGCCTGACCCCCGAGAAGATCCTGGAGGCCCTGGAAGCCGGCGGCAAGGGCGCCATCACCGTGTCCGTTGCCTGCGGCATGGCGGGCATGATCGCGGGCTGCGTCACCGTGACGGGCCTCGCCTCCAAGCTGATCTCCGGCGTGCTGGCCGTCACCTCCCTTGTGCCCATCCCGGCCCTCGCCATGTTCATCGGCCTCTTCCTCACCATGTTCTGCTGCATCGTCCTGGGCATGGGCGTGCCCACCACGGCCAACTTCTGCATCATGGCCTCCACCTGTGCCCCCATCCTCATCAAGATGGGCCTGCCGGACATGGCCGCCTACTTCTTCGTCTTCTACTTCGGCATCGTGGCGGACATCACCCCGCCGGTGGCCCTCGCGGCCTACGCCGGCGCGGCCATCGCCAAGGCAAACCCCATGAAGACCGGCGTCAACGCCACGAAGCTTGCCATCGCCGCCTTCATCGTGCCCTACATCTTCGCCTACAGTCCGGCCATGCTCTTCATCAACGTGGGCAGCTGGCTGGAGGTGGTGCAGATCATCCTCAGCGCCCTGCTGGGTCTCTTCGGCATCGCCGCGGCCCTGAACGGCAACCTCTACCGGCACATCCCCTGGGTCTTCCGGGTGGCCCTGGTGGCGGGCGGCCTCTGCATGATGATCCCCGGCACCGTCAGCGACCTCATCGGCTTTTTGCTGGTGGCCGGCGTCGTGCTCTGGCAGCGGACCGCGGCCAGGAAGACCCCTGCCGCCGCCTGAGAGCGGATATCCCTTCCCTGAGAGAGAAAGAGAGCGGACTTGCGTCCGCTCTCTTTTTTCGCGTCGGGGGCATTTTGACGGGGAGACCGCCCCCTCTTCCCGGCGGGTGGGGACGGGGGTCGGAGCGTGTCACAGGGCAAATGTGAATTTTCTGAAAAGGAACAAAACTGTAACCTTTTTGTTGTTGCTTTCCCCGGAGAACTGTACTAACCTATGCGGTACAGTAGAGACCCCCTGGAGGATGGGCGTCCCATCCCCGCAGTATGCATGTAAAGGAGAATCGAACTATGGCGGAAGTCAAGGATCCGGTCCTGGAGGGGAACGATACCTTCCAGACCGAGGCAGCTCCGGCGGTGCCGGAGAAGAAGACCCTCAGCAAGAAGCAGCGCCGCAAGCGCATCCGCACTCTCATCGTCGTGGTGGTGCTACTGGCGGCGGCCTTCGCCGCCTGGAAGCTGCTGGGCGGCAAGGGCGGCAGCGGCAGCAAGGATGTGGGCACGGAGGTGGTGCAGTACGGCTCCATCACCGCCCAGGTGGAGGGCACCGGCACCGTAAAGGCCCGGAACAGCGAGACCATGATCCTCACCACCCCCGGCACCGTGCTGGACGTGATGGTCTCCGAGGGCGACCTGGTGACGGCGGGCCAGCCCCTCTTCACCATCGACTCCCCGGCGGCCAAGACGGCGGTGGAGTCCGCCCGCTCCCAGGTGGAGGGCTATGAGAAGCAGCTGGACAGCCTCCGCAAGGACATCGCGGGCCTGAATCTCGCCGCCACCTACAGCGGCAAGCTCCTGGACGTGGTGGAGAAGCAGCCCGGCGACCCCATCTCCAAGGGCGAGAAGGTGGCGACCCTGGTGGACGACACCAAGATGCGCCTGACCCAGTACTTCTCCTACGCCTACGCCGGGGAGATCAAGGCGGGGCAGACGGCCACCGTCTCCATCCCGGCTCTCATGACCACCCTCAGCGGCACCGTGGAGAGCGTACATATGGTGAGCCGCATCACCCCCGAGGGCTCCAAGCTCTTCGAGGCCACCGTTGTTGTGACGAACCCCGGCACCCTGACGGCGGACATGGAGGCTTCCGCCAGCCTGACCGTGGGCGGCGAGGCCGTCTACCCCTACGAGAGCGGCAAGCTGGAGTATAACCGCAGCAGCGACCTCTGCTCCACCGTCAACGGCACCGTGGTCTCCGCCAACCTCCTCAACTACCTCAGCGTCAGCGGCGGCCAGGTCCTGGTCCGCATCGACGGCCAGGACAGCGAGAACGAGATCTTCTCCATCGAGCAGAGCCTGGAGGAGGCGCGGAAGACCCTGGAGCAGGCGGAGAAAAACCTCGCCAACTGCAATGCCGTGGCTCCCATCGACGGCAAGGTCATCGGCCTTTCCGTGACGCCGGGGCAGGAGCTGCAGGCCAACGCCACCCTCGTCACCATCTCCGACGTCAACACCGTCACCGTCAGCGCCCAGGTGGACGAGCGGAACATCAGCTTTGTCCAGCCCGGCATGAGCGTGGAGCTGGACCAGTGGGACAACATCGCCTACGGCACGGTGGACACGTCATCTCCGCCGACAACAGCGAGGGGACGCTGCAGGTCAACAGCTCCATCAACTACTCCCTCGTGGCCTCCCAGGTGGACAGCTGCCTGGTGCTGCCCCTGCAGGCGGTGCGCACCGTGACCATGGACACCGGCGAGATGCAGACGGTGGTCTACGTCCAGGCGGACTCCGCCCCGGACAACGCCATCGAGCTGCCGGATACCGGCGAGGAGATCCCCGCGGGCTTCTATCCCGTGCCGGTGGAGATCGGCATTTCCGATGACTATAACGTGGAGATCAAGTCCGGCGTGGAGGAAGGCACCGTGGTCTTCACCCAGATGATCACCTCCGAGGTCTGGGGTTAACGCCTATGGCAGAGCATCTCATTGAACTGCGGGATGTCTACAAGATCTACAGCGAGGGCCTGGAGAGCGAGGTCCGCGCGCTGGACGGCATCTCGCTGACCATCGACCACGGGGAGTTCGTGGCCGTGGTGGGCCAGTCCGGCTGCGGCAAGTCCACCCTCATGAACGTCCTGGGCTGCCTGGATATCCCCACCCGGGGCACCTACCTTCTGGACGGCACGGATGTCCAGGATCTCTCCGACGGGCAGCTCTCCCACATCCGCAACCAGGAGATCGGCTTCATCTTTCAGCAGTATAACCTGATCCAGACCCTCACCGTGCAGGAGAACGTGGAGCTGCCCCTCATCTACCGGGGCATCGACCCCATTGACCGGAAGGAGCTGGCCCTGGAGGCGCTGAACCGGGTGGGCCTCGCCGACCGGCGCAAGCACTATCCCACCCAGATGTCCGGCGGCCAGCAGCAGCGGGTGGCCATCGCCCGGGCCATCTCCGCCCATCCCCCGGTCATCATGGCGGATGAGCCCACCGGCGCGCTGGACTCCCGGACGGGCCAGCAGGTGCTGAAGTTCCTCCAGCAGCTCAACCGGGAGGGCAGCACCATCATCCTCATCACCCATGACAACGGCATCGCCGCCACGGCGCCCCGGATGGTGCGCCTCTCTGACGGCAGGATCGTCTCGGATCAGCGGCAGGAGGTGGATTGGCAGTGAACATCGGCCAGGCATTCAAGATGGCGTGGAAGTCCATCTGGGGCAAGAAGGGCCGCAGCGCCCTGACCATCCTCTCCATCTTCATCGGCATCGCGGCGGTGATGACCATCGTCTCCATCATGGAGGGCATGAAGGCCAAGTCTATGGAGCAGTTTGAGGCCATGGGCACCAACCGCATCACCGTCAGAGTCTACAGCTGGAGCTACGACGAGCAGGGCAACCCCCTTCCCGCCCCGGACTACTTCGATAAGCTCTACCAGTTCTGCAACAGCATCCAGGATCTGGTGATCGGCGTGACCCCCACCGCCAGCTGCAGCGCCACAGCCACCTACGGCACGAAGTCCACCGCCAATATGGAGTGGCAGTACGACGACAACTGGAACGTCATCAGCAGCCCGCCCCAGCAGTACTACGGCTCGGATCAGTACTCCGCCTGCAACAACCTGACGGTGGGGAGCGGCCGGGATCTCGCCTGGCTGGACTGCAAGGGCTACAAGCAGGTCTGCGTCCTGGGCGCCCAGGCGGCGAAGGTCTTCTTCGGCAGCGCCGACCCCGTGGGCAAGGAGCTGCTGGTGAACGGCAACGCCTTCCGCATCATCGGCGTCTACAACGCCCGGGTGGAGCCCGACAGCTCCAACGCCTACCAGATGGATAACTTCATCGTCTATCCCTACACCGCCTCCCGGATCCTGGGCGGCGACAACAGCAATCAGGAGTACCTGGTGAAGGCCCGGGACAATGAGACCCTCAGCCAGGCCATCACCGAGATCGGCACCTACATCAAGGGCCAGGTGGATCTCTCTACCGGCAGCGTCAACGTCTACTCCGAGAGCCAGTGGCAGCAGGACTCCAACGAGTACATGACCATGATCTCCCTGGTGCTGGGCGGCATCGCCGCCATCTCTCTGGTGGTGGGCGGCATCGGCATCATGAACATCATGCTGGTGACGGTGACGGAGCGCACCCGGGAGATCGGCATCCGCCGGGCCATCGGCGCCACGAGAGCCAGCATCGTCAGCCAGTTCCTCATCGAGGCGGCCATGCTCTGCGGTCTCGGCGGCATCGTGGGCATCCTGGTGGGAACGGTCTGCAGCGTGGTGCTGAGTCAGCGCATCGTGCAGATGACCATTTACCCGGCCCTCTGGGTCACCCTGGCGGCCTTCGGCCTGTCCGTGCTGCTGGGCGTGATCTTCGGTATCTATCCCGCCGCGAAGGCGTCGAAGCTCCAGCCTGTGGAAGCGCTGCGGGCGGAATAAAGGAGAGTGGAAAGCAAATGAAGAAACGCATCGTATCCGCGCTGCTGGCGCTGTGCCTGCTGGCCTCCCTGGGGACGGTCAGCGCCCTGGCCGCCGGCAGCAATACGGCCCGGACCTTTTCCGACGTGACGGATCTGGACACCGCCGCCGAGATCGAGACCCTGCAGCTGCTGGGCGTGCTGGACGGCTTTCAGGACGGGTCCTTCCGTCCCGCCGCCACCCTGACCCGGGCCCAGTTCTGCAAGATGGCGGTCTACGCCATGGGCTGCAGCAAGGAGCTGGGCAAGTACAGCACCGTCACCGTCTTCCCGGATGTGAAGCCCTCCCACTGGGCGGCCAGCTACATCAATCTGGCCTCCAAGGGCAAGGCCATCATCCTGGGCTTTGCGGACGGCTACTTCCGGCCGGACAGCACCGTGACCTATGCCCAGGCCGTCACCATCCTCATGCGCCAGCTGGGCTATACCGACGCCGACGTGGGCGGTCTCTGGCCCGCCGGGTATCTGGCGGAGGCCGAGAGCATCGGCCTCACCCGTAACCTGGGCCTCGCGGCCTCCGCCGCCCTGACCCGGGGCGACGCCGCGAAGCTCTTCGCAAACCTCCTCCGCTGCGACACCAAGGACGGCGGCGCCTTCGCCGCCACCCTGGGTGAGACGGTGAGCAACGTCATCCTGGTCTCCTGCAGCGCGACGGCGCTGGACGGCACCGCCGGTGCCATGGAGACCTCCGACGGCAGCATCTACAAGATGGCGGGCAAGAGCGGCTCCGGCCTCCTCAACGGCCGCAAGGGCACCCTGATCCTGGACCACAGCGGCCGGGTGATGACCTTCCTGGCCGCCGCCACCGGCGCCAGCCGCGCCGTGACCCTGGCCAGCGCCAGCAGCACCCAGATCGTGGACAGCAAGGGCGTGAAGTACAGCGTCACCGCCGCCACCGAGACCAACTACAACGGCAGCGCCGCCACCTGGGGCGAGGTCTACAGCTGGCTGGCCGCGGGCGAGGCCCTGACCCTCTACCTCGACGAGAGCGGCCGGGTGACCTATGTCCTGGTGGGCGGCGGCGTCCGCACCGCCGAGGCCGCGGTCATCGTCAGCGCCAACGGCTCCACCGCGGGCTTCGACGCCCTGGCGGGGGGCTACACCGGCTATGCCATCTATAAGAACGGCGCGAAGATCAGCGCCTCCGACCTCCGGAAGAACGACGTGGCCATCTACTCCGACGGGGCCATCCGGGTCTGCGACACCCGGGTCAGCGTCTTCTATGAGGCCTGCGAGCCCACGCCCGCCGCGCCCACCAGTATCACGGCGCTGGGCGGCACCAAGTTCGCCGTCCTGCCCACCGCCATGGATTCCGTGGCCAAGTTCAAACCCGGCCAGACGATGACCCTCCTGCTGACGGCGGACGGTCAGGTGGCCGGTGCCATCGCCGCCGGCCAGGGCAACGCCGTGGGTCTCGTCAGCGGCGGCAAGGTCCGGATGCTCTGCGGCGGCTCCATGCTGGCCCTCAACGGCAGCGCCGCGGAGAGCCTGGACGGCCGGGCCGTCAGCGTCAGCGCCTCCGCCCGGGGCCAGCTGAGCCTCTCCGCCCTCAGCGGCGGGGCCGGCGAGCTGGATGTCACGAAGCGGACCGTGGGCGGTCGGCAGCTCTCCGACGCCGTGCTGATCTTCGACGGCGGCGTGGGCACCACCCTGGCCCAGCTGGGGAAGAATATCCCCTCTGGCCAGATCTCCTATGTCCACAGCAACTGGGCGGGCCAGGCGGACCTCATCGTGCTGGATACCGGCCTCAGCGGAACGGTGTTCTATGGCCGCGCGTCCGTGAAGGTGGTGGAGGAGAGCTTCGGCGATCTCACCGTGGATACCCGGATGCTGAACGTGGAGTACGCCAAGAACGGCGTCAAGGCCGAGAGCGGCAGCTTTGAGTGCCCCTACGCGGTCAGCAATGGCGACTTCGTGAAGGCGGTCCTCCGGGGCGAGACCTTTACCAGCGTCACGGTGCTGACCAAGATCACCAAGGTCTCCAACAGCGCCTGGATCGGCCGGACCGCCGTGGTGGCGGGCGGCGTCACCTATACCGTGCCGGCGGATGTCGCCTGCTACAACCGGGACAGCCAGAGCTGGATCACCCTGGACGCGGCCCGGGCCTACGCCAGCCAGGCGACCCTCTATGTGGAGGACGGCACCGTCCGCGTCATCGAAGTGGGCGGCTGAGAGTTTTCCAGTTTTGACCAGCTGCGGCCGGCACCGGTTTTGACCGGTTTTGGCTGATGGGGGAATTTCCCCGAAAATCGGGGAAAATGACCCGAAAAAGCAGAAAAAAGGCCCCCGGATGGTGTGACCATTCGGGGGCCTTTTGCACGTTTCCGTGCAAGAAAGACCGGAGACGCGGGGGCGTAACGGGGGCGTTTCCCCGGCTTTTTCCGGCGCCGGAGCGCGCCTCAGGGCGTTTCGGGAAGGGGGGACTCCTCCCGGAGGCGGCGGAGCTCCCGGAGCTGGAGCGGGACGGCGCAGCAGAGGGTCAGGAGGTCCGCGATGGGCTGAGCCATCTGGACGCCCAGGGCCTGGAACTGCCCCGGCAGGATCAGCAGCAGCGGGATGAGGAAGATGCCCTGCCGGGCCACGGCCAGGAAGGTGGCGGGCCCCGTCCGGCCGATGGCCTGGAGGAGCATGTTGCTGAGGGTGATCCAGCCCAGGGAGACGAAGGTGACGCACTGGAGCCGCAGGGCCAGGGAGCCGAAGGCGATGACCTCCGGGTCGTTGCGGAAGAGGGCCACGATCTGGGGGGCGAAGGCGAAGCCCAGGACCGAGAGCAGCAGGAGGAAGCCGCTGCTGGCCTTCACGCAGAAGGCGAAGCCCCGGCGGACCCGGTGCCAGAGACCGGCGCCGTAGTTGAAGCCGCAGACCGGCTGGAAGCCTTGGCCGAAGCCGATCATGGCGGAGTTGGCCATCATCATGGCCCGGTTCACCACCGTCATGGCGGCGATGGCGGCGTCCCCGTAGGCTCCGGCGGCGTGGTTGAGGACGATGGCGCCCACGGAGTTCAGGGTCTGGCGGCCCAGGGAGGGGAGGCCGCCCTGGACGATGAGGGAGAGGTAGCGCCGGGTGGGGCGGAAGCGGGAGAGGCGGATGGGCAGGTTGCCGCCCCGGCGGCAGCCCAGGAGCAGCAGGCAGAAGCCCGCAAACTGGCTCACGATGGTGGCCACGGCGGCGCCGGAGACCCCCATGCCGCAGGTGAAGATCAGAAGGGGGTCCAGGCCGATGTTCAGCACCGCGCCCGCGGTGATGCCCACCATGCCGTAGACGGCGCTGCCCTGGAAGCGGAGCTGGTTGTTGAGGGTCAGGGAGGCCGTCATCCACGGGGCGCCCAGAAGGATGATGCGGACGTAGCTCTTGGCATAGGGGAGGATGGTCTCCGTGGAGCCCAGGAGGCGGACCAGGGGCTCCAGGAAGAGGAGGCCCAGGAGCGTGAGAAGGCAGCCGCCGGCGAAGGAGAGGAGGAAGCCGGTGGCGGCCATCTCCTCCGCCTGGTCCCGGCGGTGGCCCCCCAGCTCCCGGGAGATGAAGTTGCCGGAGCCGTGGCCGAAGAAGAAGCCTACGGCCTGGATGATGGCCATGAGGGAGAAGGCCACGCCGATGGCGCCGGTGGCGCTGTTGCTGTGCATCCTTCCCACAAAGAAGGTGTCCGCCAGGTTATAGAGGGCGGTGATCATCATGCTGACGATGCAGGGGACTGCCAGACGGCAGACGAGACCGCCCACGGGCTGGGTGGTCATGCGGAGAAATTTTTCCTCGTTGGCGTCCATGGGACGCACCTTCCTTTCTCAGACGGGAGAAAGCGCTTTCCCGGGGATGCACCGCAAAACGGTGCAGGATATCGGCACTTTCGCTCAGGATAATGGACTCAGATCACCTGGAAGAGGTAGAACTTCAGGTAGCTGCTCTCCTCCACGCCCCAGAGGATGGGGTGGTCGCAGCTCTGCTGCCGGGCCTCGATCTGCCGGAGCTGGACCCCGGCGTCGTGGGCGGCGGAGCGGAGCATCTCGCAGAACTTCTCCTCCGTGGCGAAGTGGGAGCAGGAGCAGGTGGCAAGATACCCGCCCCGGGGCAGGAGGCGCATGGCCCGGCAGTTGATCTCCTTGTAGCCGGTCATGGCGTTGGCCACGGTCTTGCGGGACTTGGTGAAGGCCGGCGGATCCAGGATGATGAAGTCGTAGGGGGAGCCCTCCTTCTCAAGACGGGGCAAAAGCTCAAAGACGTTCTCGCAGAGGAAATCCATCCGGTCCGTGAGGCCGTTGCGCTCGGCGTTGGCCCGGGCCATGTCCACGGCGGCCTGGGAGACATCCACCGCCGTCACATGTTTCGCGCCGCCCAGGGCGGCGTTCAGGGCGAAGGAGCCGGTGTGGGTGAAGCAGTCCAGCACGGTCTTGCCGGCGGCGAGACGGGCGACGGCCTGGCGGTTGAACTTCTGGTCCAGGAAGAAGCCGGTCTTCTGGCCGTTCTCCACGTCCACCAGGTACTTTACCCCGTTCTCCGTGATCTCCGTCACCGGGGAGGCGGGGGGCGTTTCGCCCGGCAGGGGATACCAGCCCTTGCCCTGGGGCAGGCCCTCCTTGTCCCGGAGGGCCTCGTCGTTGCGCTCATAGACGCCGGTGATGGTCTGGCCGTCCGAGCGGAGGATACGGACCAGGGCCGGGAGGAGGAAGTCCTTGCGGACCTCCATGCCAACGGAGAGGACCTGGGCCACCAGGATGGGGCCGAAGCGGTCCACCGTGAGGCCGGGGAAGGCGTCCGCCTCCCCGAAGATCACCCGGCAGCAGCTGAGGTCCTCCAGCCGGAGGACGCTTTTCCGGTAGTCCCAGGCCCAGCGGAGCTTCCGCTCCCAGAAGGCCTCGTCAAAGCGGTCGTTGGCGTTGCGGGAGAGGAGGCGGACCCGGATCTTGGACTGCTGGGAGAGGAAGCCGGTGCCCAGGTACCGGCCCTTCCGGCTGAGGACGTCCACAAGGCCGCCGTTTTCGGTCTCTCCCTGGATGTCCAGGACCTCCTCCCCATAGACCCAGGGGTGGCCCCGGAGGATGGCGGCCTCCGCCTTGGGGGTAACGGTGTAGCGGGGATAGCCTCGCTCTGCTTTCATGGAAGGCACTTCCTTTCCCAGAAGAGAATTTCAGAATGATTCATTGTAACATATCCCGCCGGGGATTGCCATAGGATGGGGGGAGGATTTTTTGCCCTCCCGGCGGAGGGCGGCGAGGAGGGGGAAGCGTGCCCATCATTTTTCTGAGTCCATCCACCCAGGAGTGGAATTCCTATGTCACCGGCAGCGGGTCCGAGGAGTACAACATGAACCTGCTGGCGGACGCCCTGGTGCCGTATCTCGTGTCCAACGCCATCCAGTACAAGCGGAACACCCCGGACATGACGGCGGCCAGCTCCATCCGCCTGGCGAACCAGGGGTACTACGATTTCTACCTGGCCCTGCACTCCAACGCCTCCGGCGAGGGGCACTACGGGGAGAACCGGGGCATCCTGGCCTTCTACTACCCCGGGAGTCGCCAGGGGGAGCGGGCGGCGGAGATCTTCGTCCGGAACCTCAAGACCATCTACCCCCTGCCGGACCAGGTGGCGGCCCGGCCCACCACCACCCTGGGGGAGGTGCGCCAGCCCCACTGCCCCGCGGTGCTGCTGGAGATCGGCTATCACGACAACTTCGCCGACGCCCGCTGGATCGAGGGGAACCGGGAGGCCATCGCCCGGCAGCTGGGGCGGAGCCTGACGGAGTTCTTCGGCCTGCCTTTTATCGAGCCCATGGAGACCCGGTATGGGACGGTGACGCTCTCCTCCGGGAGCCTGCTGCTGCGGTCCCGGCCGGAGCGGGAGGCCGGCGTCGTGACCCGGATGCCCGCGGGGGCCTCCGTCTCCGTCCACGGGGAGTGGCAGGGCTGGTATGTGGTCCATTACGGCGTCTATGTGGGCTATGCCGCGGCGCAGTATATTCAACTTGGATAAAAGAAGCGGAGTTTTCTTCTCCGGCTTTGCCGGAAAAATACAGTTTCCCTTGACATGCGGGGTGTAAACGGTTAAACTATGAGAGGAATTTTATCGCCCGCCATCAGGGGATAGGCCGCGATGTTTTTCTGAGGAGGGGACCTGAGATCCCTCCTTTTTCACGAAATCGGGCAGACGCCCGGAAAAACAGGAGGTAAGCAAGACCATGCTTTATGCCATCATCGGCTTGGTGATCGGCTGCGTGGCTGGCTTCCTTCTCGGGATCTGGTATCGGAAGAGCAAAGCCAAGGAGGCGGAGGCGAAGATCGCCAACGCGGACGAGGAAGCCCTTCGCATCGTGAATGATGCCATCAAGAGCGCCGAGACCAAGAAAAAGGAAATGCTGCTGGAGGCCAAGGAAGAGATCCTCCGCAGCCGCAGCGAGTACGAGAAGGAAGAGAAGTCCCGCAGAGCCGATCTGCAGCGGCAGGAGAACCGCCTGCAGCAGAAGGAAGAGAACCTGGACCGCAAGACCGAGGCCATGGAGAAGAAGGAAGAGGCCCTGGCCCAGAAGCACGCGGCCATGGACCGCGAGAACGAGGAGATCAAGCTCATCAAGCAGAGCCAGACCGCGATGCTGGAGAAGATCTCCGGCTTCACCGTGGAGGAGGCCAAGAAGTACCTCATCGACCAGGTGGAGTCCGAGGTGACCCACGAGACCGCCCTCAAAATCAAAGAGGTCGAGTCCCGGATGAAGGAAGAGTGTGAGACCCGCGCCCGCGAGGTGGTGGCTCAGGCCATCCAGCGCTGCGCCGCGGATCAGGTGGCCGAGATGACCGTCAGTGTGGTTCCCCTGCCCAATGACGAGATGAAGGGCCGCATCATCGGCCGCGAGGGCCGCAACATCCGCACCATCGAGACGCTGACCGGCGTGGATCTCATCATCGATGATACCCCCGAGGCCATCACCGTCTCCTGCTTTGAGCCCGTCCGGCGGGAGATCGCCCGGCTGGCTCTGGAAAAGCTCATCGCCGACGGCCGCATCCATCCCACCCACATCGAGGAGATGGTGGAGAAGGCCCGCCGGGAGGTGGACGCCGTCATCAAGTCCGAGGGCGAGCGGGTCACCTTTGAGGCTGGCGTCCGGGGGCTCCATCCGGAGCTCGTGAAGATGCTGGGCCGCCTCCACTACCGCACGAGCTACGGCCAGAACGTGCTGCAGCACTCTCTCGAGGTCAGCCGCATCGCCGGCATGATGGCCGCCGAGCTGGGCGCCGATGTCCAGGCCGCCAAGCGCGCCGGTCTCCTCCACGACCTGGGCAAGGCTGTGGATCACGAGATGGACGGCACCCATGTGGCCCTGGGCGTGGAGTTCGCCCGGAAGTACAAGGAGAAGGAAGACATCATCCACGCCATCGAGGCCCACCACAACGACGTGGAGCCCCGGACCGTGGTGGCCTGCCTTGTCCAGGCGGCCGATGCCATCTCCGCCGCCCGTCCCGGCGCCCGCCGCGAGAACCTGGAGAACTACATCAAGCGGCTGGAGCAGCTGGAGAGCATCTCCATGTCCTTCCCCGGCGTGGAGAAGGCCTATGCCATCCAGGCCGGCCGCGAGGTCCGCGTGATGGTGAAGCCCGACCAGGTCAGCGAGGACCAGATGGTCATCCTGGCCCGGGATCTGGCCAAGAAGATCGAGGAAGAGATGGAGTATCCCGGCCAGATCAAGGTGCATCTCCTGCGGGAGACTACGGCGGTCGAATACGCCAAGTGATCTTCTGAGAGAAAAATACGGAATGAAATCAAATCCCACCCTTCGGCGCAAGCCGAAGGGTGGGATTTTGCGTAAGGCGTGCTCGGAAGGGCCGGCGGCAAGAGAAAAGCGGGAGCGAGGCTCCCGCTTTTTTTACTTCTCCAGAATGTGATAGCCGAAGGACTGGAGTTCCCGCTCGATGTCGTCTACGTGCTGGCGGTTGCGGGTCTCCAGGACCATGGAGACCACGCAGGCGCCGATGTCGGAATGCTTATCCTCCCGGGCGTGGTTGACGCTGAGGATGTTGGCCCCGGTCTTGGAGATGGTCTGCAGGAGCTGGACCAGGCTCCCGGGCTTGTCGGCGATCTTCACGGTGAACTCCGTGATGCGGCCGGTCTTGGAGAGGCCCTTGGTGATGATGCGGGAGAGGGTGGTGACATCCACATTGCCGCCGGAGACCACACAGACGGTGTTCTTGCCCACAAGGTCCACTTTCCCGAACATGACGGCGGCCACGCTGACGGCTCCGGCTCCCTCCGCCACGGTCTTCTGGTCCTCCAGCAGGGCCAAGATGGCGGCGGCGATCTCATCGTCCCGGACGGTGACGATGTCGTCCACATACTGCTGGCAGAGGGCGAAGGTCAGGTCGCCGGGGCGCTTGACGGCGATGCCGTCCGCGATGGTGGCGACGGAAGGCAGCGTCAGGACCTCCCCGGCCTGGCGGGAGGTATACATGGACGCTGCCCCGGCGGCCTGGACGCCGATGACCCGGCAGGAGGGCTTCCGGTTCTTGATGGCGTAGGCCACGCCGCTGATGAGCCCGCCGCCGCCGATGGGCACCACCACCTGGTCCGCCTCCGGCAGCTGCTCCAGGATCTCCAGGCCGATGGTGCCCTGGCCCGCCATGACGTAGGGGTCGTTGAAGGGGTGGGCGAAGGTGTAGCCCTCCTGGGCGGCGAGACGGTCCGCCTCCGCCGCGGCGTCGTCGTAAGTGCCGGGGACCAGAACGACCTTGGCCCCGTAGTTCTTGGTGGCCTCCACCTTGCTGATGGGGGCCCCGGCGGGCATGCAGATGACGGAGCGGATGCCGAGCCGGGCGGCGGACAGGGCCACGCCCTGGGCGTGGTTGCCGGCGCTGCAGGCGATGACGCCCCGGGCCCGTTCCTCCTCCGTCAGGGTGCAGAGCTTGTTGTAGGCGCCCCGGAGCTTGAAAGCGCCGGTGAGCTGCAGGTTCTCCGCCTTCATATAGACATTGCGGCCCAGGGTCTTGGCGCCGTTCAGAGGCGTTACCCGGGCCACGCCCCGCAGCCGCTCCTGGGCCTCCCGGATCATTTCCATGGTGAGCATAGGTCCCCCCTGAGTGACAGATAAATGTCTTCACACGAAAGACATAATCTGGAATTCTGTTCCCGTTGATTGTACAACGGGAGCAGAAAAAATGCAAGAGGGAGGTGGGGAGAGTGCGGCGGATCCGGGCGGAGCCTGCCGAAATGGGTATGTAAGCCGGACACCGTCTCAGTCATCCTCCAGCAGCTTGGAGGGCGGGATGTCCAGACAGTCCGCAATGCGGAAGAGGGTCTCCAGCGAAATGCCGCGCACAGTTCCCGTCCCTTCCACCTGGGCCAGGAAGTTGACGCTGCGCCCGATCTTCTCTGCGAAGGCCTCTTGCGTGTAGCCGGCTTTCTTCCGATAATAGGCGATCTTCAGGCCCATGACGGTGTATTTTTCAGGATACGCTGTTTGCATAGATTCACCTCTAATATATGCTACCAGTTATCCGGTGAATTATAATTGCCCCCTGGTAAAATAATCTTTACTTTCAGTCAAGGTTATGGTACAGCATTAGACAAGAATTACGTTTTGGAACGAAAAGGATTTTCTGGGTATTACGAGGAAATCCGTTTCAGAACGAAAATCGGAAGAGGATCCGAGAAAGGAGATCGATGCGGCGAAGAGTCGGTTTTGCAGCCGAGCAGACCTGGGGGACGCAGCCCCCTAAAATTGTAGGAGGTAAAGAACCACTATGAAGAAAGCTCTGTCTATCGTGATCGCGATGGCGATGACGCTCAGCCTGCTGACGCTGGGCGCTGCCGCCAAGGGGACCTACAGCGACACCCAGGGGACCTGGGCGGAAGCTGCCATCGAGCGCTGGAGCGGCTACGGCATGATCCGGGGTAACAACGGCAAGTTCGATCCCAACGGCGACCTGACCCGCGGCCAGATGGCCACCATGCTGACCCGTCTCCTGAAGCTGGCCGCCGCTGAGAGCGCCGGCTTCTCCGACATCACCGACGAGACCTGGTGCGCCGACGCGGTGAACCGCTGCGCGGCTGCCGGCATCATGCTGGGCAACAACGGCAAGGCCATGCCCAACGCCCCCATCACCCGGCAGGAAGCCATGGTGATGCTGGCCCGTGCGCTGGGCGTCGCCCCCGTCACGGACACCAAGGCTCTGGCCAAGTTCGCGGACGCGGACAAGGCCGGCACCTTTGCCCAGGGCTACCTGGCGGCGCTGGTGGAAGCCGGCATCGTCAAGGGCACGGCCGAGGGCAAGCTGGACCCCCTCAGCAACATCACCCGCGCTGAGATGGTGACCATCGTGGACCGTCTCATCGCTCACTATGCCGACACGGACGGCATGACCGTGGACGCCAAGGACGGCGGCCTGGTGCTGGTGGTGGCCAAGAACGTGAAGGTCGTCAACGCTCCCGAGGGCACCAAGGTCGTGGTGGCCAAGGACGCTGCCGGCCTCACCGTCAACGGCGTGGATGTGGCCGGCGGCCAGATCTACGTGGTCCCCGGCACTGTCAGCGGCGGCGGTAATGGCGGCGGCACGGTCGTGCCCGATCCCGTTCCCGGCGGCGACGACAAGGACGATCCCGAGGAGTCCGATCCCATCGAGAAGCCCGACGATCCCGAGGAGAAGACTGACGAGCCTGAGAAGGTCGTCATCATCGGCGACAAGGAGTATTACTACGACGCGGACAAGGACGAGTACTACACCATGGACGGCGATGAGCGGGAATACGTCGACATGGACCAGCTGCAGAAGGACGCCGAGGAGAAGGGCGTCATCGTCGTGGACGGCAAGGAGTATCGCTACGATAATGGAGAATGGTATCCGGTGGGCGGCGACGGCGACGAGGAAGAGTCTGGCCTCACCTTTGAGGAAGTCATCGGCGGCGGCAACACCAGCGAGGAAGTCGACGACTGACCCCATCACACGGAAGATCGCATGACTCAAACCGAGGGCGGCGGCAGACAGCCGCCGCCCTCGATACATCAGGAGGATATTCCATGAAACACCATCGAACCAGAAAGGCGGTCAGCCTGCTGCTCTCGCTGCTGATGGCGGTGCAGCTGCTGCCGCTGGAGGCGGGCGCCGCCTCTGAAATGGAGGGGAAGAAGGCTGGCGAGGTTTTCTTCAACAATGGGGAGAAGGACCGTCTCTTCGTCTCTGAAACGGCGTATTCCCTGGCCCCCGGCATCACGGAGTATGTGACCTATACCAACGAGCCGGACGGTCTGAACCAGAATATCGACTACTTCTGCGAAGTGGACCTGAGCCAGGCGGAAGTCATGACCGGCTATGCCGGCATGGAGAACATCCTGGAGAAGAAGACCATCAACTGGCGGATGCAGACCGTGTCCGGCCAGGTGGAGGACACCCAGTCCTACTTCACCCGCTCGGAGAAGTATGCCGACTGCACCATCGCGGCGGCTCTGAACGCGGACTACTACAACATGGCCACCGGCCAGCCCACGGGCCTGCTGATCATCGACGGCACGGTCTATAATCCCAGCAGCGGCGGTTACTACTTCGGCATCGACAAGGACGGCAAGGCCGTCATCTCCAACGACAAGAGCGAGGCTGCCCTGGCGGAGCTGAGCTATGCCGTGGGCGGCGGCAGCCTGCTGGTGAAGGACGGGGAAGTCAACGTGGGCAACGGCGGCCGGAACGTGACCTACAGCGCCATCGGCATCAAGCCGGACGGCACCGTGGTCTCCATGGTCTGCTACGGCCAGAGCTACCCCATCTCCTGCGGCTACAACCAGTACGAAGTGGCCCAGATGATGAAGGCCCGGGGCTGCCAGACGGCAGTGCTGCTGGACGGCAGCGGTTCCTCCACCTTCGTCTCCCGCCGGGATGGCGACAGCAAGCCCCAGACCCGCAACCATCCCTCTGACGGCCAGGAGCGGCAGGTCAGTTCCTCCATCTTCTTTATCTCCCGGGCGAAGGCGGACGGCATCTTTGACCACGCTACCATCGCTCCCACCAACGAGGTCTATACCCCCAGCTCCGTGGTGAACTTCACCGCGGCGGGCGCGGACCGCTCCGGCGCGCCGGCGCCCCTGCCCAGCGGCCTTACCTGGACGGTGGACGCGGATTACGGCACCATTGACAGCGCCACGGGCGTTTTCACGTCCAACGGCAAGACCGGCGACGTCCGGGTCTATCTGAACCAGGGCGGCACCCAGGTGGGCAGCACCACCATCACCATTGCGGATCCGGACCAGATCACCTTTGCCGAGGCATCTGTCAGCATGGGCAACGGCGACACCGGCGACCTGGGTCTGCGGGTCTATTACCAGCAGCGGGAGGTCCACTATCAGGACGGCGACCTGGACTGGAGCATCCAGCCCACGCAGTACAGCCGGAAAGAGTATGTGAACTCCACCTATAACTATTGCTACAAGGGATTGAGCGGAGCCATCCGGACAGACCCGCACCCCAAGGGAATTACTACGACGATGGCTCCGCCGGACCGACTGCTGGACCACAACGATACCAGTACGGGCGGCTGGGGCATCGGCGACTTGAAGGGCGTGGCTCTTGGTTGGGTCGGCGGCGGCCTGGCAGATGATTACGCGGAGGAAGGCTGGGTCTTTGCCAGCCACAATTTCAAGGTAGTCACCGAGACGGAAGGCGAACAACTGAACAAGCTCACCGTCGGTGAGGTGAAAAACAACAAGCTGACCATTGATCCTGTTTACACAGGAACGGACTTCTCCGCACCGGAGCACGAGCTGACGGCAACGGAGAAGACCGCGACTGCCATCACAGCTACCGTGACGGTCAGCAGCAAGACGAATCCTGATATCAAGGGCTCTGTGACCCTGAACGCCTGCAAGGAACCTTCGGTCGCGATGGATTTCGAGCAGGGCGAGATGAAAATTTTCCATGGCTTGACCCAGGATGGCGCAAGCGATTTCCGAGGCGAGTTCGTGGATGGAACGTATACTGCATTCTCTGAGGCCAAGAACGAAAAGACCTTGAAAAACGAGGGTTATGATGTCGTTTGCGTGTCTTATGTCGGACGGCAAGGCGGCAGCCCGCAGATTGGTACGGCCACAGTTGTGAACCGTGCAGATGGGTATCCGGTGCGCTTCGGGGACAATTCCCTGAAGGTGGACTATGATATTCCGGGAAATCCCAGCGGTACAGACGGCGTTTGCTTTGGCCCGACGGAGGAGATCGACCTCTCCACGCTGGGGAATCCCTCCCGGATCGGTATCTGGGTCTATATCCCGGCCAATACTCCCAACCTCTGGCTGCGCCTGCGGTATCGGGATGGCTCCGGGAACACCTCTCAGGTGGATTTCACGGAGAACGATATCTACCGCCCCAACAATGTGGCGCGGAACGCAGACAACGGCTGGCACTATTTTGAGGCAGACATCAGCCACCTGCAGACGCCGGTGACGATCCCGGCCGGTATGGCGGTGCGCATCATGTACTGCGCGGCCAAGCAGAGCCAGGGCGCGGCGAAGGCCTGGGCCTCCCCCGTGGGCTGGGTCAAGTGCAAGACCGACGCCAACGGCAACATCATCCTGACGGACCGGACGGATGAGCGGCTGACCTCCTTCACCACCGGTGAGCAGACCGGGATGAATATCGGTGCGACGGTTCCTGAGACGGTGACGCTGTCCACCACCAAGGAGACGGTCAAGATCGACAAGGTGCCGATCCCGGAGTATTTGGCGACCTTCGGCAGCGGCGGCGCCTGCACCGGGACCCTACCTTACAAGGGGTCTCTCTATTTCGATAACCTGACCTTCGTCTACGGCAGCACCACGGAGGACAAGACCAACCCGGTCATCGAGTCCGTGATCGTGAACCAGGAGAAGGAACTGCAGACGGGCATGAGCTTTGCGAGCAGCTCCATCGACATCCAGGCCACCTACCGCGACAGCGTGGCGGACGACCGCAACAACACGGGCGTGGACTACGCCGCCCTCTATGTGGACGGCCGGAAGGTGGCCTGCATCGCCAGCACCTCTGAGCTGCGGGCCGGCCTGAAGCTGGCCAACGGCAGCCACACCATCAAGATCTCCGTGGTGGACGGCTACGGCAACGAGACGGCCCAGAGCTATCAGATCAAGGTGGACGACCCCGAGGGCGAGGGCGCCCCCATCCAGGTGACGGCCCACGAGGCCAGCGCGGTGCTGGGCCGGACCGTGACCCTGGATTTCACTCCCCAGGACAACTCTGTCGCCTCTATGACGGCGGATGTGCAGCTGCCGGCGGCCTTTGCCCAGGATTACGTCCTGACGGACGCCCAGGGGAATGCTATCGAAGCGACCTATAACAGCGCGACGGAAGTTCTGCGCTTTACCGTCGACGGTGCGGTGAACAGCGGCCCCATGGCCACCCTGACCGTGAAGGTGCCCACCAGCGCCGTGCCCGGCGCAAACTTCACCTGCATCGTCAGCGGTCTTGCCGGGGAGGCAAGCTTCAGCGACACCATCACCCTGCCCATCTCCGCGCCCTATACCGTGAGCGCCGGCAGAATGGTGGTGGGTCTCCCGGAGACCTGCTACTTCCTCATCACCCACTCTGCCTCCGGCCAGCCGGCCCTGGGCGTGGGGCTCTACCAGGGCGAGACGCTGCTGGGGACCTCTGACGCGGAGGGCAAGGTGTTCGTCACGGTCAACGGGGAGGAGACGACCCTGACGGTAACGGCCAGAGACAGCGAGGGCGGCGTTTCCTCCGCCCTGACGGCTGCCGTCTACCTGCCCCAGGGCAAGGCGGACGGAACGCCCACCCATGTCTGGCGCAATGCCGCCGACAGTGCCGACAGCCTGAACGTGGGCTGGCTGGCAGACCCCACCAAGGCGGCCGAGGGCGCCAAGCTGCGCCTGGCGGAGAGCCAGGACGCCCTGGCGGAGGGCACGGTCTATGACGGCACCTGCCGCCTGCTGACCTTCACGGACGGCGCGGCGGCCTATGTCTGCGGCGCCAAGGCGGAGGACCTGAAGTCCGGCACCACCTACTACTATCAGGTGGGCGACAGGACGCACTGGTCTGAGATCCGCAGCTTCACCACGGGCTATGTCAACACCGACGTGGAGGCGCTGATCTTCGGCGACCTGCAGGAGAGCGACAACACGACGCTGACCGGCATCCTGGACGGGCTGGACCTGACGGACTATGACCTGACCATCCAGACCGGCGACCTGGTGGACAACGGCGGCAACTACAGCTACTGGGACAAGACCCTCGCCATGCTGGACGGGCTGACCGGCAGCCGCCTCTTCGCCGTGGGCAACCACGAGCAGGACGGCAGCGGCGACCCCAACACCACCTTCTATAACCAGGGCAACAGCAACTACTACAGCGCGGTCTACGGCAACGTTTTCGTGGCCACCCTGGCCTATAACGGCTTCACCGCCGAGTCCCTGGCCAAGCTGGTCAGCGACGCCCAGGCGTCCAACGCAACCTGGAAGATCCTGGTCATGCACCAGCCGGTCTACTACACCAACCCGGTAGCCGGCATGGGCGCGGCTGCCCAGAAGCAGGTCTATACGGCGGCTCAGGAGGCCGGGATCGATGTGGTCCTGTCCGGCCACGACCATTCCTACGCCCGGACCGAGCCTCTCTATAACGGCGCGGTGGACAACGAGAAGGGCATCACCTACTTCATCTGCGGTTCCCTGGGCGAGAAGTCCTACGGGATCACGGATGATCCGGATTTCCACTTTGTCAAGCTGGAGGGCAATTATAACGCGGTCTATCTGACGCTCTCCACCACCAGCGACACCCTGCGCATCCGGGCTTATGACTACAGCAGCGGGAACGCGGAGCTGCTGGACAGCTTCACCAAGGAGAAGAGCGGCGAGCACAGCCACAGCTACCAGTGGGACGGCGGCAGCCGCCTGGTCTGCGGCTGCGGCTACAACATCAGCGCCGCGTCCTATACCGGCTATGCCGGTTACACCCTGGACGGGAAGAGCGGACAGGTCTACTTCAACGCGGGCACCCTCATGACGGGCGTTTTCGCGGTGGGCGAGGACGTGGTCCATCACGCCGGGGAGGATGGCTTCATCCATAACTCCGAGACCATCAACACGGCGAAGTGCTGGGAGAACGGCTACCTTGGCTGCTGGTGCAAGGACTGCAACAAGTTCTTCCAGATGACGGAAAAGCGCCGGCAGGGTCACCTCTACGACGAGGACCATGTCTGCACCCGCCAGGTCTTCAACACGGATACCTTCGAGTGGGAGACCTGCGGCCTGCAGGGCAAGGACATCGCCACGCTGGATGCCACCCTGGCCTACAAGTACGGCTTCTATACCGGCGAGGCCAAGCGGCCGGCGGTGACGGTGAAGGACGGGGACTACACCCTCTTCCCCCAGTCCACCTACGGCGATTACATGCCCTACTGGGAGAACAATGTGAACGTGGGTCTCGCGCGGGTCCGCATCGTGGGCTACGCGGACGGCCCCTACTACGGTGAGCGGGTGCTGACCTTTGAGGTGGTGCCTCAGAACCTGAGTGCCAGTGACTTCACCACGGAGACCACGGCCAACAGCGTCCGTCTTTCCTGGAATGCGGCGCCGGGCGCAACGCAGTACATCGTTTCTCAGAACATCGATGGGACCTGGACCCGTCTCGGCGTCACGGATGCGCCGGAGTATACGGTCACGGGTCTGGACCAGGGCGAGTATCAGTTCCGCGTGCGTCCCTTCGCGGAAGTGGGGGGCGTGAACTACTACTCCACCAAGAATTCCCCTGTGGTCACAGTGACGCTGGATGCCAGCGCCCTGCGCTTCAGCCTGGGCAGCCGGGTGGAGCGGAGCTACGGCGACGAGGCATTTATCAACGCGGCGTCCTTTGACGGCGACACGGCCGGCTTCACCTATTCCAGCGGGAACGCGGATGTGGCAGAGGTCAACGCCGAGACCGGCGAGGTCACCATCCGGAACGCCGGCACGGCGGTCATCACGGCCACCAACGGGACCGTCACCGGCGAGTATCGCCTGGTGGTCCTGCCCAAGCAGGTGGAGATCACCTGGAATATCCCCGAGGATCTCGTCTACAACGGTCAGCCTGCCCAGGTCACGGCGGAGGTCGCCTCCGGCCTGCTGGAGGGGGATGACTGCCAGGTGAGCGTCAGCGGCGGCCAGGAGATCGATGCCGGCACCCATACCGCTACGGCGGCGGGCCTCAGCAATCCCAACTATGCGCTGTCCACGGAGCGGACTGTGCAGTATACCATTCAGCCCGCCGTGCTCCATGAGCTGATCTGGAGCAACACGGAGCTGACCTACACCGGGACTCCCATCGCGCCCACGGCCACAGCGGAAGCGGGCGTTGTGGAAGGTGACACCGTCACCTTCGCAGTCCCCACGGCGGTGGAAGCCGGAAGCTATGTGGTCTCCGCCGTCAGCCGGAACTCCAACTATGTGGTGGCGGAGGACGCCAATACCTGCCGCTTCACCATTGCGATGCCGGAGATCACTCTGGCGGGCGCGGACGGCGATCAGCTGACCTGGTACCTGAAGGGAAGCACGATCTATGTCTGCGGCATCACTTCCGCGGAGGCGGTCACGGTCAGTGTCACGGCGAAGCTTTTGGATGGCGCACAGTCCGCGTCTGCCCAGGTTACCTGCGGCCAGACGGACGGCAGCGTCTCCATGGGCGGTATCACCTATACGGTGAACGCGGAAAAGCTGATCGCGGCCCTGCTGGAGATCGACCTTGCAGAGGGCGAGACCCAGATGGAGATCCCTGAGCTGGAGCTCGGGGCGGACGCAAAGGCGGAACTGGATGCGGCGGCCAATGCGAAGGACAACGGCCTCAACGGCCTCAATGCCTCTCTGGCGGCGGGCGCGGAGGACCTGGTCCGCAATGCCCTGGGTGAGACGGAGATGCCGGAAAACGGCGTGGAGCTCAAGACCTACGGCAGCATGACCGTGGTGGAGTATGTCCCCGGGACCTCCTATACGGTGGATATCGTTCCCAGCTTTGAGCTCAGCGAGAAGGACAGTGAGGCGGAGCCCATCGCCAAGGGCGTGATCGCCAACGCACAGCTGGAGGCACCGGTGGAAGTGGTGCTGGAAGTCCCCGCCGGGATCACCCTGGATGAGAACACGACGTACATCCGCCATATCCATGCGGACGGCAGTTCCAGCTACATCAAGCCCCACCGGATCGAGGGGCAGACGCTCTACTTCTACACGGACAGCTTCTCCTGCTTCCAGGTCGTCAGCGACAGCAGGAGCGCCAGCATCGCCTTCCCCACGGAGGACGGTGTGCAGGTCCGGATCTACGGTCCTGAAAATATCGGCACGGCGCTGCCTTCCGTTGAAGCCCCCGAGGGCAAGACCTTCAAGGGCTGGAAGATCGGTGAGAAGACCTATACCAGCGTGACCGAGGAACTGCTGGATGCCCTTGCGGACGCGGAGGATACCGTGCAGGCTGAGCCCGTCTTCCAGGACAAGGAACAGGGCGGCGGGACCATCCCCGGCGGCGGTGGCGGCGGCATTCGTGCCGAGACCTATCCCATTACGGTGGCCGCTGTGGAGAACGGAACGGTCTCTCTGGACCAGCAGAGCGCCGCAGAGGGCGACACGGTCACCATCACGGTGAAAGCGGAGGAAGGCTATCAGCTGAAGTCCATCACCGCGGTGGGTGAGGATGGCGCAGCTATCGCACTGACGGACAAGGGCAACGGGACCTACCAGTTCACCATGCCCGGGACCGCTGTGGAGATCCGGGCGGAGTTCGTGGCAGAGAAGACCTTCCCCGATGTGGCAGAGGGCTCCTACTGCGATGAGGCTGTGAAGTGGGCTGTGAAGAACGGCATCACGCTCGGCTTTGCCAACGGCCTCTTCGCTCCCGAGCAGTCCTGCACCCGGGCGCAGATCGTCACGTTCCTGTGGCGCGCGGCCGGCCCCTGCCCCCAAGACCACGGTGAATCCCTTCCAGGACATCCAGGAGAGCATGTTCTGCTATCAGGCGGTCCTCTGGGCGGTGGAGAACGGTGTGACCAAGGGCACCACCGAGACCACTTTCAGCCCGAATGACACCTGTACCCGCGGCCAGAGCGTGACCTTCCTCTATCGCGCTTATACCAAGGCAAACTGAGACCTTTTGCAAAAACCGGCCCGGGAGCTTTGCTCCCGGGCCGGTTTTTCCGTATCGAAAGAGGGAAAAGAAGAGCAGAAAAAATGCAAGAGGGAGGTGGGGTGCAAAAAGGGGAGGAGCCGCGGGGCGGCTCCTCCTGGGGGGGATCACTTGGCGTCGACGTTGTTGGCGGCGAAGGCTTTGAGAAGGCTCTCCATGTCGTTGGGGCAGGAGATGGGGGCGCCGGCGGCTTTGATGGCGTTCTCCACGTCCTTGAGGCCGTTGCCGGAGATCATGGTGACCACGGTGTCGTCCTTGCCCAGGACGCCCATCTCGCAGAGCTTCTTGACGCCGGCGGTGCCGGTGACGCCGGCGGGCTCGCCGAAGAGACCGCAGACGCTGCCGAGGAGCTTCTGGGCGGCCATGATCTCCGCGTCGGAGACGTTCACCACGAGGCCGTGGGACTCCTCGATGGCCTGGAGGGCCTTGTCGGGGTTCCGGGGCACGCCCACGGCGATGGAGTCCGCCAGGGTGTTCTCCTCCATGGGGTGCCAGGGGGCCTTCTCCTCGATGGCCCGGTTCAGGGGGCAGCAGCCCTCCGCCTGGCAGGAGATGAGCCGGGGGAGCTTATCGATGAAGCCGATGGCGTAGAGGTCCTTGAGGCCCTTCCAGACGCCGCCGATGGTGCAGCCGTCGCCCACGGCCACGGCGATGTAGTCCGGGGCCTTCCACTGGAGCTGCTCGCAGATCTCCAGGGACACGGTCTTCTTACCCTCGGAGAGGTAGGGGTTCACGGCGGCGTTGCGGTTATACCAGCCCCAGCGGTCGATGGCCTTGCTGGAGAGCTCGAAGGTCTCCTCATAGTTGCCCTGGACGGAGACCACGGTGGCGCCGAAGGTCAGCAGCTGGGCGACCTTGCCCTTGGGGGCCCGGGAGGGGACGAAGATGTAGGTCTTCATCCCGGCGGCGGCGGCGTTGCCTGCGAGAGACGAGGCGGCGTTGCCGGTGGAGGAGCAGGCGATGATGTCCTTCCCGGCCTCCTTGGCCTTGGCCACGGCCATGGCGCTGGCCCGGTCCTTCAGGGAGGAGGTGGGGTTCAGGCCGTCGTCCTTCACGTAGAGATGGCCGAGGCCCAGCATTTCCGCGAGACGGGGCTCCTCATAGAGGGGGGTGTTGCCCACCCGCAGGGGGGTGTTCTCCGTCTCCTCCTCGATGGGGAGGAGCTCCCGGTAGCGCCACATGGTCAGGTCCTTCCGGGCGGCCAGCTTCTCCTTGGTGAGGCGGGACTTGATGTAGTCGTAGTCATAGACGATGTCCAGAATGCCGCCGCACTCGCAGGTGGTGACATCCGGGGTGGCGGGGTACTCCTTCCCGCACTTGACGCACTTGGCGCACTTGACGTTTTTCAGCATGTGGATCCTCCTTCTTTCCAGGCCCGCCGTTTTCGGCGGACGAAAAAATCGAAGGGCGGGCGTTCCGCCCGCCCTTCGGCAATGGTTTGATGCAATTTTCAGGGTTTCCAAAGGGGCTAGGGCCCCTTTGGTTTCCGCCGTAAGGCGGAAAGAATCCAAATCATTTTTCCCGGCGGCGCACCCCAGGGTGGCTTCTCTTGCCCCTTCGGGGCAATTCACCTTCTGTACGTCGGGAAAAATACGACTCACGGAGCGAGGTGTCGCCGCCAAAGCGGCGGCACCCGAGCGGAGTGCCGTTCCATTTCCCTTTTGCGGCTGGGCCGCAAAAGGGAAGGGGGAAGGTCGAGGGGGGACGCAGTCCCCCTCTCGAAAGCGCTTAAAGGTTCTTGAGAAGGCCGGTGGCCTCGTTGAACTCGTTGATCATCTCGTCCAGCTCCGCCGCCTGCTTGTGGACGGCGTCCCAGGTACCCTCGGTGTCGTACCAGAGGGCGTTGAGCTCCTCGCTGGTCTTGCCCTGCTGCTCCACCCAAGTGTAGTACTTCAGGTTGTGGACCCGCTTGCGCTGGACGTAGTTGAGCTCCATCATGCTGTCGGTCTTGAGGCCGGCCAGGTGGAGGTTGTAGTCCACGGCGGCGTCCCGCTCGCGGTACTCACCCTCGGCGTTGAGCTCCTCGATGCGGCTGCCGTACATGACGGCGGAGTCGGTGAGGACGGTGCCCACGATGTCGTGCTCGGTGAACTCATAGTACTTGGCCATCTTGATGCAGCACATGAGGTTGGCGATGCCGCTGATGCCCAGCCAGCTGAGCTTCTCCACGAATTCGGGATCCAGCTTCAGCTCCTCCAGCATGTACTTCTTGCCCTCGGCGGAGTTGAAGAAGCGCAGGACCCGCTGGGAGTCCTCATCGTCGATGGCGATGGCCATGTCGGTGTTCTTCACGTTGTGGATCCAGGGGATGTGCTTGTCGCCGATGCCCTCGATGCGGTGGCCGCCGAAGCCGTTCTCCAGGATGGTGGGGCACTGCAGGGCCTCGCCCACGGCCAGCTTCAGGGTGGGATAGAGGTCCTTCAGCCGGTCGCCGGTGGAGAGGGTGCCGGCGGAGCCGGAGGTGAAGCAGGCACCGGCAAAGTGATCGCCGGGGCGCTTGATGGCTTCAAAGACGTCCGCCAGGGCGTTGCCCGTCACGTTGTAGTGCCAGAGGGGATTGCCCATCTCCTCGAACTGGTTGAAGATCATGTACTGGGGATCCTGCTTGAGCTCATTGGTCTTGTCGAAGATCTCCTTGACGTTGGACTCGCAGCCGGGGGTGGCGATGACCTCGCCGGCGATGGTGCGCAGCCACTCAAAGCGCTCCTTGCTCATCTCGGCGGGGAGGATGGCCACGCTCTGGCAGGCCAGGAGCTTGGAGTTGAAGGCGCCGCCGCGGCAGTAGTTGCCGGTAGAGGGCCAGACGGCCTTGTGATAGGTGGCGTCGAACTGACCGGTCACGAGACGGGGAGCAAGGCAGCCGAAGGAGGCGCCCACCTTGTGGCAGCCGGTGGGGAACCACTTGCCCACCATGGCGACGATGCGGCAGGGCACGCCGGTGAGCTCAGAGGGGAACTCGATGTAGTTGGGCACGGCCTGATAGAGACCGCCGAACTCCTTGGCCTCATTCTTCCAGGTGATGCGGAAAAGGTTCAGGGGGTTGATGTCCCAGAGGCCGACGTTTTTCAGCTGGTCCTGGATCTTGCCGGGGATGGTCTCGGGGTGCTGCATCTGGGCGATGGTGGGGATGATGATGTGGTTCTCCCGGGCCTTCTGGATGTTGTGCTCCAGGCCGGTCTTCTGGACAGAGAAATCGATCATGTCTCTTCTTTTCCTCCCGTTTGTTTGGATTTGATGTCGATATAGGAATACAGTGTGTACTTGGAGATCCCGAAATACTTCGCCACCTTGTCGCCGGACTTGGTGACGAGGAAGGCCCCGCTGTCGTTGAGGAAGCGGATGGCCCGGACCTTGTCGTCCTTGGTCATAAGGGCCACGGGTTTGCCGACAAGGGCCACGGACTGGGCGATGAGATCGTCTAAGAGGCTCGAGATATTGACGATCTTCTCCGGCTCGGTCTGGGACGGGCTCTGGACGGAGATGAGCTCGCTGACGGCGTTTTCCACCATCAGGAGCTTGGAGATGTCGTAGTTGATGGAGAGGATGGCCGAGACCTTGCCCCGGCTGTTGCGGATGTAGATGCTGGAGGATTTCAGGGTCTTGCCGTCCGGCGTGCGGGTGAGGTAGGCCAGGTGGTCCGCCGGGTCGCTGTCCTGGCTCTGGAGCTGCTCGATGACCACGTGGGAGGCGCCGTCCCCCACTTTGCGGCCGGAGACGTGACCGTTCTCAATGGCCACGATGGAGTGGTCCGGATGGCGGCTCAGGTCGTGGACCACCACCTCGCAGCTGGGGCCGAATTGGGCCGCGATGCCCGCGGCGATCTGCCGCAGCAGGTCCAGCTTGCTGCTTTCCAGGGGGTATCCCTCCTCTGCTCTTTCAGTGGGCGAAACGGCCCGGAGTTTGTGGAACTTCCACAGCCGGACGGGCCGATTCTACTTTATCATAGCATACTTTCCGGAGAAATCAATGATTTTGCCCAAAATATTTTTTTGGTTTTCAGATTTTTTGTTTGACATCTGGGGAAGGTATGCTATGATAAACGTATGAGCGAAGGCTTCCCGGAAAGGACCCCGGGGAGCGCAAGAGACAGCGACCGGAAATTATCATTTATGGGAGGCTGACAACGATGGATTTTGAAGCGATCAAGAAGGCGGCGGAAGGCTACCGGGCAGACATGACCCGCTTCCTGCGGGATCTTGTGGCCATCCCCAGCGAGAGCTGCGGCGAGGAGGGCGTCATCCGCCGCATCGCCGCCGAGATGGAGAAGCTGGGCTTTGACAAGGTGCAGATCGACGGCGAGGGCAACGTCCTGGGCTGGATGGGAACCGGCGACCGGGTCATCGCCTTCGACGCACACATCGACACCGTGGGCATCGGCAACATCGAGAACTGGAAGTTCGACCCCTACGAGGGCTATGAGAACGACACTGACATCGGCGGCCGGGGCTGCTCCGACCAGGAGGGCGGCATCGTCTCCGCCGTCTACGGCGCCAGGATCATGAAGGACCTGGGCATCCTGCCCGAGGACATCTCCGTCCTCGTCACCGGCACCGTCCAGGAGGAGGACTGCGACGGCCTCTGCTGGCAGTACATCGTCAACGAGGACTTCGGCAAGGCCGAGGCCCAGCGCCGCATCGAGTTCGTGGTCTCCACCGAGCCCACCGACGGCGGCATCTATCGCGGCCACCGGGGCCGCATGGAGATCCGGGTGGATGTCCACGGCGTCTCCTGCCACGGCTCCGCCCCCGAGCGCGGCGACAACGCCATCTACAAGATGGCGGACATCCTGCAGGACGTCCGCGCCCTCCAGGAGAACGACGACTCCGACGAGAACGAGATCAAGGGCCTCGTGAAGATGCTCAATCCCAAGTATAACCCCGAGCACTGGGAGGACGCCCGCTTCCTGGGCCGGGGCTCTGTCACCGTGTCCCAGATCTTCTATACCTCTCCCTCCCGCTGCGCCGTGGCGGACAGCTGCGCCGTGTCTCTCGACCGCCGCATGACCGCTGGCGAGCCCTGGGATTACTGCCTGGACGAGATCCGCAGCCTCCCCGCCGTGAAGAAGTACGGCGACGATGTGAAGGTCTCCATGTATATGTATGACCGTCCCGCCTGGACGGGCCTCAGCTACCCCACTGAGTGCTACTTCCCCACCTGGATCAATAAGGCCAACGCCCCCCACGTTCAGGCGCTGGTGGACGCCTACCACGGCATGTTCGGCACCGAGCGCATCGGCACCCCCGCCGCCATGCCCGCCCGTGAGGGCCGTCCCCTGGTGGATAAGTGGACCTTCTCCACCAACGGCGTCTCCATTCAGGGCCGCTACGGTATCCCCTGTGTGGGCTTCGGTCCCGGCGCGGAGGCTCAGGCCCACGCCCCCAACGAGATCACCTGGAAGCAGGATCTCGTCACCTGCGCCGCCGTCTACGCCGCCGCTCCCGCCCTCTACAAGGGCAAGGGCGACGAGGACGTCTGCGAGTACCGGGGCGGCAAGACCAACAACGACATCAAGTAAGGATACTAAGCCTGTGCCCCGGGTCTGCCCGGGGCACGGGGCGCGTTTTCCCGCCCCCCGGGGCGGCTGTCTGAAATGAAAATCGAGAGAAGGAGAGACTTTCACCATGTCTAAGATCACTGAACTCACCCGGCATCTGGAGACCCTGCATATCAACGATATGTACAAGAACGACTTCTACTGGACCTGGGACAAGACCGACGAGGAGCTGGACGCCATCTTCACCGTGGCGGACGCCCTGCGGGATCTGCGGGAGCGGAACAAGTCCACCCGCGTCTTCGACTCCGGCCTCGGCATCTCTATCTTCCGGGATAACTCCACCCGCACCCGCTTCTCCTTCGCCTCCGCCTGCAACCTGCTGGGCCTTCAGTGCCAGGACCTGGACGAGAAGAAGAGCCAGATCGCCCACGGCGAGACCGTCCGGGAGACCGCCAACATGGTCTCCTTCATGGCCGACGTCATCGGCATCCGGGACGACATGTTCATCGGCGAGGGTCACAAGTATCAGAAGACCTTCATGGACGCCGTGAAGGAAGGCTACCGGGACGGCATTCTGGAGCAGCAGCCCACGCTTGTGAACCTCCAGTGCGACGTGGATCATCCCACCCAGTGCATGGCGGATATGCTGCATGTCATCCATCAGTTCGGCGGCGTGGAGAACCTGAAGGGCAAGAAGGTGGCCATGACCTGGGCCTACAGCCCCTCCTACGGCAAGCCCCTCTCCGTCCCTCAGGGCGTCATCGGCCTTTTCACCCGCTTCGGCATGGACGTGGTCCTGGCCCATCCCGAGGGCTATGACGTGATGCCCGAGGTGGAGGAGATCGCCCGGAAGAACGCTGCCGCCACCGGCGGCAGCTATCGAAAGGTGTCCTCCATGGAGGAAGCCTTCGAGAGCGCCGACATCGTCTATCCCAAGTCCTGGGCGCCCTTCGCCGCCATGGAGGAGCGCACCAAGCTCTATCAGGCAGGCGACAAGGCCGGCATCGACGCCCTGGAGCAGCGCCTCCTGGCCCAGAACGCCACCCATAAGGACTGGGCCTGCACCGAGGAGATGATGAAGAAGACCAAGAACGGCTCCGCACTCTACCTCCACTGCCTGCCCGCCGACATTACCGGCCTCTCCTGCCCCGAGGGCGAGGTGGACCGCTCTGTCTTCGACCGGTACCTGGTGCCCCTGTACAAGCAGGCTTCCTTCAAGCCCTACATCATTGCCGCCATGATCATGATGAGTAAGGTGAAGGATCCCGTGGCCGCTCTCCGGGCCATGGACGAGTCCGGCGACAAGCGCAAGATCTTCTGAGAAACGATCCCGCGATCCCAAAAGTTGATAGGATAAGATGCTCGCGGGAATACTGAGATTCCCGCGAGCATTTCCCCCATCACGAAAAGAAATGAGGAGCAACCGAAATGGGTAAACGTATTGTCATCGCGCTGGGCGGCAACGCCCTGGGCAACACCCCCTATGAGCAGCTCTCCCTGGTCACCGAGACGGCCAAGCCCATCGTGGATCTCATCGCCCAGGGCAACGAGGTGGTCATCGCCCACGGCAACGGCCCCCAGGTGGGCATGATCAACCTGGGCCTCGCCACCGCCGCCGAGGCGAAGGCCATCAAGTCCGACATGCCCTTCCCCGAGTGCGGGGCCATGAGCCAGGGCTACATTGGCTACCACCTGCAGAACGCCATCGGCAACGAGCTGGCGGCGCGGGGCATGGCCAAGGACGTGGCCACCGTGGTCACCCAGGTGCTGGTGGAGGAGAGCGACCCCGCCTTCCAGCATCCCACGAAGCCCGTGGGCGCCTTCTATGACAGAGAGACCGCCGACCGCATCGCCGCCGAGAAGGGCTACACCATGGTGGAGGACGCCGGCCGGGGTTACCGGCAGGTGGTGCCCTCCCCCAAGCCGGTGGACGTCATTGAGAAGAACACAGTGAAGGCCCTGGTGGGCAGCGGCACCGTGGTCATCACCGTGGGCGGCGGCGGCATCCCCGTGGTCCGCCGGGAGGGACGGCTGGTAGGCGTCCCCGCCGTCATCGACAAGGACTTCGCCTCCGCGAAACTGGCGGAGCTCCTGGACGCGGACCTTCTCGTGATCCTCACCGCCGTGGAGAAGGTGGCCGTCAACTTCGGCAAACCCGACCAGAGGGGCCTGGACGCCCTGACCCCGGCGGAGGCCCGGGAGTATATCGCCCAGGGGCAGTTCGCCCCCGGCTCCATGCTGCCCAAGGTGGAGGCCGCCGTGCAGTTCGCTGAGTCCAAGCCCGGCCGCGCGGCCCTCATCACCCTGCTGGAGAAGGCCAAGGACGGCATCGAGGGAAGGACCGGCACGAGGATCTCCCAGTAAGAACATCGCCCTCCGCATGACAAAGGTCATGCGGAGGGCGATTCGTGTTACCCGGACTTCGAAAATAATGTGGAAGCTATTGACAGCCGAGGATATCCGGGATATACTTAAAGGATTTAGCGGGCAATGCTGAATGGGTGGCTTGGGGAAGGAAAGGAAAATGGGATGGAACACGATTTTCAGTACATCAGCAAGCATGACCCTGAAGTCCGAGCGGCATATGCGAACTTGACCAAGATTCTTAGAAGAACACAGGATTTGGCGCGGGAGAAATTTACCTTTCAGTTCTATCCGGTGGGAAGTTTCTCCCGTAATATGATCACATATGATGCTAAGTCTAATGTTGGGTATGATTTCGATATCAACATTGAGGTGAATGATGACGAGAAGGCATACTTTGCCAACGAGATTAGAGACATTCTTCG
Source organism: Clostridiales bacterium (assembly GCA_004553545.1). Taxonomy (GTDB): domain Bacteria; phylum Bacillota; class Clostridia; order Oscillospirales; family Oscillospiraceae; genus Oscillibacter. Next base: position 6,397 of record SFLD01000018.1, on the reverse strand, counting down.
GAACGCGTTGAGCAGGGTCGCACCAGAGTATGGATACTCCCACGCAAAGGACTCTACTCGAGTCATAACGATCAAAATGGTGGATCATGGGCATTCCAGAATCCTGCATAGCTGTGATTTTGCGGTCGTTCATAATGGCGAAGAAAACGGAAGGCCGATGCAGCGATATATCCGTTTTCGGAAGGAAACCCAGTCATATTTCTGGTGCCAGCAGTCCAAAGGGTACGATGAACTTCCGGAAAAAGTCAAGTGGCTGAAGAGGAATAGCCTCTGGGGGGAACTTCGAAATTACTACCGTTCCAAAAAGAACGCGAATACGGATGCCGACTGCCACTCCAGAACAATATTCGCGATCAGCGTCCATGAAATGTGCCAGAAGTATGGATATTACCCTGGGAGGGAGAGAGGGTAGAGGCTTTTGAAAAGAGAACTCAGGCCTTCGGGCCCTGCTCGTCCAGCTTGCGCATGGCTTTTTTGAACTGGAACGTGAAGAGGATGGCGGTGGAGGTGACGGCGATGGTGTCCGCCACGGGCTCCGCCAGGAAGACCGCCATGGTCTGGTCGGCGAAGAGGTGGGGCAGGAGGTAGATGCAGGGGATCAACAGGACGAACTTCCGCAGCACTGCCACGATGATGGAGCAGACGGCGTAGCCGATGGAGACGAAGGTCATCTGGCAGGCCAGCTGGATGCCGAAGAGGAAGAGCACCGCGCAGTAGACCCGGAGAGGCGTCGCGGCGTAGTCCACCAGGGCGGTATTGAAGAGGCCCACGAAGAGCCGGGGGAAGAGCTGGATGACAGCCCAGAGGGTGACGGAGTAGATGAGGCAGGTCTTCAGCAGCAGGCGGAAGGTCTCCCGGACCCGGGCGCTGTTCCGGGCGCCGTAGTTGAAGCTCAGGATGGGCTGGGCCCCCTGGGCGATGCCCTGGAGGGGCAGCATGGCGAACTGCATCACGCTGGAGAGGATGGTCATGGCCCCCACGGCGATGTCGTCGCCGTACTTTAAAAGGGAGGTGTTGAAGCAGACGGAGATGACGCTCTCGCTGGCCTGCATGATGAAGGCGGAGAGGCCCAGGGCCACGCAGGGGAGGATGAGTCTCGGCTGGAGGCGCAGGGTCTCCCGCTTTAAGCGGAGCAGGGTCTTTTCCCCCGTCAGGAAGTGCAGGACCCAGGCGCAGGAGAGCCCCTGGGAGAGGACGGTGGCGAGAGCGGCGCCCCGGACGCCCATCCCCAGGGCGAAGATGAAGAGGGGGTCTAAGAGGATGTTGGCGATGGCGCCGATGAGCACCGTCCGCATCCCGATCTGGGCGAAGCCCTGGGCGGTGATGAAGGCGTTCATGCCCAGGGTCAGCTGGACGAAGAGGGTGCCGAAGGCGTAGACGCCCAGATAATCCGAGGCGTAGCCGATGGTGTTGGCGCTGGCTCCGAAGGCCAGGAGGAGATCATCCCCCCAGAGGAGGAGCACCGCCGTCAGTGCCAGGGAGATGAGGACCTGCAGGGTGAAGCTGCCGCCCAGGATGCGTTCCGCCTTGTCGTGGTCCCCCTGGCCCATGGCGATGGAGGCCCGGGGCGCGCTGCCGGAGGCCACCAGGGCGGCGAAGGCGGAGACGATGAGGATCACCGGCATGCAGACGCCGAGGCCCGTCAGGGCAAGGTCGCCGCCCATGGGCATGTGGCCGATGTAGACCCGGTCCACGATGTTATAGAGCATGTTTACGATCTGGGCCGCCACTGTGGGGATGGCCAGCCTCCGCAGCAACGGGCCGATGGGCTCGGTGCCCAGAAAGGTCTTGTCCTGATTCATGTGTCGTTCTCCTTTTCCGGCAGGCCCTGGGCGAGGGCCGTGAGGTTTTGATCCAGCGCCGCGAGGCAGCGCTGGCAGACGGCCAGGTCCGCGGGGGACAGGCCCTCCGTCAGCCGGGCGGTGAAGTCCGCCTGGTACTGCCGCCCCCGGCGGATGACGGGCCAGGCCTTCTCCGTGCAGAGGAGGCGGCACTTCCGCCGGTCCCCGGGCACCGGGGAGCGGGTGAGGTAGCCCTCCGCCACCAGGCGCTCCACGTGGAGGGAGACGATGCCGGGCTTCAGGTGCCGGTAGGCGCAGATGTCCCGGGCGGTGTCCCGGCCGGGGTTGTTGGCGAGATACAGCAGGATGTCCAGGGCGCTGGGGGCCATGTCCAGCTCCCGGCTCAGGGGGGCCATCACGGCGGCGTAGGCCGCCTGAAAGCGCCGGGCGGCGGTGCCGATCTGGGAGGCTGTCAGCATAGGGATCCCTCCAATTTGTTCGATACTAGATAGTTCAGAATTGAACAATTTTGATTATAGCGGGATTTCATGCGCTGTCAAGAGGGAAGTGTTCGATTACGAATGAATATTTATTCCTGCCGACGGATGGAAAGGTAGTACCCGTGAAGGAATCTTAACAAAATAGGTCGACCTTTTTCACAGGGAAATCGGGGCTTGGACCGGGTAAAACTGTGAAAATGGGAGGGGAAGGGGCCCGGTCCCCGGCGTTTTCAGGGAAAGCGACGAAAGGGAGAGTGGAAAAAAATCGAAAAATATGAAAAAATTCAGTTGAATTTCACCCCATAAGCCTGTATGATAAGAGGGCGGGGTGAGTTCAGCGATCCCCGCTTGGCGTTTTGCCAAGATATTTGAAGGAGGAAAAATCAGAATGAAGAAGTTTCTTGCATTGCTGCTGGCTCTGACCATGGCGCTCTGCCTGGCCGCCTGCGGCGACAACAGCAACCAGCCCGCCGGCTCCAGCGCCGCTTCCGGTTCCGGCAGCGCTTCCGGCAACAGCGTGAAGGTGGGCTTCATCATGCTCCATGATGAGAACTCCACCTACGACCTCAACTTCATCAACGGTGCCAAGGAGGCCTGCGAGGCCCTGGGCATCACCGACTACATCATCAAGACCAACATCGGCGAGAACAACGACTGCTACGACGCCGCCTGCGAGCTGGTGGACGAAGGCTGCAACACTCCTTCGGCCATGAGGACTACATGATCCAGGCCGCCAAGGAGAACCCCGACGTGCAGTTCTGCCACTCCACCGGCACCAAGGCCCACACCGAGGGTCTCGCCAACTACCACAACGCCTTCGCCTCCATTTATGAGGGCCGTTACGTTGCCGGCGTCGCCGCCGGTATGAAGCTCAACGCCATGATCGAGAGCGGCGAGATCACCGCCGAGCAGGCCAAGATCGGCTACGTCGGCGCCTTCACCTACGCCGAGGTCGTCTCTGGCTACACCTCCTTCTTCCTGGGCGCCCGCTCCGTCTGCCCCAGCGCCACCATGGACGTGACCTTCACCGGTTCCTGGTACGATGAGACCGCCGAGAAGGAAGGCGCCAATAAGCTGATCGACGGCGGCTGCGTCCTCATCAGCCAGCACGCCGACTCCATGGGCGCCCCCACCGCCTGCGAGACCGCCGGCGTCCCCAACGTCTCCTACAACGGCTCCACCCAGTCCGTGGGTCCCAACACCTACATCATCTCCTCCCGCATCAACTGGGCTCCTTACTATGAGTACGCCATCCAGTCCGTCATCGACGGCACTGAGATCGCCACCGACTGGACCGGCACCCTGTCCACCGGCTCCGTGGTCCTCACCGAGCTGAACACCAACGTCGCCGCCGAGGGCACCCAGGATGCCATCGACCAGGCCATCAAGGATCTGGAAGCCGGCACCATCCATGTCTTCGACACCGCCAACTTCACCGTGGGCGGCGAGACCATGACCAGCTACCTGGCCGACGTGGACACCGATCCTGCCTACACTCCCGACACCGAGGTCATCGCCGACGGTTACTTCCACGAGTCTGAGAAGCGCTCCGCTCCCTACTTCGACCTGCGGATCGACGGCATCACCCTGCTGGACGAGGCTTACGGCTGATCGCTTTGACAAGTCAGGCACCGCCTGAGCATACTGTGCCCTGAACGAACGCCCCTGCCCGGCCTCGCCGGGCAGGGGCGCTTTTTTCCGCTGCCCGATGGCGCTTCCGCGCGGAATGGATACCGGCTGCAAACGGGCTGTATTTTCGCAAACGATTGCGCGTCCTGCCGCCTGTCCGCCGGAGAGGGAGCGCTGCCGGGGAGGGGAAAAAGTGACCCTTTCCGGGGCGGATTTTGTGGGTTCCTGACATTTTTTCTGTAAATCTAAAAATTTTTCTGTGGAATTTGATTTACAAGCTTTCCCTCGTGTGCTACAATAAAGTATCTTGAATCTTTTTCGCATATCCCGGAGGAGGGGGCCGCCCCGCCGCCCTCCCGCAAAGAAAGGATGACAGCCTTGGAGCCTGTAAGGAACGCCATCAGAATGGAGCACATCACCAAGCGCTTCGGCAGCGTGGTGGCCAACAACGACATCAACTTTGAGCTGCACAAGGGCGAGATCCTGTCCCTGCTGGGGGAGAACGGCAGCGGCAAGACCACCCTCATGAACATGCTCTCCGGCATCTACTTCCCCGACGAGGGGCAGATCTATGTCAACGACCAGCCGGTGACCATCGCCTCCCCCAAGGACGCCTTTGACTGCGGCATCGGCATGATCCACCAGCACTTCAAGCTGGTGGACGTCTTCACCGCCGCCGAGAACATCATCCTGGGTCTGGAGGACGAGGGCGGCCGCATGGACGTGAAGAAGGCTGGTCAGAAGATCCGGGAGATCTGCGGGAAATACGGCTTTGACATCGACCCCGATCAGAAGATCTACGACATGTCCGTCTCCCAGAAGCAGACGGTGGAGATCGTGAAGGTCCTCTACCGGGGCGCGGAGATCCTGATCCTGGATGAGCCCACCGCCGTTCTGACCCCCCAGGAGACCGACAAGCTCTTCGCCGTCATGCGCAACATGAAGGCGGACGGCAAGTCCCTCATCATCATCACCCACAAGCTCCACGAGGTGCTGGACGTCTCCGACCGGGTGGCCGTCCTCCGCAAGGGCGAGTACATCGGCGACGTGAAGACCAGCGACGCCGACCAGCAGTCCCTGACGGACATGATGGTGGGCCGCAGCGTCAGCCTGAACATCGACCGGCCCCGCTGTGAGACCATCACCCCCCGGCTGGAGGTCAAGGGCCTCACGGTCTATGACGAGCTGGGCGTCAAGCGCCTGGACGATGTGACCTTCACCGCCAACGGCGGCGAGATCCTGGGCATCGCCGGCGTGGCCGGCTCCGGCCAGCGGGAGCTGCTGGAGGCCATCTCCGGCCTCTATCCCATCCGGGAGGGCAGCGTCCTCTTCCACGATCCGGACGGCGCCGCGGACAAAGAGCTCGTGGGCATGGACCCCATGAACATCCGCAAGTGCGGCATCTCCATGGCCTTCGTGCCGGAGGACCGCCTGGGCATGGGCCTCGTGGGCTCCATGGGCATGACCGGCAACATGATGCTCCGCTCCTGGCGGAAGGGCAAGGGCGCCTTCGTCAACCGGAAGGACCCTGAGGCCCTGGCCAACCGCATCTGGCAGGAGCTGGAGGTGGTGACCCCCAGCACGGCCTTCCCGGTGCGCCGGATGTCCGGCGGCAACGTGCAGAAGGTGCTGGTGGGCCGCGAGATCGCCCAGAACCCCGCCGTGCTGATGACGGCCTACGCCGTCCGGGGCCTGGACATCAATACATCCTACACCATTTACAACCTCCTGACGGAGGAGAAGATGAAGGGCGTCGCCGTGATCTACGTGGGCGAGGACCTGGACGTGCTGCTGGAGCTCTGTGATCGCATCCTGGTCCTCTGCGGCGGCCAGGTCTCCGGCATCGTGGACGGCCGCACCACCGACAAGCGGGAAGTGGGCACCCTCATGACCCGCGTGGGAGGAGGCAGCGCAGAATGAACAAGAAGCAGAATCTCTTCCATATCTCCAAGCGCAGCACCCTGCCCTGGTACCAGTCCTGGGCCATCCGGGGCGGAGCCATCCTCCTGGCGCTGATCGTCTGCGCCCTGGTCACCATGCTGATGACCGGTGAGAACCCCATTGGCGTCTACAAGACCATCCTGAAGGGCGCCTTCGGCACCAGCCGCAAGACCTGGGTGACGTTCCAGAACCTGGCGATCCTGCTGGGCATCTCCCTTGCTGTGACCCCCGCCTTCAAGATGCGCTTCTGGAACATCGGCGCCGAGGGCCAGGTCCTTATCGGCGGCCTTGCCACCGCCGCCTGCATGATCTGCCTCGCGGACAAGATGTCGAGCGGCGCCGTCATCCTCTGCATGATCGTGGCCAGCATCGCGGCGGGCGCTCTCTGGGGTTTCCTGCCCGCCTTCTTCAAGGCCAAGTGGAACACCAACGAGACCCTCTTCACCCTGATGATGAACTACATCGCCACCCAGCTGGCGGCCTACTACATCATTGTCTGGGAGGTCCCCAAGGGCTCCGGCAAGATCGGCATCATCAACCAGAGCA
>SFLD01000057.1 GCA_004553545.1 Clostridiales bacterium | reverse complement strand
GGAGCTGCTCGATGCGCTCATCCAGGCGGTCCAGCTCCGTCTGCCGGTCCAGGGACGCCTGGTCGGCGTAGACCTTCGCCACGGTGCCGCCCTGGGAGATTCGCTCCCCCTCCTGCCGGGTGAGGCGCAGGAGGCCGCTGCCCTCCCCGGGCAGGACCTGCTCCGCGCGGATGAGCCAGCCGTTGGCGCTGACGGTCTCCTCTACCTTGGTATAGGCCGCGGCAGCGGTGGAGAAGGGGTCCACCAGGTAGTCCCGGAGCTGCAGTCCGAAGTAGACCAGCACCAGAAGGCAGAGAGCCCCCAGGGCGGCACGGGTGAGAGTCCGGTTTTCCCGGGGCGCCTGCTTGTCCGATTCCTTCATAGGGGCTCCTTTCTGCCAGTGAGGCGGGTGGGGAATTGAGAATGGATAATTGAGAATAGAGAATCGATCTGCGGCGGAGGGCGCATCCTTGCGTTGCCGGGGACCGCCTGTGTCGCTTCCGGGGGCTCTGTCCCCGCCCGCTGTCTTGGGGTCGATGGAGGCCGCAATAGGATCTGTAGGGGCCGACCTGTGTGTCGGCCCGTGGGCGTGTTCTGGGCGGAGGCGTGTCCGGGCGGACACATAGGTCCGCCCCTACGCGGTGGGGGAGGCGTTCCGAACCAACGGAAAATTGGTGCGAAGACGGACCTTGCCAACGGGGCGGGACGGAGCCCGCCCCCTACAGGGGGAGCGGAGCAGGGCGGTGCGTCCGGCGGTGGGGTGTGGTCACCCCGCCCTACGGAAGCAACGCAGGTGGTGCCCAGCGAAGGGCCGATGTACCTAGGGCATGGCCTCCGCCGACCAAATTTCGGCACGAAATTTGGGGCGTCGGTCATAGGCATCGGCCCCTACGGAACGAAACGGGAGCCTGCCGCGAGTGCCGGGGCAGCGCTCTGAGCGCGGAAAGAGTCGCTGGTCAAATTCGGGTTTTGCCCGATGACCTCAGAGTGCAGCACGGGGTACAGGGTTCGGAAGTTTGCGGAAGGCTCCGCCCGTGCTCCCGCTGGCATTACCTTAACTGAGCAGAACGGTTTAGGGCCGCATCCCGCTGCGCGGTAGGGCGCGTTCCGCGCCCGTAACTGCGCAGCGAAAAGCGTTTTTTCTTTTGACGGCTCCACCGCCGTTTTCTTTTTGCCGCCGCAAAAAGAAAATGGGGGTGGATTGCTGCGGGTCACCACCCGCGACCATGCCCCATTCGGGGCAGCCGCGCCGCGGCACGCCGGGGTCGTCGTGCCCTACGCCCTGCGGGGGACGGGGGCGCGGCACGCCGCAGCGTCGTGCCCTACGGGCGACAGAGCCTTTGGGACGCCGGCCCTCGCGGGGACACCTGGGGCCTTACTCCGCTTCGGTGAGGTCCACCGGGCGGATGGGGGCGATGGTGGAAATGGCGTGCTTGTAGATGACCTGCTGGCGGCCCTCGCTGTCCAGCACCACCACGAAGGCGTCAAAGCCCGTGAGGGTGCCGCGCAGCTGGAATCCGTTCATCAGGAAGAGGGTGACGGGGACCCGGTCCCGGCGGGCGCGGGTGAGGAAGAGATCCTGCAGATTGGCTTTCGGCATGATGTATCGGCTCCTTTTTTCTCTTGTGGAGCCGGTGGAAGATCCTGCCTCCGGCTCCCAAGCCTATCCTAAGCCATGGGCCGTGCAGATTTCCGTCGAAATCCGGAGGGCGGCAGCAAAATCCCGCTGATTTTCCCACTCGATCCAGTGGACGTCCGGCACGTGCCGGAGCCAGGTGAGCTGGCGCTTGGCGTACTGCCGGGAGCGGAGCTTCACCATGCCGATGGCCTCGGCCTCCGTGCACGTTCCGTCCAGGACCCCCAGGAACTCCTTGTAGCCGATGGCCTGGAGGGCCGTGGCGTCCCGGGGGACGGAGGCGAGGAGCGTCCGGACCTCCTCCAGAAGGCCTTGGGCCACCATCTCGTCCACCCGTTGATCGATGAGGGCGCGCTGCCGTTCCCGGTCCCGCCAGCGGAGGGCGATGGTCACGGCGTCGTAGCGGGGGGGCCGGGCGGCCTCCTCCGCGTTCCACTGGGAAAGGGGTTTCCCGGTCTCCCGGTAGACCTCCAGGGCCCGGAGGATGCGCTTTTCATCCGAGGGGTGGAGCTTTTCGGCGCTGGCGGGGTCCACCCGGCGGAGCTCGGCCAGCAGGGGTTCCATGCCGCCCTCTTGCAGCTCCCGCTCCAGGGCCTCCCGGACGGCGCCCCCGGCCTGGCCGGGGGCAAAGGTCCGGCCCCGGACCAGGGCCTCCATCCAGAGGCCGGTGCCGCCCACCACGATGGGCAGCTTGCCCCGGGAGAGGATATCCTCCACCACTGGGATGGCGGCCCGGGCGTAGCGCCCGGCGCTCCAGGCTTCCCGGGGGTCGGCGATGCCGATCATGTGGTGGGGGATGCCCTCCATCTCCTCCGGGGTGGGGGCGGCGGTGCCGATGACCATGCCCCGGTAGATCTGCATGGAGTCGGCGCTGACGATCTCACCGCCGTAGTGCTGCGCCAGCAGGACGCCGAGGCGGGTCTTGCCGCTGGCGGTGGGTCCCGCCACGCAGACGATGGGGCTTCCCTGGGGCATTTTCCCCCTCCCTTCCCGGGCTCAGGCCCGCTTGAAGAGCTTTTCCAGCTCGTATTTCGTGATCTTGGCCGCCACCGGGCGGCCGTGGGGGCAGTACTTGACCTCCCCGCTCTGGACCCGGTCCACCAGAGCCCGCAGCTCCGCCGGGTCGCTCTTCCAGCCGCCCTTGATGGCGGCCTTGCAGGCCATGGTGTGGAGAAGGTCGTCCCGCCGCTGCTCCAGGCTCCGGCCGGAGCGGAGCTTGGCGGCGCACTCCTCCAGCGTGGCGGCGGCATCCGCGGCGTCGATGTCCGAGGGCAGCTCCCGCAGGAGCACCGTGCCGTCGCCGAAGTCCTCGCAGGCGAAGCCCAGCCCTTCCAGAAGGGGCAGGTTTTCCAGGATGGCGGCGGCGTCCTCCCGGCTCAGCTCCACGGGGATGGGGGCAAGCAGCGTCTGACGCATGGGGGGCTCCTGGGCGGCCTTCAGCCGGTCAAAATTGATGCGCTCGTGGGCCGCGTGCTTGTCGATGAGGTAGACGCAGCCCTCCTCGCTCTCGCAGACGATGTAGGTGTGCAGGATCTCCCCGGCGATGCGCCAGGGGGACTCCCGGGGCTCCAGGGTCTCCTGGCCGGGGACCTCCGCCTTCAAAGACGGGATGGCCGGGGGCAGGGGGGACTTCTCCGCCCGGGGCGCCGCCGCCGGAATGGCGGGGCCATAGACCTTTTTTGGCGCTTCCGGGATGGGCAGGGTCTCCTGCCGGGCGGGGGCATCCGCCGCCGCAGGCTGGGGCGCAGGCTGTTCCGCCGGAGCGGGAGAGGGGCTGCGCCGGGTCTCGTAGGGGACGCGCTCCCCGCCGCTGTCTGCCACGGCGGCGCGGCTGTGCCACTCCGTGTCCCAGGCGGGGGATGCAGGCCGGACAGGCTTCGTCTCCTCCTGCCGGGGGGCGGGGCGATCCGCCGCCGGTGCGCCGGAGAGCTGGACCGGGGGCTTGGGCGGCTGGGGGATGCCGGGGGTGGGCTTCTTCCCCTCCCGGAAGTCCCGGGCGTCCAGGCGCTGGAAGAAGTCGTTCCTGGGGTTCGTGACCTCTGCGGCCTTGGGAGCCTTGGGGGCCAGGGCGGGGCTGTCGGCGTCCAGGCAGTCCATCACCGTGTGGTAGACGGCGTCGAAGACCTCCTTCTCCCGGGCGAACTTCACCTGGGTCTTGGCGGGGTGGACGTTGACATCCACGAGAGGCAGGGGCAGCGTCACGTGGAGGACGCAGCCGGGGAAGCGGCCCTTTAAGAGTTGGTTGCGGTAGCCCTCCTCCACGGCGGCGGTGAGGAGCTGGGACTTGATGAATCTCCCGTTCAGGAAGAAGAACTGCATGTTCCGGGAGCCCCGGCCCGCGAGGGGCTTCGTGACGAAGCCCCGGACCTCCACCTCTCCCCCGCGGCCGGAGACCGGCAGCAGGGACGTGGCGAAGTCCCGGCCCAGGGCGGCGTAGACGGCGGACTCCTCCCGTCCGTCGCCGGGGGTGTGGAGGGTGGTCTGCCCGTCCCGGATGAGGCGGAAGGAGACCTCCGGCCGCGAGAGGGCCAGGTGCTGGACGAGAGCGCTGATGGCCCCGGTCTCGGCGCTGTCCTTCTTCATGAACTTCAGGCGGGCGGGGGTATTGTAGAAGAGGTCGCTGACGCGGATGGTGGTGCCCTCCGGCGCGGGGGCGGCCTCCGCCTCCCCTGGCACGCCGCCGGCGAGGGTGAGCCGCGCCCCGTGGGCGGCCCCGGTCTCGCAGCTGACGATCTCGATGCGGCTGACGGCGGCGATGGCGGCGAGAGCCTCCCCCCGGAAGCCCAGGGTGCCGATGTGGCCCAGGTCCTCCGCCGTCCGGAGCTTGGAGGTGGCGTGGCGCAGGAAGGCGGTGGGCAGTTCGGCGGGGGCGATGCCGCAGCCGTTGTCCGTCACCCGGATGAGCTTCATGCCGCCGCCCCGGATCTCCACGGTGACGGCGCTGGCGCCGGCGTCCAGGGCGTTCTCCACCAGCTCCTTGACGACGCTGGCGGGCCGCTCCACCACCTCGCCGGCGGCGATGAGCTCCGAGACCTCCCGGGGCATCTCCTGGATATGGGGCATAGGGGCACCTCCTTTGGAATGGAGAATTAAAAATTGAGAATTGATAATTTAGAATTGAGAATATGCCTTGGGGGGTGGCTGCGTGGGCGTTAGAGGATGGTCACGGCGCTCAGGAGATTTGCCAGGACGTGGACGCCCAGGGACGCCCAGAGGGTCCCGGAGCGGTCATAGCACCAGGCCAGGACCAGCCCCGGCACCAGGTACTGGAGCATCAGGAGGAAGTAGGTGAGGTCCTGGTGCACCGCTGCGAACTGCCAGACATGGAGGAAGGCGAAGAGCAGGCACGAGACCGCGTAGGCCACCGGACGGCTGCGGGACTTCAATCCCCCGAAGACCAGGCCCCGGAAGAGGACCTCCTCGATGAAGGGGGCCAGCAGCACCACGATCAGGAGGGTGGACCAGGGGGCGGAGCGGATCTGGGCGGAGATGACGGAGTCGTTGAGGTTCACCCGGTTGCCCATCCAGGCGGCGCTGAGCCGGAAGAAGAGTTCGTTGAGACCGTAGAGGGCCACCAGGCCCACGCCCACGGTCTGGCAGGCTAGCCCTAAGTTATCCAGAAAGCGGCGGCTGGTGCGGCAGAGGTAGCCGTGGAAGATGATGATGGTCACGGCGAAGAGGAGGTAGTAGTAAATGGCGTTTTCCAGGGAGGCGGAGAGACTCAGGTCCAGCAGCTTTTCCGCGAGACCGAAGGCCGGGGCCTTGATGAGGGGCAGGACGAAGAGGTACAGCGCCAGGAAAATGAGCCCTGCCACCGTCTCCCCATGGGAGAGGGCGGCGGTGGATTTCTTCTTTGCCATAGGGTGTTACTCCAATTTCTTTTTCAGCTCGTAGAGGAGCTGCATGGCCTCAAGAGGCGTCAGCGCGTCGGGATGGGAGCGGCGCAGGGCGTCCAGGACTTCCTCCTCCCGGGCATTGCCCAGGGTCATCTGCTCCTGGGGGGCGCTCTCCCGCCGGGGGCGGTCGCTCTGGCTCTCCAGCTCAGTGAGGATGGTCCGGGCTCTTTTCAGGACCTTCTCCGGGATGCCGGCCAGCTTCGCCACCTCGATGCCGTAGCTCCGGTCCGCCCCGCCGGGGAGGATCTTCCGCAGGAAGATGATCTCATCCCCCCGGGCCTTCACGGCGATGTTGAAGTTGGCGGTGCCGGGGAGCTTCCCTTCCAGCTCCGTGAGCTCGTGGTAGTGGGTGGCGAAAAGGGTACGGGCCCCCAGGGTCTTGCGGTCGGCGCAGTATTCCAGCACCGCCTGGGCCAGGCTCTCCCCGTCAAAGGTGGAGGTGCCCCGGCCGATCTCATCCAGGATGAGGAGGCTCTGGGGGGTGGCCTCCCGCAGGATCTCCGAGACCTCGCTCATCTCCACCATGAAGGTGGAGCGGCCGCCGGAGAGGTCGTCGCTGGCGCCGATGCGGGTGAAGATCCGGTCCACCAGGCCGATCCGGGCGGCGGAGGCCGGGACGAAGGAGCCCATCTGGGCCATCAGCACGATGAGGGCCACCTGGCGCATGTAGGTGGACTTGCCCGCCATGTTGGGGCCGGTGATGATGGCGACGCGGTTTTCCGCCGCGCCCATGAAGGTGTCGTTGGGGACGAAGAGGGCGTTGGAGAGCATCTGCTCTACCACCGGGTGGCGGCCGCCGTGGATCTCAATGACCCCGGACTCGTCCACCTCCGGGCGGCAGTAGCGGTTCCGGACGGCCACCTCCGCGAGAGAGCAGAGGGTGTCCAGCTCCGCCACGGCGGCGGCGCAGGACTGGATCCGCGGGCCCTGGGCGGCCACCTCCTGGCGGAGCTGCGTGAAGAGCTCATACTCCAGGGCGGCGGCCCGGTCGGAGGCGGTGAGGACGGTGTGCTCCAGTTCCTTCAGCTCCTGGGTGATGTAGCGCTCGCCGTTCACCAGGGTCTGCTTGCGGATGTAGTCTGCCGGGACCTGGTCCCGGAAGGCGTTGGAGACCTCGATGTAGTAGCCGAAGACCTTGTTGTACCCGACTTTCAGGGTGCGGATGCCGGTCTTCTCCTTCTCCCGCTGCTCCAGCTCCGTGAGGAAGCCCTTGCCGCCGGAGAGGATGTCCCGGAGCTGGTCCAGCTCGGCGTGGTAGCCGTCCCGGATGAGGCCGCCCTCCCGGACGGAGAAGGGCGGCTCGTCGCAGAGGGTCTCGGCGATGCGGCCCGCCACATCCTCCAGGGGATCGATGGCCTCCCGCAGCTCCGAGAGCCGCCGGTCGGAGAAGGCCGCCATCTGCGCCCGGATGCCCGGGAGCCGCTCCATGGCGGAGCGGAGGGCGGCCAGGTCCCGGCCCCCGGCGCTGCCGTAGACCACCCGGCCCAGGATGCGCTCCATATCGCCGAAGCCCTGCAGGGCGGCCATCAGCTCGCCCCGGGCCACGGAATCCTTCGTGAGGCTCTCCACCGCGGCGGAGCGCCGGGCAATGGCGGTGACGGAGCGCAATGGCCGCTCCAGCCAGGCGCGGAGCATCCGCCCGCCCATGGGGGTCTTGGTCTCGTCCAGCACCCAGAGGAGGCTGCCCCGCTTCTCCCGGCGCTGCAGGGTCTCCGTCAGCTCCAGGTTGCGGCGGGCGGTGAGGTCCAGCTCCAGGAAGACGCCCTGGGCATAGTATTCGAGATCCCGGATGTAGCTGAGGTCCGCCTTCTGGGTCTCGTAGAGATAGCTGAGTAACCCGCCTAAACTCAGGGCTGCGGCGGGGTTGGCGGCGGGGAGCTTGCCCCAGCCCTCGTCCCCGAACTGGGCGCGGATGGCCTTCTCGGCCATCGAGAGGCGGAAGCGGTGGTCGGCGTGCTCCACCCGGCAGGAAAAGCGCTGGCGGAGGGCCGTCAGAAGTTCCTCGCTCTCAAAGGCGCCGTCGTTCAGAATGGCCTCCACCGGGGAGAAGCGGCCCAGCTCGTTGACGATCTGCCCGGCGCAGTCCTTGCCGGTGAAGGCGGTGAGATGGGTCTTGCCGGTGGAGATGTCGCAGAAGCAGACACCGCCGGAGCTTTTGTCCAGGTAGATGCCGCAGAGGAAGTTGCTGGCCTTGTCCTGTAGGCACGCGGCGTCCGTCACCGTGCCGGGGGTCACCACCCGGATGACGTCCCGCTTGACGAGGCCCTTGGCCTTGGCGGGGTCCTCTGTCTGCTCGCAGATGGCCACCTTGTAGCCCCGGGAGATCAGCCGGGCGATGTAGGCGTCGCTGGCGTGGTAGGGGATGCCGCACATGGGGATCTGCTCCTCGGCGGGCTTTTGATGCTTGCCGTGGTCCCGGCTGGTGAGGGCCAGGTCCAGCTCACGGGAGGCGATCTTCGCGTCGTCCGCGAACATCTCATAGAAGTCCCCCAGGCGGAAGAAGAGGATGGAGTCCGGGTTGTCCTTCTTGATCTCCAGATATTGCCGCATCATAGGCGTCAGCTCCGCCAATGGGATCACCTCATTTTCATAGGATGTTGGCCTGGTCCCAGGCCATGGGGGTTCATTGCTTGATGGGCCGCGCCCTGTGGGGCGGTCCATAGGGCGGGGTGACTACACCCCGCCGGGAGTGCCGACGAAGATCGGCGGCTTGCGAGGGGATATTCTTTTCGAATCAAAAGAATATCCCCTCGCGCTTCCCAAGAAAGATTCTGGGGGCGTTTCGATCCCGCCCCCAGACCCCTCCTACGACCAAAGGGAGGGCTGCGCCCTTCTTTGGAAACCATCCCGGAGTTTACGGGGATTTCTGTTACGAAGGACGTTGGAACAGGGAACGAAAGATGAGAGCGGGGTGCCTGTGGTCATTCCAGGCATTTCACCTTGCGGGAGACGAGGTTGGGGATGGCCTGGTAGATCTCGAACCGGCATTCGTCGACTGTAGGGGCGGGGCTCTGTCCCCGCCCGGTTTTTGGGGGTTGATGGACGTTTTGTAGGGGCCGACCTGTGTGTCGGCCCGTGAACGGGTCGCGCGAAGAGGGGGAGCGGGCGGACACATAGGTCCGCCCCTACGCGATGATTGGAGACATTCGGGAACCAACAGAAATTGGCGTGAAACGACGCCTTTCCCAACGGGGCGGGACGGAGCCCGCCCCCTACAGGGGGTGGAAAGCCCGCTGGGGATGCCCTGCACCCCCGGTTGGTCAACCGAGTTACGGCACGCCGAGTCGTCGTGCCCTACGGCTGCGTTCCAGGCAGTGCCCTGCAAGCAGGGCGGCAGATCAGCAGCTGCAATGCGGCTTCGTCTCCTCCACCTCGCCGTAAAGCGCCCAGGTGTTGCTGCCGGTGATCTTCGCCTGGACGAACCGGCCCATAAGGCTCTCGTCGCCCTTCAGGCGCACCAGGCGGTTGCCCTCGGTGCGGGAGGAGAGGGGGTAATTCTCGTCGCCGCTCCTGCCGTCCACCAGGACCCGGACGGTCCTGCCGATGTAGCCCGCGTGGATCTCGGCGCTCTTCGCGTTCTGGACGGCCAGAAGCCGGTCAAACCAGACCTGCTTTTCCTCCTTGGTGGCGGGGTCCGGCATGGCGGCGGCCTTTGTGCCGGGGCGGGGGGAGTAGATGAAGGTGAAGAGGGCGTCGAAGCCCACCTCGTCCACGAGAGACACGGTGTCCATGGCCTCCGCCTCCGTCTCGCCGGGGAAGCCGATGATGACATCCGAGGTCAGGACGATGTCCGGCATCACGGACTTGGCATAGTTCACGAGCTCTAAGTACTGCGCCCGGGTGTAGCGGCGGTTCATCTCTTTCAGCACCCGGTCGTTGCCGGACTGGAAGGGCAGGTGCAGCTGCCGGGCCACGTGGCGGCTTTGCGCCATGGTGTCAAAGAGCTTCTTCGTGGCGTCCTTGGGGTGACTGGACATGAAGCGGATGCGGTAATCCCCTGGGATGGCGTCGATGTCCCGGAGGAGGTCCGAGAAGTCGTAATCCTTCTCCAGGTCCTTGCCGTAGGAGTTGACGTTCTGGCCCAGGAGGGTGATGTCCTTGTACCCCTCCGCCACCAGGGACCGGACCTCCTCGATGACGCAGTCCGGCTCCCGGCTGCGCTCCCGGCCCCGGACGTAGGGCACGATGCAGTAGGAGCAGAAGTTGTTGCAGCCGTACATGATGCTGACCCAGGCCTTGATGCCGTCCTCCCGGACGATGGGCAGGCCCTCGGCGATGGAGCCGTGCTCCTCCGCCACGGAAAAGACCCGCTTCTGGCCCTGATAGACCTGCCAGAGAAGCTCCGGGAAGCGCCACATGGACTGGGGCCCGAAGACCAGGTTCACGTAGGGGTAGGACTGCTTCACCCGCTGGCTCACCCGCTCCTCCTGGGCCATGCAGCCGCAGAGGCCCAGGATCATGGCGGGGTTGGCTTTCTTGGCGTGGCTGAGAGCGCCCAGGTTGCCGAAGACCCGGTCCTCCGCGTGCTCCCGCACGGCGCAGGTGTTGAGGAGGGCCAGGTCGGCCTCCGCCGGGTCACGCACCAGGGTGAAGCCCATCTCCTCCAGCATCCCCATGAGCTGCTGGCCGTCCGCCATGTTCTGCTGGCAGCCGAAGGTATCCACGCAGGCGGTGGGATGGGCCTCCCGGGCCTCGTGCAGCGCGCGGATCTTTTGGGTAAACTCCCGCTGGCGCTCGATGTCCGCCGCCGGGATCAAAACGTCTTTCCGTTCCAAGGGCATATCCTCCCAGTTTTGATACTTTAACCAACTTAGCATAGCACAAAAGGCGGAAAAGCGCAATGCGCTTTTCCGCGGGAAATCCGGCGGGGGTCCAGAATGGATGTTTCCGGCAGATCCGCCCGGGCGGATCCAGGTATCGGCCCGGGGAAAGCAAAGCGCCTGCCCTGCGGCAGGCGCTTTGTTTGCGCTCAGCGGACCTTGAACTGGCTCTCGATGGAGGAGAGCACCGCGGTGACTTCCTCCCGCTTGAGGTCCAGCAGCTCCCAGAGGATGCCGGCGGCCTCGCCCCGGTCCCCGGCCAGCAGGGTCCGGACGATGTCCGTCACGTCGTAGGTCTCGCCCTTGTACTCGTAGAGGCAGACCTCGGGGATCTCCGGGCCCTTCTTCATCAGCTCCTCGATGGGATAGCCGCAGTGGGGGCAGGCGTGGGCCTTGTCGCTGACCTGGCCGCCGCATTCCGGACAAATCATCAGTGCCATAGCAAAAACCTCCTCAACGCGCCGTCCGGGGGAAAACGACCCGGCGGCTCTCATTTCGATGGTACCCTCGGTTGATAAGGGCAAACGCGGTTTTTCGGGGCTGAAAGCCGTTTCCGCTCCCGAAAAACTCCGAAGGACTTTCCGGCGAGCAATGATGGGCTCTGGCGAGGAAGAGGACGACGGTGGGCTGACGCCCACCTAGGACGATGACGACGCTCAGCGCCTATCAGGGCCGCCGGAAAGCGCGTCTGCCCTTGTCATCCGAGGGTAAGATAGCACATTCCGGCGGGAAACGCAAGCCCCGTCAGTCCCCTTCCGCGCAGAGAGCGGAGAAGTAGCGGTAGTAGGGCAGCAGGAAGTCATAGCCCGCTGCCACCCGCGCCAGGATGTCCCGGGAGAAGAGCTCCTCCGTCAGGGCCTCGTCGTGGGAGAGGGAGAAGCCCTTGAGGACGTACCAGGGGGCCAGGAGCTCCGAGGGCGCCTGGGCCCGGGGCTTTTTGTAGGTCTCGCCGGAGAGGGTGAACTCCCCCTGGCGGCGGAGCCTGCGCATCAGGGTCTCCATCTCCTCCGGCCGCTCGGTGAGCTGGCGGCGGAGCCGGGCCATGGTGGCGGGCTTCACGGAGTAGAAGCCCATGCCGTAGCTCCAGCCGTCCGGGGAGAGCTCAAACCAGAAGCAGGGGGCCTCGTCCCAGGCCCCGGCGGGCTTCTGGATGGAGATCCAGAGGTGGTCCTTGTAGGGCCCCCGGCCGTAGAGCCGCCGGGCGTCCCGGTAGATGCGGGAGACCTTGCACATCAGGGGTTCCCCCTTGAGCTGCGGGGCCACGTGGTCGTAGAGCTCGTCCCCCAGCTCCTTCATGGGCCGGTAGAGGTGGTCCAGGTAGTCCTGCTTGTGGGATTCGAACCAGGGCCGCTCGTTGTTGAGCCGGATGCCCCAGAGGAAGTCCACGGTGGTATCGTCAAAACCTTGAAACATGGGATCTTTTCTCCTTTGCGTGCCCCCCAAGGGGGCGGGGTTTGCGGCGGATGGCATCCGCCGGGGGGTGGCCGACCGGCCGGGGGTATCGATGAAGATCGATGGCTTTCCACCCCCATTTTCTTTTTGGCACCCCAAAAAGAAAACGGCGGTGGAGCCGTCAAAAAAACGCTTGATCGCTGCGCAGTTACGGGCGCGGGACGCGCCCTGCCGCGCAGCGGGACGCGGCTCTAAACTGTGCTGCTCAGTTAAGGTGATCCCTACGGGAGCACGGGCGGGGCTTTGCTGAGATTTCCGGACATTGTGCGCCGTGCTGCACTCTGAGGTCGTCGGGCAAAAATCGAATTTGACCAGCTTCTCTTTCCGCGCTTTCCGCGCTTTCCGCTTCGCTAAGCGCTGCCTGAGTGGTCGCGGGGGCGGTCCTCCTTTTGGGATGGTTCTTGCGCCGATTCCCGCCCATCCCTCGCGGCTGCGGGCGCGGACGCTTCGCTGCGCGCCGGCTCCCCCCGGGCAGTTGATGAAGCCCCCCGCACCCACCCGTAGGGCACGACGACCCGGCGTGCCGTCCCCCGCAGGGCGTAGGGGCCGATGCCCATGACCGACGCCCCAAATTTCGGCACGAAATTTGGTCGGCGGAAGCCATGCCCTAGGTACATCGGCCCACGGATTCCCACGTCGCTCCGCTCCTCGGAATGACAGAAAACGCTTGTCATTGCGAGGAGGCCCGCAGGGCCGACGCGGCAATCCGCATCCCCCGTCCCTAAGGCTCCCTTGTGCAAAGGGAGCTGGCACGGCGCAGCCGTGACTGAGGGATTGCCCGAGGTTGATGACCCCTTTGGGGATGATCTCTGCTCCGATTTCTTCTCGTCCCTCCCATCCGCTGGCGCAGACGCTCCGCTGTGCGCCGCTGGCCCGGGTGGCTGCGGGAACCTCCCCGTCTCCCCGTAGGGGCCGATGCCCACATCGGCCCGTTGCTGGGTACTACCTGTGTTGCACCCGTAGGGCGGGGTGACTACACCCCGCCGCCAGGCGCACCAGCCTGTCCCCTACGGGCCAGATGCTCTGCTCTCTGCCGGGGGCGGATCTGTGCGTCTGCCTGCGCTCAGCGGAACTTCATCCCGGTCTTCCCGTTCACTGCCTGGGCCTCGGTCTCGGTACCCCAGTACCAGATGGGGGCGGGGCGGCCACCGTCCAGGAAGAAGCGCTCCTTCGTCTCCGGCAGGTACTTCCGGATCTGGCGGTTCAGGAACTCCCCGACCTTGGGGTCCAGGAAGTCCCGGGTCTCCCTGGCGTGGAAGGAGACGGGATGGCCCGCCAGGGTGAAGTCGGCGTGATAGCAGTCATGGCCCCGGATCCCTTCCATCGGCAGGCCGGAGATGCGGGCAAGGCCCTGGAGGATGGGGACGTAGGCGTCCTCCTCCTGGATGCACTCGGCGTCCCCGGGGGAGTAGACCCGGTCCCAGTCGAACTCGCCGCTGCCCAGCATCCCCCAGTAGGGGCAGTGGGCGTAGAACATGCTCTGCTCCGGATCGCTGTGCCAGAGGAGCTCCCGCTCCTGCTCCGGCGGCAGGGTGATGCCCACGCTCCGCAGCGCCGCCACCTGGGCGTGCTTGGTGACGGCCTCATCGTCGTCCACCGCCGTGCAGTCCAGCACGGCCTGCATCAGGCGGCGCTTGCTGTGCTCATAGGCGAAAACGCAGGCGGTGATCATCAGGAGCACAATGAGGAGAACGGTCATCGTCTCGCCTCCAGTTTCTTCAGCTCCCGCTGGAACTCCTCCGGCAGGGGACAGGTGAGCGCCACGGTCTCCCCGGTCCGGGGATGGACGAAGCGCAGCCCCACGGCGTGGAGGCACTGGCCCTGGAGCCCCGGCACGGGCTTCTTCGCCCCGTAGACCGTGTCCCCCAGGATGGGGTGGCCGAGGTAGGCCATGTGGACCCGGATCTGGTGGGTGCGCCCGGTCTCCAGCCGGCAGCGGACGTGGGTGAAGCCCGGGTAGCGGGCGATGACCTCCCAATGGGTGACGGCCCGGCGGCCATCCGGGACCACCGCCATCTTCTTCCGGTCCCGTTTGTCCCGTCCAATGGGGGTGTCCACGGTGCCGGAGTCCTCCCGGAGGTTGCCCACCACGATGCACTCATAGGTCCGGGCCAGGCTGTGGTCCGAGAGCTGGGCGGAGAGCTTCTGGTGGGCGAAGTCGTTCTTCGCCGCGATGATGAGGCCCGAGGTGTCCCGGTCGATGCGGTGGACGATGCCGGGCCGCTTCTCCCCCCCGATGCCGGAGAGGGAGTCCCCGCAGTGGTGGAGCAGGGCGTTGACCAGGGTCCCGTCGGCGTGGCCCGGGGCGGGATGCACCACCAGGCCCTTGGGCTTGTTGAGGACGATGACGTCCTCGTCCTCGTAGACCACGTCCAGGGGGATGTCCTGGGCGAGGAGCTCCGTCTCCTGGACCTCCGGCAGCGTCACCGTCAGGGTCTCGCCGCCCCGGAGACGGTAGTTCTTCGGCAGGGGTTTGCCGCCGCAGGTCACCTGCCCGTCCTCCAGGAGCCGGGCGGCGGCGGAGCGGGTCAGGTCCTCCCGCTGGTCCGAGAGCCAGGCGTCGATCCGCCCGCCGGCGGCCTCCGGCGGCACGGGGAGGGTCAGGGCGCTCATGCCCGGGCCCCCTTGTCGTGCTTTTCATAGAGGAAGAGGTAGTAAATGGCCCCCAGGATGGCCCCGGCCACGATGCAGATGTCCGCCAGGTTAAAGACCGGATAGCTGGGCCAGAAGACGAAGTGGAACATGTCCACCACGTACCCAAGCCGCACCCGGTCGATGAGGTTCCCAAGGCCCCCCGCCAGGATCAGCGCCCCGGCGACGCGGCCTGCGGGATGCCGCACGACACCCCGGAGCAGCAGCACCAGAACCGCGATCAGGATGGCGGCGGTGACGGCGCTGAGGAGCCAGCGCATCCCGGAGAAGCTGGACCAGGCCGCGCCGTAGTTGTGGACCCGCGTCAGCTCCAGGATGCCGGGGATGCAGGGGGCATAGGCATCCGCCGTGGCGGTAAAGCCCGCTGCCGGGGCGGCGAAATGGCCCACGGTCCAGGCCTTCACCGCCTGGTCCGCCGCCGTCAGCGCGAGGGCCAGCAGGAAGTAGAGAAACATGCGCTTGCCTCCTTTACGCCTTCACCCGGAAGTAGATGGTGTGCACCAGCTCGCCCTCGGCGGCCTGGCGCTTGGTCTCAAAGAGCTGCAGGGACTCCACGAACTGCACGAACTTCTTGTAGCGGAAGTTCCGGACGTCGAAGTCCGGCAGCTTCCGGGTCAGGAGCTCCGCCAGCTTGGACGAGAGGATCCACCCGTCGTCGGAGGAGTTCTCCTCCGCCAGCTTGAGAAGGGTCTCCCGCACCACGGCCAGGTCCGAGCCTGCCCGGCTCTCCGGGACGGCGGGCTTTTCCGGGGGCTGGGCGGCCTTCTTTTGGTTCTTGCCCTTGCTTTTGGCCTTCTTTTCCGCCTTTTCGCTCTTTTCCGGCTGGGCCGCCTCATAGAGGAGGTCCAGGTAGGCGAACTTGCTGCAGGCGGAGATGAAGCTCTGGGGCGTCTTCTGCTCCCCCAGGCCCAGGACGAACTTCTCGGACTCCCGCAGCCGGGCGGCGAGGCGGGTGAAGTCACTGTCCGAGGACACGATGCAGAAGGCGTCCACCCGCCCCTGGTAGAGGAGGTCCATGGCGTCGATGATGAGGGCGGAGTCCGAGGAGTTCTTCCCCGAGACGTTCCGGTACTGCTGGATGGGCTGGATGGAGTGGTCCAGGATCACCTGCTTCCAGGAGCTCATCTCCCGGGCCGTCCAGTCCCCGTAGATCCGCCGGATGATGACGCTCCCCAGGGCGTTGGCCTCGTTGAGGATCACCGGCGTATACTTGCTGGCGATGTTCTCCGCGTCGAAGAGCACCGCCACCTTGCGTTCAGAATCCATACATGATCTTCCTTTCCACCCCGGCCGGCGCCGGGGCCGCTGCCCCCATCCCGGGGGCGTTCCGCGAAGAAAGGGACCGGGAGAGATCCCCGGGGACGCCCGCGGCGGCGGTCCCCTGCCCGCTCAGAACTCGATGATCTCCTCCGTCTCCGGCTCCGGACGGACGGCGGTCTGGGTGTAGAGCACCACGGTGTCCCCCTCCCGCAGCCGCAGATCGCCGTGGGGGATGAGGGCCTTGCCGTCCCGCCGCACCAGGACGATGAGGGTCCGGCGGGAGATGTCCAGCTCCCGGATGTGCTGGCCCACCCAGGGGTTCTGGCGGCGGAGGGTGATCTCCTTGAGGTCGATGTGCTGGTCGTTGCGGAAGCCCTGGGCCCCCAGGACCAGGGTGTCCCCGGCCTCCAGTACCGTGTCGCCCCGGGGCATCACGATGCGCCCGCCCCGCTGGATGGCGGCGGCGATGACGCCGCCGGGGAGCCCGGCGTCCCGGATGGTCTTGCCCACCCAGGCGTCCTTCTTCCGGAGGTAGACCTGGATGAAGTGGACGTCCGAGGCCTGGCCGTACTCGCTGATGCGCTTGATGCGGGAGTACTGGTCCACGAAGCCGGCGGAAATGATACCCGTAGGGATGGCCACCATGCCCACCCCCAGGAAGGTGATGACGATGCCGAAGATCTTGCCCGCCGTGGTGATGGGGTAGATGTCCCCGTAGCCCACGGTCAGCAGGGTGGAGACGGACCACCAGATGCCGGAGAAGGCGTTGCGGAAGACCTCCGGCTGGGCCTCGTGCTCCAGGGAGTACATGCAGAGGCTGGAGGCCAGCATCAGCGTCAGGATGATGAAGACGGAGGAGAGCAGCTGCTGGCGCTTGCTGCGCAGGACCTCCGTGATGACGTGGAGGGAGTCATAGTAGGCGTTGATGCGGAAGAGCCGGAAGATCCGCACCACCCGGAACATCCGGAAGGCCACCATCCCGCTGGGGAAGAACACCGGCAGGAAGGTGGGCAGGAAGCTCGCGAGATCGATGAGACCGCCGATGGAGCTGACGTAGCGGACCGTGGCCTTCCCCGGCGTCAGGGTGGGATAGAGGCAGCGGGCCGTCCAGACCCGCAGGACGTAGTCCACCGCGAAGAAGGCGGAGGTCGCGAGCTCCACCGTGTCGAGGAGCGCCCCGCAGCGGGCCTCCGCCCCGTCGAAGGTGGCGGCCACGCTGGCCGCCAGCTCCAGCACCACCACGAGAGAGCCGAAGAAGTCGTAGCCCCGGCTGAGGAGATCGTCCGCCGCGCCGATCTCCACGATTTCAAAGATGCGCCTGCGCTGCCGCTCCCGCTGCGCCTCGCTGTTCTGCCGCTCCATAGGCCGCCTCCCTCCTGTCTGTGGGTATCATTCCTATCATAGCACAGGAAAATGGGAAAAGCGAGAGGGACTTTTCGGGAAAAGCCGCCTCCCGCCGGGGACGGAAAAACGGCAGGATGTTTCCATCCTGCCGTTCCGGCTCAGAATTTCCAGAGGTTCAGGCCCACCTCCGGGCTCTTCTCCCGGTCGAGCTCCCCGTCAATGAGGGTCAGCACCAGCTCGCCGGTGGCGCTGATCCGGGCCTCGTTCAGGTGGCCGCCCAGGACGGTGTTGTCCTCCCCGGCGGCGCTGAAGTGCAGGTGGGCGTAGAAGCTCCCTGCCATCCGGTCCACCGTGCCGGTGAGGGAGGTGATCTCATAGGCCCCCTGGTGGCGCCGGGACTCATAGACCTTCGTGTCCGTGTGGAAGACCCCCACGGTGAAGTCATTGACGGCGCCCAGGCCCTGGACGGCGGCAAAGCGGATGTCCTCCCGCTCTGCCAGGACCCGCAGCTGGGTCAGGATCTCCTCGCCGGGGTCCAGCCGCAGCACGATGTGCTTTCCGAATTTCCGATATTCCATGGCTGCTTCCTCCTTATCTGGGAGAGAACGCGGGGGCGGGCGCAGGCCCGCCCCCGTTGGTCTCTGGGGTTTACTTCACCCGCTCGCCGGCGGCTTCCTTCGCCTTGATCTCTTTCATGGCGTCCTTGTGGGAGAGGTTCACGCGGCCCTTCTCGTCGATCTCGGTGACCTTGACCCACATCATGTCGCCCACCTTGCAGGCGTCCTCCACCTTCTCGATGCGGTGGTCGGCCAGCTTGGAGATGTGGACGAGACCGTCCTTGCCGGGGGCCAGCTCCACGAAGGCGCCGAAGGTCATCAGGCGCACCACGCGGCCGTAGTACAGCTCGCCCACGGTGGGCTCGAAGACGATGTCGTCGATGCACTTCTTGGCGGCGTCGCAGCTGGCGGCGTCGGGAGAGGCGATGTGGATGGTGCCGTCGTCGTCGATGTCGATCTTGGCGCCGGTGTCGGCCACGATCTTCTGGATGACGGAGCCGCCCTTGCCGATGACCTCCCGGATGCGGTCGGGATTGATGTGCATGGTGATCATCTTGGGCGCGTACTTGGAAACTTCCTTCCGGGGCTCCGCGATGGCGGGCAGCATGATCTGGTCCAGGATCTGGCAGCGGGCGTCATAGGTGGTCTCCAGGGCCTCCTTGATGATGGCCATGGTGAGGCCGTCGTTCTTCAGGTCCATCTGGATGGCGGTGATGCCCTTCTTGGTGCCGGCCACCTTGAAGTCCATCTCGCCGTGGAAGTCCTCCACGCCCTGGATGTCGATGAAGGTGGTGAAGG
>SFLD01000087.1 GCA_004553545.1 Clostridiales bacterium | reverse complement strand
GGTGCACTGCTGGGCAATCTCAATATCGCTGAGCCAAGCCATAAGTCTCTCTCCTCACCTTATTTGAAATATTCCACCGCGGCGGAGAACATATGCATGTCGTACGCGCCGGGCACGTTTTTATACAGGCCGCTGCCGATGCGCTCGGCATGGCCCATCTTGCCGAAGACCCGGCCATCGGGGGAGCAGATGCCCTCCACCGCGAAGGCGGAGCCGTTGGGGTTGAAGTGCACATCGCCGGTGGCATTGCCTGCCAGATCCACATACTGGGTGGCGATCTGGCCATTGGCGGCCAGGTGGCGGATCAGCTCCTCGGAGGCCAGGAAGCGGCCCTCGCCGTGGGAGATGGGCACGCTGTAGATCTCCCCCACCTGGGTCTTGCTGAGCCAGGGGGACTTGTTGGAGGCCACCCGGACCCGGACGATCCGGGACTGGTGCCTAGCAATGGTGTTGAAGGTCAGGGTGGGGCAATTCTCATCGGTGTCGATGATCCTGCCGTAGGGCACCAGACCCAGTTTGATCAGGGCCTGGAAGCCGTTGCACACGCCGCAGATCAGGCCGTCCCGCTGCTCAAGCAGCTCGGTGACGCCCTCACGGACGGCGGCGGAGCGGAAGAAAGCGGTGATAAACTTGCCGGAGCCGTCCGGCTCGTCGCCGCCGGAGAAGCCGCCGGGAATGAAGATCATCTGGCTCTGGGCCAGGGACTGGGCGAAGCGCTCCACGCTGCGGGCGATGCCGTCGGAGCTCAGGTTGTTGATGACCAGAATTTCCGGCTCCGCCCCGGCGTCCCGCATGGCCTTGGCGGTGTCATACTCGCAGTTGGTGCCGGGGAACACCGGGATCAGCACACGAGGTTTGGCTACCTTCACAGCGGGGGCTGCAGCGCCCTGGCCGCTGTAGCTGAACAGCTCCATGGGGCCCTGGGAGGCGGGGATGTTGCAAGGATAAACGCTCTCCAGCTTGTCCTCGTAGACGGCCTGCAGGGCATCCAGGGCCAGTCTCTCGCCCTGAGAGGATATGGCCGCTTCTTCCGTGATACGGCCGATGACCTGGCCGCAGCCCACATCCTCCGTCACCTCCAGCAGGAAGGAACCATACTGATAGCCAAAAATGTCGTCAAGGCTGAGACTGCCGTCATATTCAAAGCCCAGGCCGTTGCCGAAGGCCATCTTCATCACGGCCTCGGCGATGCCGCCGTAGCCGGGGGTATAG
Organism: Clostridiales bacterium; assembly: GCA_004553545.1. GTDB lineage: Bacteria > Bacillota > Clostridia > Oscillospirales > Oscillospiraceae > Oscillibacter. The sequence goes on along the minus strand of SFLD01000087.1, from coordinate 836 downwards.
GCGGTGACGGCGCTGCCGCTTCGCAGCAGCACATGTACCGTGTCAAAGACCTCCAGCAGGGAGGCGGTGACAGGCAGGCCCTCGGCGTCCCGCTTGGGGGCGAGGAGCACCACATTGTGCCCGGCGGCCTTGAAGTGGTTGGAAACGATGCTGCCGGTCTTTTCCGTAGTCACGGCGAAGGACACCAGCGTGGGCGGCACATCCATATCCTCGAAGGAGCCGCTCATGGAGTCCTTGCCGCCGATGGCGCCGATGCCCAGGGCCATCTGGGCCTTGAAAGCGCCCAGCAGGGCGGCCAGGGGCTTGCCCCAGCGCGCCGGCTCCCGGCGGAGCCGCTCAAAGTACTCCTGGAAGGTGAGGTAAACATCCTCAAACCTGGCGCCGGTGGCGATCAGCTTGCAGACGGATTCCACCACTGCCAGATAGGCCCCGTGGTAGGGACTCTTTTCGCTGATAAAGGGGTTGTAGCCCCAGGCCATCAGGGAGCAGTCATCGGTGTGCTTCTGCTCCACGGAGATTTTCTGCACCATGGCCTGGATGGGAGTCTGCTGGTGGATGCCGCCGAAGGGCATCAGCACGGTGCCGGCGCCGATGGTGGAGTCAAAGCGCTCGGAAAGGCCCCGCTTGGAGCAGACGTTCAGATCCCCGGCCAGAGCCTGATAGCCCTGGGCGAAACCGGCGGGGATGGCCTTGACGTAGTCCCGGGCCTTTTCCACGTGGGCCTCCACGTGCTTCTCCGCGCCGTTGGAATTGAGAAATTCCCTGCTGATGTCCACAATGGTCTTGCCGTTCCAGCGCATTTTCAGCCGGGGCTCGGCGGTGACCCGGGCCAGCAC
>SFLD01000086.1 GCA_004553545.1 Clostridiales bacterium | reverse complement strand
CAATCTGGCGGAGCGGCTGGAATACCTGCGGAATTTGCAGGAGCGGCGGGACACGGTGAAGAAAGCCATTGAGGAACAGGGCAAGCTGACGGAGGAACTGGCCGGCGCCATCGACCAGGCCCAGACCCTGGCGGCCCTGGAGGACCTGTACCGGCCCTATAAGCAGAAGCGCCGCACCAGAGCCACCATGGCCAAGGAGAAGGGGCTGGAGCCCTTGGCCCTGCAGCTGTTTGAACAGGGGCCGGGTCTGCCGGAGCCGGAGACACTGGCAAAGGATTATATTGACCCGGAGAAGGGCGTGGCAACGGTGGAGGAGGCCCTGGCCGGGGCTTCCGACATCATTGCGGAGATGATCTCCGACGATGCGGAGATCCGCAAAATTCTGCGCTCTTTCATCGAAGCCAACGGCCGGCTGGAGTCCAAAGCCGCCACCGAGGAGGACACGGTTTACCGCCTGTATTACGATTTCAGCCAGAGCCTCAGCCGGCTGCAGGGCCACCAGATTTTGGCCATCAACCGGGGGGAGAAGGAGGGCGTGCTGAAGGTCTCCGTGGAGCTAGACAGGGAGGCCGCCTTACAGCGGCTGCGCCGGGCGGTGGTTCGCCCCGGCAGCAGCGCCATGGCCTTTGTCCGCTCTGCCGCAGAGGACGCCTATGACCGGCTGCTTTTCCCCTCCCTGGAACGGGAGGCGCGGAACAAGCTGACCGACGCCGCCTGCGAGGGGGCCATCAAAATGTTCGCCCTGAATCTGAAGCCCCTGCTGATGCAGCCGCCGGTGAAGGGCAGGGTGACCATGGGGCTGGACCCCGGTTACCGCAACGGCTGCAAGGTGGCTGTGGTGGACGGCACCGGCAAGGTGCTGGACACGGCGGTGGTCTATCCCACCTTTTCCGCCGGAAAGAAGGAGGAGGCCATCCGCATCCTCACCGGCCTGATCCGCAAACACGGCGTAGAGCATATCGCCATCGGCAACGGCACCGCCTCCCGGGAGACGGAGCAGATGACCGTGGAGATGCTGCACCGCCTGGGGGGCGGCCAGGCCTACGCCATCGTCAACGAGGCAGGGGCCTCGGTGTATTCCGCCTCCAAGCTGGCGGCGGAGGAGTTCCCGGACTATGATGTGAATCTGCGCTCGGCGGTGTCCATCGCCCGGCGCTTGCAGGACCCGCTGGCGGAGCTGGTGAAGATCGACCCCATGGCCATCGGCGTGGGCCAGTACCAGCACGATATGCCCCAGGCCAAGCTGGAGGAGACTCTCAGCGGCGTGGTGGAGGACTGCGTCAACGCGGTGGGGGTGGACATCAACACCGCTTCCCCCTCCCTGCTGCAGCGGGTGGCGGGCCTGAACAAGACCACCGCCAAAAACATCGTGACTTACCGGGAGGAGAACGGCCCCTTCACCAGCCGCAAGAGCATCACCAAGGTGCCCAAGCTGGGACCCAAGGCCTTCCAGCAGTGCGCGGGCTTTCTGCGGGTGCCGGAGAGCGGACAGGTGCTGGATAACACCGCCGTCCACCCGGAGAGCTATGCCGCCGCGGAAAAGCTGATCGCCCTCTGCGGTTACAGCATGGCGGAGGTGGCCGCCGGGAAGATCGAAGAACTGCCCCGGCGGCTGGAGACTTACGGCGTGAAGAAAGCGGCGGAGGAGTGCGGCGTGGGCGAGCCTACCCTGCGTGACATTGCCGCCGAGCTTCTCAAGCCGGGGCGGGACCCCAGGGATGAGCTGCCCCCGGTGCTGCTGCGGCAGGACGTGCTGGAGATCAAGGATCTGAAGCCGGGCATGGAGCTGACCGGCACGGTGCGCAACGTGATCGACTTCGGGGTCTTTGTGGATATCGGCGTCCATCAGGACGGTCTGGTCCACATCTCCCAGATCAGTGATAAATTCATCCGCCACCCCAGCGAGGCGCTGGCGGTGGGGGATATTGTGAAGGTTGTGGTGCTGGATGTGGACGAGAAAAAGCACCGCATCTCCCTATCAATCAAACAGGCAAAGGGTCGGTGAAAGAAATGATCAACAAACGCATTGCACAACTGATAAACTACGGGATCA
>SFLD01000017.1 GCA_004553545.1 Clostridiales bacterium | reverse complement strand
TCTCCCAGGGCGGCACCGTGGCGAAGGTCTACGCCGACCAGGCGTCCCTGGACCGGCAGACGGAGCTGGACCGCCTGGATGAGCGCATCGAGCAGCTCCGCTACGCCGCGGAGGAGAGCCTCAGCGGCGTGGCCTCCCTCCGGCTGGACAGCCAGATCCAGGATTCCCTCCTCTCCCTGCGCCGCTCGGTGGAGGGCGGGGCCCTGGCCCAGGCGGAGAGCGAGATCTCCCAGCTCCGCTCCCTGGTCCTGAAGCGGGACTACAGCCGGGGCGACGGCACGGACGCCGCGGCGGAGCTGGCGGAGCTCCAGGCCCAGCGCAAGAGCCTGGCGGCCCAGGGGGCGAACTCCGTCCGCACCCTGACGGCCCCGAAGAGCGGCATCTACTCCGCCGTGGTGGACGGCTACGAGACCGTCCTCACCCCGGAGAGCCTGGATACCCTGACCCCCTCCGCCCTCAGCGCCCTGACGGCGGACAGCGCCGTCAGCTCCAACGTGGGCAAGCTCATCACCTCTGACCGCTGGTACTACGCCGCCGCCCTGCCGGACGACGACGCCGCAGACCTCACGGAGGGCCAGAGCGTCACCCTGCGCTTTTCCAAGGGCGCGGCGGACGACCTGCCGGCGGAGGTCTGGCGGGTGGGGGAGAGCGAGAATGGCCGGACCCTGGTCATCCTCTCCGGCCGGGAGTACCTCGCGGAGCTGACGCTCCTCCGCCACCAGAGCGCCTCCATCATCCTGAAGACCACCGAGGGCATCCGGGTCCCCCAGACCGCCCTGCGGGTGGACACCGTCACCACCACCGGTGAGAACGGGGAGGAGATCACCACCCGCACCACCGGCGTCTACACCGTGGTGGGCCGGGTGGCCCGCTTCAAGCCCGTCACCGTGGTCTACACCGGTGACGGCTTCTCCCTGGTGAGGGCCGCCGCCGAGAAGGAGAGCCTCCGCCTCCGCCCGGGGGAGGAGATCATCCTCACCGCCAAGGAACTGTCCGACGGCGCCGTGGTCCGCTGACCCCCGCCAAAGAGAAAGGAGCGCTTCCATGTCCATCGCTGAAAACATCGCCGCCGTCCGCTCCCGGATCGCCGCCGCCGCGGAGAGCGCCGGCCGCAGGCCCGAGGACATCCTGCTGGTGGGCGCCAGCAAGATGAACGACGCCGCCGCCTGCCGGGAGGCCATCGCCGGCGGCCTCACCGCCCTGGGGGAAAACCGGGTCCAGGAGCTGCTGGAAAAGGACGCCCAGGGGGCTTACGCCGGCGCCGCCCTCCACTTCATCGGCCGACTGCAGCGCAACAAGGTGAAGTATCTCGTGGGCCGGGTGGACCTCATCGAGTCCATCGACTCCCTCCCCCTCCTCCAAGAGGTCCAGCGCCTGGCGGAGAAGCGGGGCGTCACCCAGGACATCCTGCTGGAGGTCAGCGCCGCCGGGGAGGAGAGCAAGGGCGGCCTGCCCATGACCGAGGTCTACTCCGTCGCGGAAGCCGCCTTAGGGCTGCCCAACGTCCGCGTCCGGGGCCTTATGACCATCCCGCCGGTCTGCGCCGATCCCCGGGAAAGCCGCCCCTATTTTGAAAAAGTCCGGGCGCTTTCTGTTGACATCAACGAGAAATTGTTCCATAATGAATTAGAATACCTGTCCATGGGCATGAGCGGCGATTTTGAGGAAGCCATCCGTGCCGGGGCCACCATGGTCCGCGTGGGCACTGCCATTTTCGGCGCCAGAAATTACGGGGCGGCCACCTGACAAGGGTCCCCGCCCGATGGGAGGCTTTTCCAATATGAGCATCTTGGACGAACTGAAGAAATGGACCCATCCCTACGACGAGGACGAGGACTATGACGACGAGGACGAGCTGGAGGAGGCCCCCCCCCGCCGGGAACCCAGCTTTGAGCGGGTCAAGGGCGGCAGTGAGGACCGCCACAACAAGGTGGTGAACATCCACGCCACCACCCAGCTGAAGGTGGTGCTGGTGAAGCCGGAGCGCTTTGAGAACGCCGCCGAGATCGCCGACCACCTGAAGGACAAGCGCACCGTGGTCATCAACCTGGAGTCCACCAACAAGGACATCGCCCGGCGGCTCATCGATTTCCTGTCCGGCGTGGCCTACGCCGGGGAGGGCAAGATCAAGAAGATCGCCGCCAACACCTACATCATCACCCCCTACCATGTGGACATCGAGGGGGACCTCATCGACGAGCTGGAAAGCAGCGGCATGTATTTCTAAGGGAGGGCGAGAACGATGCTGACACCGCAGGAAGTCGCGAGCCGCGCATTCCCCAAGGCCGTCATGGGCGGCTACAACATGGCCTCTGTGGACGAGTTTCTGGACGAGCTGTCGGATGACTACTCCGCCCTCTATAAGGAGAACGCCGCCCTCAAGTCCAAGCTGAAGGTATTGGTGGAGAAGGTGGAGGACTACCGCGCCACGGAGGATTCCATGCGCGCCACCCTCCTCACCGCCCAGAAAATGGCGGACTCCATCGTGAAGGAGGCCGAGCAGAAGCGGGACGGGATGCTGGCCCAGGCGAAGGACGAGGCCCAGGCCCAGATGGGCGAACTGGACCGCCAGCGCCGGGAGTCCGAGGCCCGTCTTGCCCAGGGCAAGCAGGAGCTGGCGGACTTCATCGCCACCGCCCGCAGCGCTTGCGAGAAGGAGCTGGAGTTCCTCTCCCGGCTGGACAGCCTGGCCGTGGTGCCGGAGGCCCCCAGCGCGGACCAGCAGGCGGACGCCGCCGCGGAGGAGATCCACGAGCACCTGGCGGAGACCGAACCAGAGCCGGAACCCCAGCCGGAGCCCCAGGAGGCCCCCCAGGCCGACGAGTACCCCGAGGGCAACCCCTTCGAGGCGGAGGCCGACAGCGAACCCACCCGCCGTATTCCTCCCCTGGACGATCTGAAGTTCGGGAAGAACTATTAAACTTTGACCCCAAAGAGGCGGCCCCGGCCGCCTCTTTTTGCAAAGAGCGCCCCACTCCCGGCCACCCGGCCCACAAAGGAGGTCTCCCCATGACCACCCCCATCATCGCCTTCCTCTACGATTTCGACAAGACCCTCTGCACCACGGACATGCAGGACTATGCCTTCATCCCCTCCCTGGGGATGAAGCCCTCGGAGTTCTGGCCCATCGCCAACGACTTCGGCCGCCGGCACCGGATGGACGGGATCCTGGCCTACATGTACACCATGATCCGGGAGGCGGAGAAGCGGGGTCTCCCCGTGACCCGGCAGGACCTGGTGGAGAAGGGGAGGGGCATCGTCCTCTTCCCCGGTGTCCAGGACTGGTTCCGCCGGATCAACGCCTTCGGCGAGAGCCTGGGGGTCCAGGTGGAGCACTATGTCATCTCCTCCGGTCTGCGGGAAATCATCGAGGGCTGCTCCATCGCCGGGGAGTTCAAGGAGATCTACGCCAGCGAGTTCTACTATGATCCGGAGGGCCGCCCGGTCTGGCCCAAGCTGGCGGTCAACTTCACCAACAAGACCCAGTTCGTCTACCGCATCAACAAGGGCGTCCTGGACATCTCCGACGACAAGACCCTCAACGACTCCATGCCCGACGACTCCAAGCGGGTGCCCTTCCACAACATGATCTACGTGGGCGACGGCCTCTCGGACGTGCCCTGCATGAAGATGATGCGCTCCTACGGCGGCCAGGCCATCGCCGTCTACCAGTCCGCCAACCGCCCCGGCGTGGAGAAGCTGCTGGAGGACGGCCGGGTGGACTTCATCTTCCCGGCGGACTACTCCGAGGGCACCGCCCTGGACGCCACCGCCAAGGACATCCTCCGCCGCATCGCCATCACCGAGCGCCTGGACCGGGAGACCCAGCGCCAGCACAAAGCCATCGGCAGCGACCTCCTCCCCGACCAGGTAGAGCTCTTCTGACCCCCTCCCGCCGCGCACCGCTGCCGCCCCCGTAGGGGCCGACGACCTCGGCGGTCCGTCGCCGTGGCCAGCTTACGTTGCACTATGTCCCCGAAGGCTCCCTTGTGTAAAGGGAGCTGTCAGCCGCAGGCTGACTGAGGGATTGTCCGAGGTTGCTGGACACTTTTGGGGTAATCTCTGCCGCGATTCCCGCCCATCCCTCGCCCCCGCTGGCGCAGACGCTCCGCTGTGCGCCGCTCCCCAGGGCAATCGCGGCGGCTCTCCGCAACCACCCGTAGGGCACGACGACCCAGCGTGCCGTCCCTCGTCCCCCCGCGGGGCGTAGGGGCCGATGCCCATGACCGACGCCCCAAATTTCGTTCCGAAATTTGGCTGGCGGAAGCCACACCCCAGGCGCACCCCGCCGCGAACGCCTCCGGTCCCCCGTAGGGGGCGGGCTCCGTCCCGCCCCGGTGGAGGAGGTCCCGTCCTGCGCCAATCCCCGTTGGTTCCGGAACACCACCCCATATCGCGTAGGGGCGGACCTATGTGTCCGCCCGCGGACGCCTCCCGCGAAGAACCGTGTCCGGGCCGGCACATAGGTCGGCCCCTACAAAACATCCATCAACCCCGAAAAACCGGGCGGGGACAGAGCCCCGCCCCTACCGGTTGGATACCAAACCGCAGGCCGGTATCCATGACCCCCGCCGCCCGTTCGGGCGGCGATCTTCTCCCTTTTGATTCAACCAAAGGTTGAAAACAATCTCCACTAGCTCTACCACTGATGCCTTCCGCAGCCGGGAAAATCATGCGATAATAGGCCCATCAAGAACAAGGGAGGACGTTTTCCATGAAACATGAATTTTCCGACCGTCTCCGCTTCTGCCGCCGGCAGCGGGGACTGACCCAGGAGCAGCTGGCGGAGGCCATGGGCGTCAGCGTGGCGGCGGTGAGCAAGTGGGAGCTGGGCCAGTCCGTGCCGGAGCTGGAGACCCTGCTGGAGCTGGCAGACTTCTTCGACCTCTCGGTGGACGCCCTGCTGGGCTTCCGCCTGCGGGACGGCGGCTGCCAGGAGGCCGGGGCGCGCATCGACGCCGCCCGCCGGGAGAAGCGCTATGACGAGGGCGCCCGGGAGGCGGAGATGGCCCTGCAGAAGTACCCCAACCGCTTCGCCGTGGTCTACCCGGCGGCCCAGCTCTTCCACATGGATGGCATCGAGCGCAAGCGGGAGCCCGCCCTCCGCCGGGCCCTGGACCTCCTGAGCCACGCCTGCCGCCTGCTGGACCAGAACAGCGACCCCTCCATCAGTGAGACCAGCCTCCGCATCGAGATGGCGGACGTCCTCCTGGGCCTGGGGGAGGAGGAGCGGGCCATCGCCATGCTCCGGGCCAACAACCCCTGCGGCGTCAACGACGAGGCCATCGGCTGCATCCTGGGCGGGATGGCCGGCCGCCGGGAGGAGGCCATGTCCCTCCTGAGCATGGCCCTGCTGCGGCACATCTCCGGCCTCATCCAAATCGTCGGCAAGTTCGGCGATATCTACGAAGACCGGGGCCGCCTGGACCAGGCGGACGAGGTCTTCGCCTGGATCTCTCCCTTCCTGCAGGGGCTGGAGCGGCCCGACCGGGTCAGCTACCTCACGAAGTACCGGGCCGCCGCCCTGGGCTGCCGGGCCCAGATCGCCTGGAAGAGCGGGCAGAAGACGGACGCCGAGGCCTTCCTCCGGGAGGCCCTGGCCCTGGCGGACCGCTTCGACGCCGCCCCCAACTACCGGGCGGACGCCCTCCGCTGGTACGAGGGGCCGGACACCGCCATGGCCTACGACAGCATGGGCGCCACCGCCCGGGCCGCCGTCCGCCAGACCTTCACCCAGCAGGGGGAGGACCCGGAGGCCGGCGCCTTCCTCACGGCTTTCGAATCGGAGAACTGAAAACGAAAGGAACGCCGCCCTGTGGGCGGCGTTCCTTCTCTTATATTCGGGGATCTGATCCGGTCTCAGCCCAGCTTTTCCAGCTCGTCCACCAGCTCGCCGAAGAGCTTCAGGGCGGCGTTGACGGGGGCGGGGCTGGACATGTCCACGCCCGCAATCTTCAGCAGGCCGATGGGGTCGGTGCTGGAGCCGCCGGAGAGGAACTTCTTGTAGTCCGCCACGGCGGGTTCGCCCAGGGTCAGGATGCGGTCCGCGATGGCCACGGCGGCGGAGAAGCCGGTGGCATACTGGAAGACATAGTAGTTGTAGAAGAAGTGGGGGATGCGGGTCCACTCCAGGGCGATCTGGGGATCGGAGACCATGTCGGGGCCGAAGTAGAGCTTGTTGAGCTCCAGATACTTCTCGCTGAGGGCGTCGGCGGTGAGGGTCTGGCCGCCCTCCACCATCCGGCCCATGGCCAGCTCGAACTCCGCGAACATGGTCTGGCGGTACACCGTGCCCTTGAACTGATCCAGGAAGTGGTTGATGAGGTAGGCCCGCTCCTTGGGATCGGTGGTCTTGCCCAGCAGGTGGCGCATCAGCAGCACCTCGTTGCAGGTGGAGGCCACCTCCGCCACGAAGATCACGTAGTCGCTGGTGGCGGTGGGCTGATGGGTCACGGAGTGGTAGCTGTGGAGGGCGTGGCCCATCTCGTGGGCCAGGGTGAACTGGCAGTCCAGGTTGTCCTTGTGGTTTAGGAGGACATAGGGATGGGGCTTGCCGCTGCCGGTGGAGTAGGCGCCGCCCCGCTTGCCCACGTTCTCCCGGACGTCGATCCAGCGGTGGTCAAAGCCCTCCCGCAGCAGGTCGGTATAGTCCTTGCCCAGGACGGCCAGGGCCTCCAGCACCGTCTCCTTGGCGGTCTCATAGGGGATGACGCTGTCGGCGTCCGCCACGATGGGGGTGTAGACATCGTACATGTGGAGTTCGTCCACGCCCAGGCGCTTCTTCCGCAGGGCCACGTAGCGGTACATCTTGTCCAGGTTGTCGTGGACGGCGGAGATGAGATTATGGTAAACCTCGGTAGGCACCTCGGTGGCGTCCAGGGAGGCCGCCAGGGTGCTCTCATAGCCCCGGGCGTCGGCGAAGAACTTCAGGGACTTGAACTGGGCGTCCAGGGTGGCGGCGAAGGTGTTCTTGCACTCGTTCATCCGGCCGTAGTAGGTCTCGAAGGCGGTCTTGCGCAGGGCCCGGTCGCTGCCCATCAGCATGGGGATGTAGGTGGCGTCCGTCAGGATGCGCTCCCTGCCCTCGCTGTCCACCACGGGGGGGAAGGTCAGGTCGGCATCCCGGAAGGTGGAGCTGATCCGGTCGGGGGAATCCGCCATCTCCCCGGCGGCGGCCAGCAGCTTCTCGCACTCGGGGGAGAGGATGTGGGCCTTCCGGCGGCGGATCTGATAGAGGGAGCGCTGGTAGCCCAGCAGCTCCGGCTGCGCGGCGTAGAAGAGGTTGAGGGTGTCGTCGTCGATGGCCATGATCTCCGGCGTTGCGAAGGCGCAGGCGCTGAGGACGGCCACATAGGTGCCCATGGCCTTGCCCCGGAAGTCCTGATAGGTGCCGTTGCCGGTGTCCTGATCGCTCTTGCAGCTGGCATAGGTGTGGAGGCGGCTCAGCCGCTCCTGGATCTCGTCCTGGAGCCGGAACCAGAGCAGCAGGTCCTCCGCGCTCCTGCCAAGCTTGCCCTGGAAGGCGGCGGCCCGCTCCGGCAGGGTCTTCAGGTCCTCATACTCTTTGAGCCAGGCTTCGTCCGTGGGGTAGAGGTCCCGCAGGTCCCAGGTCTCGGCCTCCGGCACCTCGCTCCGCAGAGGGATTTTCTCGTTTTCCAAAAGGATCTCCTCCTTCAAAGAATTTTTCGGTTTCTAACATTCCTATGATAGCACAGTTTTTCCCCCATGCCAACTCCCAAAGGACGCTTTTCTGCCCCAAATACGTCCACTCGCGGACATTTCTGCGCATATTTTCTCCGCTGCGGCGCAAACTACCCCTCGGCGAAAGCCAGAAATCAAAACGCAGGAGGGACCTTTTCATGAAGGACTGCACCAACGGCGGCTGCGCCTGCACCCCCAACCAGAGCATCCAGTGCACCGTGAACAACTGCGCCAACCACTGCCAGGACCAGAACTACTGCGGCCTGACCTCCATCCGGGTGGGCACCCATGAGTCCAACCCCACCATGGTGGAGTGCACCGACTGCCAGAGCTTCAAGATGAAGTAAGGTCCAGGGTCCCGCCGGGAGCATGCCCCCGGCAGGACCGTACATCCCCCGGCCCCGGGCCGGGGCGGGGAAGGGGAAAGGCCCATGGACGCAAAGGGACGGGCGAGACTGGCTGGCGCCGCCGCGGGCCTGGCCAACGGCCTTTTCGGCGGGGGAGGGGGCATGGTCTTCCTGCCCCTCATGAGCCGGGAGAAGGCCCTGCGCCCCCGGCAGCTCTTCGCCACCTGCGTGGCCGTCATCTTCCCGGTCTGCGCCGTCTCCGCCGCCGTCTGCCTCCTGCGGACGGACTTTGACTTCCTCTTTGCCCTGCCCTACCTCGTCGGCGGCTTCCTGGGCGGGCTCCTGGGCGGACGGCTCTACGGAAAAGTCTCTCCCAAGCTCCTCCGTTACCTCTTCGCCGCCTTCCTCCTCTACGCGGCAGTACGCTACCTCACCTGACCCCGCCCGAAAGGAGCTCCCTCCATGATGACCTGGCTTCTCCCCCTGCTCCTTGGCCTTGCCTGCGGGACCGTCAGCGCCTGGGGCGTGGGCGGGGGCACGCTGCTGCTGCTGGTGATGACCCTCCTTCTGGGGGTGGACGCCCGGACGGCCCAGTGCGTGAACCTCCTCTTCTTCCTGCCCACGGCGGCCTCCGCCCTGTACCTCCACGGGAAGGGCGGCTTCCTCCACGCCCCCACGCTGAAAGCCGCCATTCCCCCCGCCGTCCTCTGCGCCGCCCTGGGGGCCTTCCTCTCCACCGCCGTCTCCACGGACGCCCTCCGCGTCCCCTTCGGCCTCTACCTCCTGGCCTCGGCGGTACTGCTGCTGCGGCGGAAGGACTGAGGGGCGGGGGCGGCCGTGCGTCCGGCCATTTTTTCCTGTCAACATGCGATGGAACGGGCCGCAGACCCGTGGCTCTCCCTTTGAGAGCGGGTGCGATGACACCTGCCAGCGTGGCGGCCGCAGGCCCGTGGCTCTCCCTCTGGGAGAGCTGTCACCGCAGGTGACTGAGAGGGTCTTGCGGTCTTTTGGGCGGGGTGGCTTTGGGGAGGGCCTGCTGACCCTCTCCGTCCGCGCTTCGCTCGGCCGCCTCTCCCAGAGGGAGAGGCAAGGGGGCTTGCGCGGTACAGCAAAACAGCGGATGATCCCGCCGTTCCGGTTCCCTGTCTCATGCGGCCCGCTCATTCGGGCGGGGCTGTCCCGCGTGGATGGAACTGCATAAACCCCGCCCCGGGGAGGCTTGGGCCTCCCCGGGGCGGGGTTTATTGATGGCTGGAGTCAGCCTGCCGCTTCCTGCAGGTCCAGGACGACCTCCAGATACTCGCCGTCCCGCCAGACTGTCATGGGCATCTCGTCGCCCACCTGATAGTTCTTCCGGACCCGGAGCACATCGCCGCTGCCCCGGACATCCTCGCCCCCGGCGGAGACGATGATGTCGTCCGCCTGGAGACCCGCCCGGTCCCCGGCGCCGCCCTCGGAGACGGAGTCGATCCGGGCGCCCACGGTGCCGTCCGGCAGGAGGGTGCCCATCATATCCACGGTGATGCCCAGAAGGGGCTCCGGCGGGATCGCGCCCTCCTTCAGCAGCTGGTTCACCACCCGGCGGATGGCCTGGGTAGGGATGGCGAAGCCCAGGCCCTCGATGTTGGAGAACTCGGACATCATCTTGATGGTGTTGATGCCCACTACCTGGCCGTACTGGTTGATGAGGGGGCCGCCGGAGTTGCCGGAGTTCAGGGCCGCGTTGGTCTGGATCAGGGTCATGGTCCGGCCGTCCACGTCCACGTCCCGGTCCAGGGCGGAGACGAGGCCGTCCGTAAAGGTGCCCCGGAGCTCCACGCCCAGGGGGTTGCCGATGGCGTAGACCGTCTCGCCCACCGTCAGCAGGGAGGAGTCCCCCAGCTCCGCCGTGGGCAGGCCCTGGGCGTCCACGATCTTCAGGACCGCCAGGTCGTTGACCTCGTCGCTGACCACATACCGGGCCTCGTACTGGATGTTGTCGGAGAGAGTGACGGTGCAGTCCTTGCCCCCCGCCACCACGTGGTGGTTGGTGAGAAGGTATCCGTCCTCCGTGAAGATGACGCCGGTGCCCACGCTGGCGCTGGTCTCGGAGACGTTGCAGACCACCGTTACCGTGGCGGGGTTGACCCGGGCGTAGATCTCCTCCGCCGTCAGGGTCTCCCCGTGGCCGGCGGCCAGCTCCACCCGCAGGTCCTTCCGGGCCCGGCAGCTGGGGATGGTGATCTCCTGGCTCTCCGCCGTCTGCTCATAGCCGGGATAGGGCTCCCGGCTGTCATCCGGCGCGTCGCTCCGGGTGAAGTGGAAGACCAGCGCGGCGATGACGGCCACCAGCAGCAGGATCCCCAGGGTGATGAGGATGGCCCGCCGTCTCCGGCGCTTGCCGGGGCGCCTGGGGGCAGGCGGCTCCGGCTTCTCCTCCGCCGCCTGGGCCAATTGCCGGTCGATGGACCCGGCGGGAGCGTCTCCCTGCCGGGGGAGCCGGGCCTTGTGGAGGTAGTACTCCACCACCTCCCGGGGCGGGTCCTGGAGGTAGGTCAGCACCACCTCCCGGTCCTCCGGGACGGCTTCCGGTGTCTCCATGGGCTCCCCGGCGGCCACCGGGCGGCTCTCGCTGAGGTCCGGCAGGACCACCGGCAGGACCGCCTCCGCCTCGGCGGGGGTCTCCGGGATGTCCTCCTGGGCGATGTCCGGAGCTTCCAGGGGTTCCGGACGGTATTCGGTGTCCTTCATAGGCAGTTCCCTCGTTTCCGGGGCCTTGGCCCCTCACTCCAGGGACAGGGAGAAGCGGAAGGTGGTCACGCCATCCTCGCTTGTCACCTGGATCTGTTCCTTATGCTGCTCCAGAATGGTCTTGACGATGTAGAGCCCCAGGCCCACGCCGTCCTTGTCCTCGCTGCGGGATTTGTCGCTCTTGTGGAAGCGCTCGAAGAGCTTGGGCAGCTCGTCGGCGGGGATGGTGTCCCCCAGGTTGCGGACGGTGACATAGGCCTTGCCGTCCGCCGCCGTGGTGACGCCGAGATAGAGGGCCGTGCCCGTCCGGGCGAACTTGGCGGCGTTCTCCAGCAGGTTGTAGATGACCTGGGTGATCATGTCGTTGTCACCCCGGACCAGGATGGGCTCCTCCGGGATGTCCGCCTCCACGTCCAGGTGCCGGTCGGTGATCTTCTTCTCCATGGAGATGAGGACCCGGCGCATGGATTCGCAGACATCGAAGCGGCTGCCGCTTTTCAGGGGGTCCATGGCCTGCAGCTGGCTCACATCCAGCATCCGCCGCACGAGGCGGGAGAGTCTCCGGCTCTCGTCGGAGATGATCTGCAGGTACTGCTTCTCGGACTCCGGCGGGATGGTCCCGTCCAGGATGCCGTCGGTATAGCCCGCGATGGTGGTCATGGGGGTCTTCAGCTCGTGGGAGATGTTGGCGATGAAGTCCCGGCGCTTGCGCTCCGTCTGCTGCAGCGTCTCCGCCATCCGGTTGAAGGACACCGCCAGCTCGCCGATCTCGTCGCTGCGGCCGTAGTCCTTCATGCGGATGTCAAAATCCCCCTCGGCGTAGAGCCGGGTGGCCTGGGCCATCTCCCGGATGGGCTTGATCTGCCGCATGGTGGTGACGGAGCAGACCGCAAAGGCGATCATCAGCACCACCATGGCCGTCATCAGGAAGAGCCCCAGGAAGGCCTGCCACATGGTGTCCATGGACGTGGTGGACGCCACGGCGAAGACCGCGCCCAGGGCCGTGGCCCCGTCCTTGCCCAGCACCGGCACGCCCACCACGAAGCGGTTCTTCTCATAGAGGCCCAGGTCCGTCTTCCGGGCGAAGTCCCCCTCCTGAAAGAGGGTGTTCATCACGCTCTCCGGCAGCCGGGGCGTCTGCCCGTCCAGGGCGTCGTCCGTGGAGAGGAGGACGGTCCCGTCCGTGGCGCAGATGAGGAAGTTCACGTCCGAGACGCTGGCGGCAAAACCTGTGAGCCGCAGCACGTCCTTGCTGCCGAGAGGCTGGGTCTCGTCCAGGAAATCCCGGGAGTAGACCGCCACCACGTGGGCCTTCTCCTGCAGCTCCTGGTTCCGCTCCCCCCGGGCGTAGTTATAGCTGAGGGAGAAGAAGGCCGCCCCCAGCAGGGCCAATGTCAGCAGCACCATGCCGGTGGTGATGAACATCTGCTGCCAGTAGAGGCCCTGAAAATGCCGGTTCAGGAATTTCTTCATGCCTTGGCGCTCTCTTCCGTCTTGCCGCCCAGAAGCTCGAACTTGTAGCCCACGCCCCAGACGGTCTTCAGCGCCCACTGGTCGGAGACGTTCTCGATCTTCTCCCGCAGGCGCTTGATGTGGACATCCACCGTCCGGCTGTCGCCGAAGTAGTCAAAGCCCCAGACCTCGTCCAGCAGCTGATTGCGGGTATAGACCCGGTTGGGGGTGGCCGCCAGGTGGTAGAGGAGCTCCAGCTCCTTGGGCGGGGTGTCGATCTTCTTCCCGTCCACCGTCAGCTCGTAGGCGTCCAGATTGATGATGAGCTTGTCAAAGCGCAGGACCTTGCTGGTGTCCACCGGGATCTCCGTCCGGCGGAGGACGGCGTTGATCCGGGCCAGGAGCTCCTTCATCTCAAAGGGCTTGACGATGTAGTCGTCCGCCCCCATCTCCAGCCCCTGGATGCGGTCAAAGACCTCGCTCTTGGCCGTCAGCATGATGATGGGGACCTTGCTGGTCTCCCGGATCTTGGCGCAGACGGCCCAGCCGTCCATCACCGGCAGCATGATGTCCAGCAGAATGAGGTCCGGCACGGACTTCTGGAACTCCGCGATGGCCTTGCCGCCGTCGGCGGCGATGCGCACCTCAAAGCCCTCCTTCACAAGATACATCTGGATGAGATCGGAGATGTTCCGGTCGTCCTCCACCACCAGGATATTGCGTGCCATAGGCTTTCCCTCCCGTGTTGCTCCGGCGGCGGCGCCGCCGGGATCTCTTCGTCCCGAAGGACGGAATTTCCGTTAGTTGTCCCGCTCCGTCATGCCCAGGAGCCGGTCCTGGGCGTCCAGGGCCAGGGTGAGGAACCTCTGCAGTCCCCCGGCGCTGACGCTCTCCCCCAGCCAGACGGTGACGCTGCCCCGCTTGTTCTGGGCGGTGGTGAAGAGCGTCTCGGCGCTGCCGGTGTAGAGCCCCCGGACGCTGCCGTCCACCTTGGGGGAGAGGAGGCAGTAGCCCGCCGCCCGCAGGCTCTCGGCCCTGACCTCGCCGCTCTCCGCGGCGCAGAGCCGGGTCTTCCCCCCGCAGGCCAGGAACAGTGCCTCGTTGGCGGAGCGCAGCTCCCCCAGGGGGTCGCCGCTCCCCGTCAGCAGGATGCCGATGCGGTGCCCCGCCACGGCCATGTGCCGGACGGTGTCCGGCTGCTGCCGGATCTCGTCCTCCGTCAGGTAGAAGGTGGCCTTGGCCCCGTTCTGCCCCAGCACGCTGAGGATGTCCCCGGCGTGCTCCGCCGTGCCCATCCGGAAGCAGAGGTTCAGGGTCTTCCCGGTGATGACGGCAGGCTCCTCGCCGCTGTCCGGGTCCTCCTGCCCGGCCTCCTGGGCCTGGAGGTAGCGCTGGTAGCGGGAGCTCATCTGGTAGCTGGCGGCGGTAGCGAACTCCTGGGCCGTCAGCACGGAGATGGTGGCCGTGGCGCTGTGGAGCCAGATGAGGAAGCCGTGGTCCACCCGGACGTTGTTGTAGATAAGGCCGAAGTAATCCGCCACCACCCCGGCGGGGACGAAGACCCTGCCGTTTTTCTGGATGGCGGAAGGGGAGTAGTTGTTGCCGTCGCTGCCGGAGACGTAGCCGCTGTCCAGCTCAAAGAGCAGCGCCCGCCGCTGGCCGCTGGTCTCCCAGATGACCACGGTGCCGTTCTCCCGGTTGCGGTTGCAGTAGAGGCCCAGCCAGCGGTCGGAGAAGATGGCGCTGTCCACGTAGATATTCTGCCCGGACCAGAAGGGCATGGTCTCGTCCTTCAGCTCCAGGATGTTCTCGTTCACCGCCGTGAAGTAGACGGTCCGGGCCGCCGCCGAGGGGACCGCCAGCAGCGCCAGGGTCATGGCCAGCGCCAGGATGCACGCTATCCGCCGCCGCATCGCAGTCCCTCCCCTCAAAAAGCCTTCCGGCCCACATTACTGGAATTATAGCATAGTATTTTACCACAGTTGTAGCGAAATTGTAAAGCTCCCGCCCCTCAGACCCCACCAAAGTCCCGAAA
This sequence comes from Clostridiales bacterium, assembly GCA_004553545.1. Classification (GTDB taxonomy): domain Bacteria; phylum Bacillota; class Clostridia; order Oscillospirales; family Oscillospiraceae; genus Oscillibacter. Next base: position 19,080 of record SFLD01000017.1, on the reverse strand, counting down.
AAAGGAAAGAGAGGGCCTCGCCCCCTCTTTCCTCACTCATACTGTCCCCGGCAGGAGAGAAGATCGATGGTCGTCCTCCCAGGCCTCGTCAAACCATACCTTGTTCATCGGCATCGTCCTCAATGGGCTCGTGGGCAGCGCCCTTTCCGGCGTTCAGCGCGGCGATGCCCCGGCGCAGGTGCGCCATGTTGCTCTCCGGGTAAAAGGGGTCGGCGGAGACCTCGAAGGGCATGCGCCGCTCCCGGCTGACCTTCTTGGCAAAGATGGTGAAAGCGGCGCTCATGGAGAGCCCCATGTCCGCGCAGGCCTGCTCCATGCCCCGCTTCACCTCCGGGTCCAGCTTGAAATTCACGTTGACGGTCTGTGCCATGTCAGATCCCTCCTTTTCAAACCGTTGTTCTTCCCCCATAGTATAAAAGAAAAATACAAGTATTTTTCTTTCCTTTTTCTTTATCCTCCCGTCCACGGTCCGATGGTGATGCCGGTATAGTAGTGCGCCAGGATCTCCCGCCAAGTGCTGCCCGCCTCCGCCATGGCGTTGGCGCCGTACTGGCTCATCCCCACGCCGTGGCCGTAGCCCGTGACGTAGAAGGTGATCTTCCCGTCCCCGGCCTCCGCGGTGAAGGACGCCGACCGCAGCCCGAAGATGCTCCGCACTGACGGTCCGGACACCGGCACGCCCCCGATGGTGATGCGCTCCACATGGACGCCGTCCGTCACCGGGTCCTGGATCCACTCCGAGGCCGGACCCGAGAGGTCCGCCTCCGGCCGGGCCGCCAGGAACTTCTCTCGAAACTCCGCCTCCGTCAGCTCCACGGTGCTGTAGTAGTTGGGCACGCCCTCCCCCTCCGGGGAGGAGACGCTCTGTAAGTACGGCAGGTCCTGGGCCCAGACCTGGCCGGAGTTCCAGGTCTCCCCGGCGGAGGAGGAGTGGAACACCGCCAGGATCGGCGTCCCGCCGTAGAGCATCACCTGCCCGTCGGTGGCGGAGATGGCGTTCTCGATCTTGGCCTCATAGCGCTCCGCGTTCTTCCCCCAGTTGTCCGCGGCCCGGTCCTTCCCCAGGAACGCCTGGCAGCAGGTGTGGTCCGTGCAGATATCGGCGGTGTCGCCGTGATTGCCGCCATTCTGCATCTTATAGTACGTGTAGGTCCGGGCCGCCACCGTCTGGGCGCAGAGGGCGTCCTGGGCGAAGGAGGCGGGCATCTCCGCCCGCAGCACCCCCTGGAGATAGTCGGAGAACGTCATCTCCGTGACGGTGTCCCCGTCCAGCACCCGCAGCGTCCGGGCGCTGTCCACCTCTCCCGGCGGCAGCAGCTGGATGGGCTCCTCCGGCTGCTCGGAGGCCCGCTGCCCCCGCACCGCCGTCACGGTGAAGACCGGCAGCAAAAAGAGCAGCGCCGCCAGGCCGAGGCCCACCCGCACCGCGTGCCGTCCCTCCGTGTTCTTTGACTTCCGCAAGGCAAAGCCCCCCTTTCAAAGCATCCTATGCCCCCCGCTCCCCGGACATGCCCCCGGGGTGTCGGACTATTGTACTCCGATTTTTCTCCCGCCGCAAGCACACTTTTTTCCCCGGCGGCCCCTTCCTCCCGTGGACAACGGGGCGGAAATGTGCTATGCTGATATATTATGACTGACGTTCCACGGAGGGCATTGCGCATGAAGAAGTTCCAACTCTGGCCCTGGCTGGCCCTGGCGGGCGGCTGCGGGGCCTTCCTGCTGCGCTGGGCGCAGCTGCGTCTCGGATTCGAGGCCGACACCGGCCTCCCCGTCCCCGGGGACCCCTGGGGCGTGGTGCTGCCGCTGCTGCTGGCGGCCCTGGCCATCCTCTTCCTGGCCCTGAGCCGGGGCGCCCCCGCCGGCGTCACGGCGGAAGCCTCCCTGGGCCGCGCCTTCCCGGTGGAAAAGAGCCTCCTGCCCCTGCTGGGTGGCCTCCTCTGGCTGGTCTCCGGCGCGTTCCAGATGATGGACGCCGGCTCCCCGGAGCCGGTGGAGAGCTTCGACAGCTCCTTCGCCGCCTCGCTGAGCCGGGGGGCCATGATCGCCGGGATCCTGACGGTGCTCTCCGCCGTCTGCCTCTTCTGCACGCTGTCCCCCTCGCCCCGGGAGGGCCGCCGGGCGGAGCCCAACGCCGTGCCCCTGCTGGGGGCCGCGGCGGCTCTCGTGGTGCGGCTGGTGCTGCGCTACCGGGCCCTCTCCATGGACCCCTCCCTCCAGGCCTACTACCTGCCCCTGGTGGCGCTGACGGTTCTCTGCCTGGGGCTCTACTTTGCCGCCGCCTTCGCCTTCTCCGCCGGACGGAGCCGCCGCTTCCTGGCGGTGGCCGCCTGGGGGACGGTCCTCTGTCTGGGCGCGGCCGCCGACGGTGACCTCTCCTCCAGGCTCTTCTACCTGGGCGGCGCCCTGTGGCTCTGCGAGCTGCTGCGCCTCCACGCCAAGTCCCTCTCCGCAAAAACCGAATGACCCAGGCCCCCGGCGGACCCCCGCCGGGGACTTTCTTTCCCTCCCGGAAAAATTTTTTTGGATTTTTTCGCAGACAGGGCTTGACATTCCGCCAAAGTGTGCTATTGTATTAGTTGCTTAAGACAGTAGCACAATGATACAGTGTGCTGCGCAAGAATACGGAGGTGGCGGAAGTGCAGTGGCAGTTTTCCAATGACGCACCCATCTACGCCCAGCTGATCCGCGGCGTACAGATCCGCATCGTGGCGGGGATCTTCCCGCCGGGGGAGCGGCTCCCATCCGTGCGGGACCTGGCGGCAGAGGCGGGGGTGAACCCCAACACCATGCAGCGGGCCCTCAGCGAGCTGGAGCGGGAGGGACTTTTGTACAGCGCCCGGACCGCGGGCCGCTACGTGACGGACGACGTCCGTCTGGTGAATTCCCTGAAGCGCCGTCTGGCGGAGGGGCAGATCGAGGCCTTCCTCCGGGAGATGCGGGAGCTGGGCTTCGGGAACGAGGAGCTTCTGGACATCCTGCGCCAGGAGCTGGAGAAGGAGGAGTAAGAAATGCCGATCTTAGAATGTAACAACCTGACCAAGCGCTTCGGCAGTGTGGAAGCGCTGACGGACGTGAGCTTTTCCGTGGAGCCGGGCCGCATCGTGGGCCTGCTGGGTCCCAACGGCAGCGGCAAGACCACGATGATCAAGCTCATCAACGGGCTCCTGACCCCCACTTCCGGCCAGGTGCTCATCGACGGAGAGGCCCCCGGCAAGCGGAGCCACGCCCTGGTCTCCTACCTGCCGGACCGCAGCTGCCTGCCCCAGTGGATGACGGCGGCGCAGCTCCTGGACTTCTACCGGGACTTCTACCCGGACTTCCGGGAGGATGCCGCGAAAGAGATGCTCTCCCGGCTGGAGATCCCGGAAAAGCGCCGGATGAAGCAGCTCAGCAAGGGCACCCGGGAGAAGGTCCAGCTCATCATGGTCATGAGCCGGGCCGCGAAGCTCTACCTCCTGGATGAGCCCATCGGCGGCGTGGACCCCGCCACCCGGGATTACATCCTTCAGACCATCATCGGGAACTATAACCCCGAGGCCAGCGTCATCCTCTCCACCCACCTTATCGCGGATGTGGAGAAGGTGCTGGACGACGTTCTTTTCATCAACCAGGGCCGCATCATGCTCCGGACCTCCGTGGACCAGATCCGGGAGGAGAAGGTCATGAGCGTGGATCAGCTCTTCCGGGAGGTATTCAAATGCTGAGAAAACTGATGAAGCACGAGTTCCGTGCCACGGGCCGCATCCTGCTGCCCCTCTTCGGCATCCTTCTTTTGACGGCTCTCGCCGCCCGCTTCTCCGTGGGCTTCCTGCTGGAGACGGATTCCTGGTTCCTGAACCTGGTGGGCGGTCTTCTGACCACCGCCTTCGGCCTTGCCATCTTCGCGGTCTGCCTCATGGCCCTCATCACCATGGTGAACCGCTTCCGCACCAACCTCCTGGGGGACGAGGGCTACATCATGTTCACCCTGCCCGCCTCCGTCCACCAGCAGATCTGGAGCAAGCTCATCGTCAGCGCCGTCTGGTTCCTCGCAACGGGTCTCGCCGTGGTGGCCGCCAGCTTCATCCTGGTCGCCCAGCAGGGCTTCTGGCAGGACATCCGCTGGGGCATCCGCCAGATGTTCCAGGGCCTCACGGCCTACTACGCCTTCAACGGCACGGCCTTCCTGCTGGAGCTGCTGGGCCTCATCTTCGTGGCCTGCTGCGTCCTGTGCCTTGCGTTCTACGCCGCCATGGCCATCGGCCACAGCTTTGCCAACCACAAGGTCCTCTATTCCGTCCTCAGCTTCCTGGGCCTGCAGTTCGTGATGCAGCTCCTCAGCGGCGGCCTCCTCATCGGCACCAACTATAACCGCATCTTCGTTCTTCCCTCCCAGGACGCGGTCCTGGCCATGCACAGCGCCATGCTGACCCTCATCGTCAGCACCGCCGTCTTCGGCGCGATCTACTACGTCATCACCGTCTTCTTCCTGAAAAAGCACCTGAACCTGGAGTAAGCGACCCCAATCCGATGAAAGGAGACCCCCTATGCCTCTCGGTACCGGCGGGCTGCAGGCCCTTTGGATGACCTTTCTTGTGGGCATGACGCCCGTTCTGGAGCTCCGGGGCGCCATCCCCCTGGGGGTGGCGGCGGGCCTCCCGCCGCTGACGGCCTGCGCCGCCGCCATCCTGGGCAACATCGTCCCCGTCCCCTTCATCATGCTCCTGGTCCGGCGCATCTTCCGCTGGCTGCGGAGGACCGCCTTCTTCGGCCCGAAGATCGACTGGCTGGAGCGCCGGGCCCATCTGAAGGGCCGCCTGGTGCGGAAGTACCGCCTGCCGGGGCTCCTGCTTCTCGTGGCCGTCCCCCTGCCGGGGACCGGGGCCTGGACGGGGGCGCTGGTGGCGACCCTTCTCGACATCCGCCTGCGCCACGCCTTCCCGGCCATCGCCGCGGGCGTGGTCATCGCCGGCATCCTCATCACCCTCCTGACGGTGGGCGTCGCGGGCCTCCTGTAAAAGAAAGAAAACCACCCTCAGCGGGCTTCCGCTGAGGGTGGTTTTTGCCGTTATAAGCCCATCTCCGGGTAGGCCTCCCGGGTCTTGACCGCGTCGGTCTCGATCTGGGATCTCAGGGCGTCCAGGGACTCGAACTTCCGCTCGTCCCGGAGCCGCCGGAAGAACTCCACCCGGATGGCCTGGCCGTAGAGGTCGCCGTCAAAGTCCAGGATCCACGGCTCCACGGTAACATCCTGGCCGTTGTTCACCGTGGGCCGGACCCCCACATTGGTGACGCCGCCGAAGGCCCGGCCGTCCGGCAGGGTGATCTTGGCGGCGTAGACGCCCCGCTTGGGGAGCAGCACGTGGGGCGGGGCCACCAGGTTGGCCGTGGGGATGCCGATGGTCCTTCCCAGCTGCCGCCCGTGGCCCACCGTCTGGGTCAGCACGTGGGGGTGCCCCAGGAAGGCCCGGGCCGTTTCCACGTCCCCCTCCTCCAGCAGTTTCCGGATGTGGGTGGAGCTGACGGTGACGCCGTCCAGGGTCACCGCCGGGATGATGTCGCAGCCCAGGCCCAATTCGGCGCACTTTTCCTTCAAAAGCTCCGGCGAGCCCTGATTCCTATGCCCGAAGTGGTGGTCGTGGCCCGCCACCAGGTGGACGGCGCCGTAGCGCCCCACCAAAATATCCGTCACGAAGCGGTCCCAGGGGGTGGTGCGCATCTCGTCGTCAAAGGGCACCATGATCATCTCGTCGATGCCGTAGAGCCGCTTTACCAGCTCCGCCCGGTCCTCCGGGGAGTTGATGAGGGGGCAGGGGATGCCGGTGATGACCTCCTTCGGCGGCCGGTCGAAGGTGAAGACGGCGCTCTCGCAGCCCCGTTTTTGGGCCTCCTCCGCCGCCCGGCGCAGCAGAGCGCCGTGGCCCAGGTGCACACCGTCGAAAAAGCCCAGGGCAATGACACGTTCTCGCATGGGGACAGGTCCCTCCTTTGGGATAGCGGGGTCAGCCCCCGAAGAAATTTTTGATGGAAGTCAGGGTCCCGCCCTCCGCCCGGGAGAGGCAGAGCAGCTCCCCCGCCCGGTCATAGACCCGGTAGGTCCCGTCGGCAAGCCCCGGGGCGGTGATGGGATTGCCGCAGCGGGCCCGGCGCTCCTTCCCCTCCGTGGGGATGGCGTAGGCCGGGTACCCGGTGAAAAGGGTATCCATGGGCAGGAGAAGGGCCTCGCCCTTCTCCTGGATGTCCTCCAAACTGACGGCTTCGGAGAGGGGATATCCCGCCGCCATGGTCCGCCGCAGGGCCGTCATGGTGCCGCCGGGGCCAAGAGATGCGCCGATGTCGTGGCAGAGGGTCCGCAGGTACGTCCCCTTGGAGCAGCGGCAGCGGAGGAGGAAGTCCCCCTCCTCATTCCGGCCCGCCAGCTCCAGCTGGAAGATCGTGATGTTCCGGGGCTTCCGCTCCACCTCCTGGCCCTTCCGGGCCAGGGCGTAGAGCCGCTGGCCGTGGACCTTCACGGCGGAGTACATGGGGGGAATTTGGGAAATTTCCCCCGTAAACCGGGGCAGCACCGCCCGGACCTCCGCCTCCGTCACGGCGGAGGCGTCGTGGGTCTCCAGGACCTCGCCGGTGATGTCCTGGGTGTCCGTCACCACCCCTAAGCGCAGAGCGGCCAGGTACTCCTTCTCCCCGGATTCCGCGAAAGACACGGCCTTCGTGGCCCGGCCCACAAAGACCGGCAGCACGCCGGTGGCCATGGGGTCCAGGGTCCCGGCGTGGCCCACCCGCTTCTCCCGCAGGATGCCGCGGATCTTCGCGCAGACGTCCATGCTGGTCCACCCGGCGGGCTTATCGACAATGAGGATGCCGTCCGGCATGGCGTCGCTCCTTTCCCTTACCCTTCAAAATCCGCCGCGTTGGCCGCGATGGCGGCCAAGCACTGGCGCTTGACCTCGGCCAAATCGGCCTTCACAGTGCAGCCCGCCGCCCGGGCATGGCCGCCGCCGCCCATGAGGCGGCAGACCTCCGTGGCGTTGACCCGCTCGCCGGTGCGGACGGAGAGCTTCCACTCCCCCTCCCCCAGCTCCCGGAAGGTCACGGCGCAGTCCACGCCCTGGATCTGGGCGCCGAGAGAGCTCAGCTCCTCGGCGTCGCTCTCCGTGGCCTGGATGCGCGTCATGAGGGACCGGGGCACGTAGAGGAAGGCCACCCGCTCCCGGTCGAAATACTCCAGATTTGTCAGCATGTCCGCCTCCAGGGCCAGGCGCTTGCGGCTCTTGGTGCGGAAGAAGACCTTGTTCACGGTCCGGTAGTCGATGCCGGTCTCCATCAGGGCCGCCGCCACGATGTGGGTGTAGGCCGTGGTGTTGGAGAACTGGAAGCCCCCCGTGTCCGTGGCGATGGCCACGTACAGGGGCAGGGCGATCTCGGCGTCGATGGCCGTCAGGTGCCGGAGGATGTCGTAGACCAGCTCACCGCAGGCCCCGGCCTCCGGCCGGACGATGTTCTCCTGCCCGAAGGCCTCAAAGGACGGGTGGTGGTCGATGGCCAGCTCGATCTGGCCCGCGTACATCCTGGCGTTCTCCGGCAGCAATTGGGTGGCGGCGATGTCCACGCTCACCACATACTCCGGCTGGAAGTCCAGCGGGGCCTCGTAGGGGGTGACATAGGGGGCGGTATTCTCCGTGACGCCGGGATTCGGCAGGAGATAGGCGGTCTTGCCCAGCTTCCGCAGGGCCAGGCACAGCGCCGTGGCGCAGCCCACGGTGTCCCCGTCGGGCCGGACGTGGGTGAGGATCAGGACGTTCTCCATCCGCCGGAGGTGGCGGGCGGCTTCCATCTCACGCATGGCTCACTCCTCCGTTTCCCCGGCGCTCTCGGGATGGTCGATGCGGCGCTGGGCGTCGGCCTTCTCCACGTCGTGCATGACCTCCAGGATATGGGCGCCGTAGGCGATGGAGTCGTCGGCCTCGAAAATGAGCTCCGGGGTGTAGCGGAGCCCCAGGGCGCTGCCCAGCTCCCGCCGGAGGAAGCCCCCCGCGGACTTGAGGCCCTTCAGAACGTCCTTCTCCTGGCTCTTATCCAGGACGCTGACGTAGATCTTCGCGTAGCGGAGATCCCCGGTGGTGTCCACCCGGGTGACGGAGACCATGCCGCTGCCGCTGACCCGGGGGTCCTTCAGCCGCCAGATATCCGCGCTGATCTGCCGCTGGATCTCCTCGTTGATACGCGCGATTCGGTTGGATGCCATAAGCTTAACCTCCTTTGGGGATAAAACAAACAGGGGCGGCGGCCAGGCCGCCGCCCCTCTCAGGTGGATCTTACGTTCTCTCGGAGGAGCGCCCTCAGCGGGGGATCTCCTCCATGGTGTAGGCCTCGATGATGTCGCCCAGCTTCAGATCGTTGAACTTCTCCACGGTCAAACCGCACTCAAAGCGCTCCTTGACCTCCTTGACGGCGTCCTTGAAGCGCTGCAGGGAGCCGAGCACGCCCTCGTGGACCACGATGCCGTCCCGCACGACGCGGACGGAGCAGTCCCGGCGCAGCAGGCCGTCCTGCACGTAGCAGCCGGCCACCGTGCCCACGGAGGAGACCTTGTAGGTCTCCCGGACCTCGGCGTGGCCCAGGACCACCTCGTGGTACTTGGGCGCCAGCATGCCCTTCATGGCGGCCTCGATCTCGTCGATGGCGTCGTAGATGACCCGGTAGAGCCGGACATCCACGTTCTGGCGGGCGGCGCTGTCCCGGGCGGTGGCGTCCGGTCGGACGTTGAAGCCCACGATGATGGCGTTGGAGGAGGAGGCCAGCATCACGTCGGACTCGTTGATGGCGCCCACGGCCCCATGGATGACCCGGACGTTGACCTCGTCGTTGGAGAGCTTCTCGAGAGACGCCTTCACAGCCTCCACGCTGCCCTGGACGTCGGCCTTGACGATGAGGGCCAGCTCCTTGCGCTCGCCGGCCTGCAGCTGGCTGAAGAGGTTTTCGAGAGAGACCTTCTGCACGGGAGCCGCGGCCTTGGCCCGCTCCTCGGCCTTGCGCTGCTCCACCAACTCTCTCGCCATGCGCTCGTCGGCCACGGCGAAGAAGGGGGAACCGGCGCTGGGGGTCTCGGAGAGGCCCGCGACCTCCACGGGGACGGAGGGACCGGCCTCCGTCAGGCGGCCGCCCTTGTAGTCCAGCATGGTGCGCACGCGGCCCACGGCGGTGCCAGCGATGATGACGTCGCCCTGCTTCAGGGTGCCGTTCTGCACCAGGAGGGTCGCCACAGGGCCGCGGCCCTTGTCGAGCCGGGCCTCGATGACGGTGCCCTGGCCCGCCCGGTTGGGGTTGGCCTTCAGCTCCAGCACCTCGGCCAGGACCACGAGGTTCTCGAGAAGGTTGTCGATGCCGATGTTCTTCTTGGCGGACACCTTGCAGACGATGGTCTCGCCGCCCCATTCCTCGGGCACGAGACCGTACTCCGTGAGCTGCTGGAGGACCCGGTCGGGGTTGGCGTTTTCTTTATCGATCTTGTTGATGGCCACGATGATGGGGATGCCCGCGGCCTTGGCGTGGTTGATGGACTCCACGGTCTGGGGCATGATGCCGTCGTCCGCCGCCACCATCAGGATGGCGATGTCGGTGATCATCGCGCCGCGGGCGCGCATGGAGGTGAAGGCCTCATGGCCCGGCGTATCCAGGAAGGTGATGGGCTTGCCGTTGATCTGCACCTGATAGGCGCCGATGTGCTGGGTGATGCCGCCGGCCTCGCCGGCCGCCACGGAGGTATTCCGGATGGTGTCCAGCAGGCTGGTCTTGCCGTGGTCGACATGGCCCATGACCACCACCACGGGAGCCCGGGGCACCAGATCCTCCTCGGCGTCCTTGTGGTCGTCGATGAGCTTTTCCTCGATGGTGACGACGACTTCCTTCTCCACCTTGCAGCCCATCTCCTCGGCCACAAAGGCCGCGGTATCATAGTCGATGAGCTGGGAGAGGGAGGCCATGATGCCGTTTTTCATCAGGCACTTCACGACCTCAGCGCCGGTCTTCTTCATGCGGGAGGCAAGCTCCCCCACGCTGATCTCGTCGGGGATCTGGACCTTGACGGGGGCCTTCTTGGCGATCTCCAGCTGCAGGCGGCGCATCTTCTCGGCCTCGTCGCCCCGGCGCTTGTTGGAGAAGGGCTGGTTGCCCTTGCGCTGGCTGCCGGAGCGGATCTTCTCCTTGCCGCCCCGCTGGGCCATGCGGTCGCCCCGCTGGCCGCCCAGCTCTTCCAGCCGCTGGTCGTACTTGGCCAGGTTCACGTCGCCGCCCTTGCGGGTGTCCACGATCTTCTTCTGGGGCACCCGGGAGGTGGGCTGGGGCACCACCGGATTCTGCTTTGCCGGCTGCTGGGGCGCGCTCTGGGCGGGCTTGGCCGCCTGTGGCTTCTGGCCCGCCTGCTGGCCGCCCTGCTGGGGCGCGGTACCCTGCTGGGGCGCAGCGCCCTGCTGGGGTGCGGCGCCCTGCTGGGGCTTCTGACCCGGCTGGGGCGCGGCGCTCTTGGCCTCCTGCCTGGGAGCCTCGGGGGCGGGCTCCGCCTTCTTCTCGGTGTCCGCGAAGATCACCTGGATGCTGGAGATGGGGTTCTTCTCCGTGAGATAGTCAAAGATCACCGAGAGCTCCGCGTCCGTCAGCGCCTGCATGTGGTTCTTGGGCGCCTGGGCGTATTTCGTCAGGATCTCCATGATGTCCTTGGTGGGGAGGCCGAAGTCCTTCGCCACCTCGTGTACTCTGTATTTTTCCATAGCCAAATGAAGCCACCTCGTTGCAACCCTGCCCGGAGGAAGGGGGAATTTTCAATGGGATCTGCGCTCAGACCTTGGGACCCTTGCCGCTGCCGGGCCTGCCTCCGCCCGGCTTGCTGCCCTTGCCCCGCTTCACGGGGCGGGCGTGGGCATAGCGGGCGTTGACCTCGGCGTGCCGCCGCTCCTTCTTGGAGGGACGGTAGCCCGGTCCCCGGTCGTCCGGGCCCTTTCCGGGTCCTCTTCCGGCCCCGCCGGGACCCTTCCGGGGTCCCGTACCGGGTCTTCCGGGACCCTTCCGGGGTCCGTCCGGTCCCTTCCGGGAACCGCCGGGACCCTTTCCGGGTCCTCCGGGCCGCTTGCCGGGGGCGGGGGGACGGTCTCCCTCCCAGCCCTTGGGGGGCGTCTCCTCCGGCGGGGGCGGCGGGCTCTTCTCCCGGCGCTTCCCCTGGCGGAGGTTTTTCTCGTGCCGCAGCTGCTCCTCCTGCCGCTCCCGGGCCCGCTGGGCCTTCACCTGGAGGTTCGCCACGGCCTCGTCATACTTCGCGGGATCGTGCTCCGCCAGCCGCTGGGCAACGGCGAGGGCAAGGCCCGTGTCCGTGATGGCCAGCACCGCGCAGCTCCCCCGGCCCAGAGCCCTGCCCAGCTCATACTTGCTCTCCGGGACCCGCAGCCACAGGCACTGGCCGACCTCTGCGAAGTGGGCGCAGCGGCGGGCGGTGTTGTCCGCCGCGTCCGCCGCCAGCAGCAGGAGTCTTGCGTCCCGCGCCCGGACGGCGGCGTCCACCGGCTCCTCGCCGGCCTCGATCTTTCCCGCCTTGCGGCAGATGCCGATCATGGAAAGGATGGGGTCCATCATGTCTCTCCCTCCATTTCCTTCTCCAGCGCGTCGTAGACCTCCTCGGGGATGGGGGCGGAGAACGCCCGCTCCAGCGCCCGGGACTTGCGCGCCTTCTTCAGGCAGTCCACGCTGTGGCAGACGTAGGCCCCCCGCCCCGGCGCTCTTCCGCCGAAGTCCAGGGACACCTTGCCCTCCGCCGAGCGGACCACCCGGATGAGACTCTTCTTGTCCTTCATCTCCCGGCAGCCCACGCACTGGCGCTGGGGGATCTTCTTCACTTTCTGCATGGGACTGCCTCGCTTTCTCTCAGATGGGGGAGAGGCTTACTCCTCCTCGCCGGTCCAGCTCTCGGGCTTGATGTCGATCTTGCAGCCGGTGAGCCGCGCGGCGAGACGGGCATTCTGGCCCTCCTTGCCGATGGCGAGGCTCAGCTGGTCGTCCGGCACCCGGACGCGGCAGCTCTTGCCCTCGCTGCCGGTCTCCACGCTGATGACATCCGCGGGGGCCAGGGCGGCGGCTACGAACTCGGCGGGGTCCTCGCTCCACTTGACGATGTCGATCTTCTCGCCCCGGAGCTCCTGGACGATGGTCTCCACCCGCTGGCCCTTGGGGCCCACGCAGGCGCCGATGGGGTCCACCTCGGGCTCGTTGCTCCAGACCGCCATCTTGGTGCGGCTGCCCGCCTCCCGGGCGATGGAGCGGATCTCCACGGTACCGTCGTAGATCTCCGGCACCTCCAGCTCAAAGAGCCGCTTGACAAGGCCCGGATGGGTCCGGGAAATGATGATCTGGGGACCCCGGGTATTGCGCCGGACCTCCACCACATAGACCTTCAGCCGCATGCCTTCCACCAGCTCCTCGCCCCGGACCTGCTCGCCCACGGTGAGGACGGCCTCGGTGGCGTCCGTGCCGCTGCCGATCTGCAGCGTTGCGTTCCCGGTGCGGGGATCGATGCGCATCACGGTGCCGGTGAGGATCTCGTGCTGCTTGGAGTTGAACTCGTCATAGATCATGCCGCGCTCGGCCTCCCGCAGGCCCTGGATGATGACCTGCTTGCCGTTGCCGGCGGCGATGCGGCCGAACTCCACGTTGTCCACGGGGATGTTGACGGTGTCGCCGATCTCGTACTTGGCGGAGAGGGCCTTGGCCTCCTCCAGCGTCATCTCGTTGGGGGGATCGACGTAGTCCTCCTCGTCCACCACGTTCTTCTGGACGTACATCTTCAGGGTCTGGTGCTCCTCGTCCACGTCCACGATGACGTTCTCCACGTCGCTGTGGTCCCGCTTATAGGCGGTGGTCAGGGCCTGGATGATCTTATCCATCATGAAGGACTGGGGGATGCCCCGCTCCTTCTCCAGCATCGCCAGCGCCGCGAAGATCTCGGCGCAGTTCATGCCGGCGGGTTCTTTCTTCTGCTTCTTGCCTCTCGCTGCCATTGCCTTTGACTCCTTTATCGTATCATCAGGTTTTCGTGTTTCAGAATTCCACCCGCAGCCGGACCAGGGCGGTCTCGCTCTTGGGGAAGACCATGGTCTCCTTCCCGACGGTGACGGTCACGTCGCCGCTGGCCTCGTCGAAGCCTGCCAATGTCCCGGCGAACTCCTTCCGGCCGTTCCTCGCCTGATAGGTCTTCACGGTGACGGGGCTGCCCATGAACTGGGCGAAGTCGGAGAGCCGCTTCAGCGCCCGCTCCGCCCCGGCGGAGGAGACCTCAAAGGTGTAGCTCCCCTGGATGGGGTCGGCCTCGTCCAGCAGGGGCTCCACGGCCCGGCTGACGGTCTCGCAGTCCAGGATGTCCACCCCGCCGGGCTTGTCGATGTAGATCCGAAGGTACCAGGTGCCGCCCTCCCGGACGTACTCCACGTCCCAGAGGGAGCAGCCCGCCTCTTCCACGGCGGGCGCGGCCAGCTCGGCCACGAGCTCGGTGATCTTTTTCAAGGGATCGCTCCTTTCCCCGCCGCCGGAAGGCGGTGAGTGTTCCAAAATGGTCATGAAAAAGAGCGGACCCAAGGCCCACTCCCACATTCCTACTCTAACTTACGATGCAAGGATATCATACTTTTTCTGGGATTGCAAGGCTTTTCCGGGATATTTTGCCCCCCAGAGCAAGAAAAACCCACCAAAATTTTCGCCCAGGCGAATTTTCCCCGCAAAACCACCCATCCCTTGCGACCGCGCCGCAGACGCTCCGCTGTGCGCCGCTGGCCCGGGTGTTTGCTGAGACTTCCCCGTCTCCCCGTAGGGGCCGATGCCTATGGCTGACGCCCAAAATTTCGGCACGAAATTTGGTCGGCGGAAGCCATGCCTTAGGTACATCGGCCCGCTGCCAGGCACCACCTGCGTTGCACCCGTAGGGCGGGGTGACCACACCCCGCCGCCAGGCTGCTCGGCCCGCTGGGGAAGGCATCGTTCCGCGCCAATTCCCGTTGGTTCCCAAACGCCTCCCCCACCCCGTGTAGGGGCGGACCTATGTGTCCGCCCGCCCCCTCTTCGCGTGACCCGCCCACGGGCCGACACACAGGTCGGCCCCTACAGATTCAATTGCAGCCTTCATCAACCCCTGAAAACCGGGCGGGGGCAGAGCCCCGCCCCTACAGTCGACGAACACCCAAGACCGCTTCGAGATCTACCAGGCCACCCCAAACCTCGTCTCCCACAACCCAAAACGCCCTGCATGACCGCAGGCACCCCGCCCCCCGTCCCAACGTAAAAAAACACCCCCGCCCGTCTCCGAACAGGGGTTTCCAAAGGGGGCCGCAGCCCCCTTTGGTCGTTTCAAGGGGGTCCCGGGGGAAAAACAGGGCTCCCGCCGCAAACCAGCGCAGCGTTTGCGGTGGGAAAAGGAGGAGCAGCGGAATGAGTGAGCCGGTGCCCTTTTGGCGGCGGCGAGGGATATGAAGCTTGTGACGACGCCATCCCCCCGGGAATCTTTCTTGGGAAGCGCGAGGGGATATTCTTTTGATTTGAAAAGAATATCCCCTCGCAAGCCGCCGACCTTCGTCGGCGGCTCCCCCGCCCGCCAGGGCGGGAACCTGCGGCGGCACGCCGGGTCGTCGTGCCCTACGGGATGCCCCCACAGGGGGCGGCTCACTCAGCCCTCCTCAGAAGGCAAATTCTCCGCCTCCGGCGCATTCTCCTTCTCCTCATGCTCCGCCAGGGCCAGGGCGATGACCTGGTCGCCCTCCTCCTTGAAGCGCATGACGATGACGCCCTGGGTGGCCCGGCCCGCGGAGCGGATGTGCTCCACCGGCGTCCGGATGAGGATGCCGCTCTGGGTCACGAGCAGCAGGTCCTCTGACCCGTCCACGATCTTGATGCCAACGACCCCGCCGGTCTTCTCCGTCACCATGTAGTTCCGGATGCCGAGGCCGCCCCGGCCCGTGAGCCGGTACTCCTCCACCGGCGTCCGCTTGCCGTAGCCCTTCTCCGTGATGGAGAGGACCTCAAAGCCCTCCCGGGCCCGGCCGGCGCCGACCACATAGTCCCCGTCCTTGAGCCGGATGCCCCGGACGCCCATGGACGTCCGCCCGGTGGGCCGGACCTCGTCCTCGGCAAAGCAGATGGCCTGGCCGTCGTGGGTGGCGATGAGGATCTTCTGGCTGCCGTCGGTCTCCTTCACGGCGATGAGGGCGTCGCCCTCCTCCAACGTCAATGCCCGGATGCCGATGTTCTTGAGGTTTTTCAGGGTCTCCACCGGCAGGCGCTTCACGGTGCCGTTCCGCGTCACCATGGTGAGGAAGAGGGTCTCCTCCGTGCCGGGCCGGTAGTGGAGCATGGTCTGCACCCGCTCGCCGGGCTCCACCTGGATGAGGTTCACGATGTTGCTGCCCCGGGCGGTCTTGCCGGACTCCGGCACCTGATAGCCCTTCTTCCGGTAGACCTTGCCGGTGTCCGTGAAGAAGAGGAGGTTATCGTGGGTGGACGCGGTGAAGACGTCCGTCACCGTGTCCTCCTCCCGGGTGGTGATGCCCTTTTTCCCCATGCCGCCCTTGCTCTGGGTGCTATACTCGCTGACGGGGGTCCTCTTTAAGTACCCGTTGCGGGTCAGGGTGAAGACGCACTGCTCCTCCTCGATGAGGTCCTCGATGTCGATCTCGTCCTCCACGTCCTGGATCTCGGTCTTCCGCTCGTCGCCGTACTTCTCGGCGATGGCGGTGAGCTCATCCTTCAAAATGGACTTCAGCAGCCCCTCGTCCGAGAGGATGCGGTTGAAGTAGGCGATGCGCTCCTCCAGCTCGTCGTACTCCGCCTGCAGCTTCTCCCGGTCCAGGCCCTGCAGGGCCTTGAGCCGCATATCCAGGATGGCCTGGGCCTGGACCTCGTCCAGCCCGAAGCGCTGCATCAGGTTTTCCTTGGCGTTATCGTAGCTGGTGCGGATGATGTGGATGACCTCGTCGATGTTGTCCTGGGCGATGAGCAGGCCCTGCAGCAGATGCTCCCGCTCCTTGGCCTTCCGCAGGTCGAAGCGGGTCCGCCGGACGATGAGCTCCTCCTGGAACTTCAGATACTCGTCGATGATGTGCCGCAGGGACAGGATCTTCGGCTGCTTCTGGTCGTCCACCAGGGCCAGCATGTTGATGGCGAAGCTGGTCTGCAGCTGGGTCTGGGCGAAGAGCCGGTTCAAGACCACCTGGGGGTTTGCGTCCCGCTTCACCTCGATGACGATGCGCATGCCGTTGCGGTCGGACTCGTCCTGGATGTTGGAGATGCCCTCCAGCCGCTTCTCGTTGACCTGGTCGGCCATGTTCTTGATGAGCATCCGCTTGTTGACCTGGTAGGGAAGCTCCGTCACGATGATGCGGACCCGGTCCTTGCCGAACTCCTCCATCTCCGTCCGGGCCCGGAGGATGATCTTCCCCCGGCCGGTGGCATAGGCCGCCCGGATGCCGCTGCGGCCCATGATGATGCCCTTCGTGGGGAAGTCGGGGCCCGTCACGTGCTGCATCAGGTCATAGAGGGTCGCCTCGGGATTCTCCAGCACGCAGACGCAGGCGCCGATGACCTCCCGCAGGTTGTGGGGCGGGATGTTGGTGGCCATGCCCACGGCGATGCCGGAAGAGCCGTTGACGAGCAAATTCGGGAAGCGGGAGGGCAGGACTCTCGGCTCCCGCCGGGTCTCGTCAAAGTTGGGGTCCCAGTCCACGGTCTCCTTCTCGATGTCCCGGAGCATCTCGTTGGCCAGCTTGCTCATCCGGGCCTCGGTGTAGCGGTAGGCCGCCGGGGGGTCGCCGTCGATGGAGCCGAAGTTGCCGTGGCCGTCCACCAGCATGTAGCGCATGGAGAAATCCTGGGCCAGGCGCACCAGGGCGTCATAGACGGAGGCGTCTCCGTGGGGATGGTAGCGGCCCAGCACGTCGCCCACGCAGGTGGCGGACTTCTTGAAGGGCTTGTCGGAAGTCAGGCCGTCCTCGTACATGGCGTAGAGGATGCGCCGGTGGACGGGCTTCAACCCGTCCCGCACGTCCGGCAGCGCCCGGCCCACGATGACGCTCATGGCGTACTCGATATAGCTCTTCTCCATCTCCGGCACCAGCGGCGACTCCACGATCCGCTGGTTCGGATACCGGATCTCCTCCGGATCATACTGAGGTTTCTTCGACATGTTATTCCGTCTCCTTGCCATCCGGCGTCCCGTCCTCCGGCAGTCTGCCTGCCTGCTCCAGGATCGCCTGTTCCTGTTTTTTTACTCTGCGCTCCAATTTCTTGATGCTCTCTGCCGGGGGCAGGTCCTCCGGGTGGATACCCCGCTCTCCCAGCATCGCACGGACGCTGCTGTTATTCTGCACATGCTCCCTGGTAATGGAGCCCTCCCCGCGGAGGTCCTTCTCCTCCACATTGTAGTTGGTCATTTCCGTCGCCAGGTTTTTGGCGGCAATGGTCAGCGTAGGGAGGTGATCCGCCAGCGGACCGCTCTTGATGCCGTATTGATCCTTCATCTGCTGGGTCGTCCGCCCTCCGAAAAGGGCCTGATCCCCCTGGGAGCGGATGCGGCCAAAGCCCTTCTCGTCCACATCCCGCTCATAGATGTTCTGGGAAAGCCGTTTCTCAGAGGCCCGCAGTCTGTCACGTGCCTCCAGCCGCTCCATGTAGGCGATTCGCTCCTCCACCACTTCCAGCGTCCGGGCCGACACGGCAAAATAGCTTTGGGCAAAGGCAATCTCTTCCTTCCTGGGATCGCCGTTCTGGGCGATGAGGTAGCAGGCGTACCGGGTCAGCATATAGTCAGGTACCGGACGCTGTCCGCCCTTTCCGATCATGATCAATTTCGTGACCTCACGAAAATGATCTTCCACGGCAGCGCCCGCCGTTTCCGCGGACACCATGGCCCGGAGGATGACCGCCTCAAAGTTCTCCCAGGTCCGGTAGCCCAGGCAGTGCTGCAATTCCCTTGCCAGCCAGTATTCCACCTGCTGGTTCTCTTTGGAGAGAGTATTGAGCTGTTCCGTCAAAGCGGATATCCGTTTCCGATCCACAGCTGTCCTCCTCTCCCGTCAATAATCCAAATTCACGGCGTACTTGGCCCGCCGCTCGATGAAGTCCCTCCGGGGCTCCACCTTCTCGCCCATGAGGATGGTGAAGGTCTCGTCCGCCGCCACAGCGTCGTCCAGGGTGATGCGGCGCAATGTCCGCTTCTCCGGGTCCATGGTGGTCTCCCAGAGCTCGTGGGGGTTCATCTCACCGAGACCCTTGAAGCGGGAGATGTCGATCTTCACGTTGGGGTTCCCGCCCCGCATCTCGGCGCTGACCGCGTCCCGCTCCGGCTCGGAGTAGGCCACCCGCGTGGTCTTGCCCCGGGTCAGCTTGAAAAGCGGCGGCACGGCGGAGTACACATACCCCTGCTCGATGAGGGGCCGCATGAAGCGGAAGAAGAAGGTCAGCAGCAGCGTCCGGATGTGGGCGCCGTCCACGTCGGCATCCGCCATGATGATGACCTTGTGATAGCGGAGCTTCGCGGGGTCGAACTCCTCCCCGATGCCCGCGCCCAGGGCCGTGATGACGGGCTGCAGCTTGTCGTTGCCGTAGACCTTGTCGGAGCGGACCTTCTCCACGTTCAGCATCTTGCCCCAGAGGGGAAGGATGGCCTGGAAGCGGGAGTCCCGCCCCTGGGTGGCGGAGCCGCCTGCGGAGTCGCCCTCGACGATATAGATTTCCGTCAGCTCCGGGTTATTCTCGTTGCAGTCCCGGAGCTTGTCCGGCATGGCGGCGCCGCCGAGAGCGCTCTTGCGCCGGATGGACTCCCGGGCCTTCTTCGCGGCCTCCCGTGCCCGGTTCGCCATCAGCGCCTTGTCCAGGATCATCCGCCCCACCTGGGGGTTCTCCTCCAGAAAGGCCTCCAGCTTGTCGGAGACGATGTTATTGACGAGCGTCCGGATCTCGCTGTTGCCCAGCTTGGCCTTGGTCTGGCCCTCGAACTGGGCGTCCGTCAGCTTCACGGAGATGACGCAGGTGAGGCCCTCCCGGCAGTCCTCGCCGGAAATTTTCTCCTCGTCCTTCAGC
>SFLD01000085.1 GCA_004553545.1 Clostridiales bacterium | reverse complement strand
CAGCAGCACCATGCCCCGGCCCACATAGCGCCGGGCGATGGACACCACCAGGCGCAGGTTGGCCTCGGTCATGCGGCGCTTGGCCTCCTCGTCCCCGGCGGAGACCCGCACTGCCAGCTCCATCTCCTCCTCCGGGGTCAGCAGCGGCACCTTGCCGATTTCCTTCAGGTACATCCGCACCGGGTCATCGGTGAAAAAGTCGTCAGCCAGGGCCTCGGTCTCGTTCAGCTCCTTCTCGGTGACCTCCTCGATTTCGGCCAGATCCTCCGCCTCCGGCAGCACATCGTCGATGGGCGGCAGCAGGTCGGCACTGGCGATGTCAATGTCCACGCCGTTGGCCTCCAGCGTTTCGTAGAACTTGTCCTGCACCTCACTGTCCAGGTTCATCTCTTCCAGGCATTCCAGCTCCTTGGCGGTGAGCTTGCCCGCCTTCTTGCCCTTCTCCAACAGCTCATTGAGCCGCTCCTCCGGGGTCTTGGGATTGGGCGCCTCGGCCTCCTTTTTCTTGCTGCCCTTGCGCTTGGGCTTGGCCTCCCCGTTCCGGGCGTCATCCTCCTTCAGAAGGGCGTCTGCCATTTCCTTCAGTTCCTGTTCGGTATAAACACGGTCTTCCATTGTCCTCTCTCCCATATCCTTATCTTATTGTTCAGTCATCAAACAAGAGGGGCAAGGGCCCCTCCCGGTTTTCAGTTGAGAAAATCCCGCAGCTTTTTGGAGCGGCTGGGGTGCCGCAGCTTCCGCAGGGCCTTGGCCTCGATCTGGCGGATGCGCTCCCGGGTGACGTTGAATTCCTTACCCACTTCCTCCAGGGTGCGGGTGCGGCCGTCCGCAATGCCGAAGCGCAGCTCCAGCACCTTCTTCTCCCGGGGGGCCAGGGTGTCCAGCACCTCCTCCAGCTGCTCCCGCAGCAGGGAGAAGCTGGCAGCCTCAGAGGGTTCAGAAGCGTCCTCATCGGGGATGAAGTCTCCCAGATGGGAGTCCTCCTCTTCGCCCACGGGGCTGTCCAGCGACCGTGTCCCCTGAGAGAGCTGGAGGATGTCCCGGATCTTCTCCTCGGGCATATGGATCTCCGCGGCGATCTCCCCGGCGCTGGGGTCGCGCCCCAGCTCCTGCAAAAGCTGCCGGGAGGTGCGCTTGACCTTGTTGATGGTCTCCACCATATGTACGGGGATGCGGATGGTGCGCCCCTGATCGGCGATGGCGCGGGTGATGGCCTGGCGGATCCACCAGGTGGCGTAGGTGGAGAACTTGTACCCCTTGCTGTAGTCGAACTTCTCCACGGCCTTCATCAGCCCCATGTTTCCCTCCTGGATCAGATCCTGCAGCGCCATGCCCCGGCCCACATAGCGTCTGGCGATCGACACCACCAGACGGAGGTTGGCCTCCACCATGCGCTGCCGGGCTTCCTCGTCCCCCCCGGCCATGCGCCGGGCCAGCGCCACCTCTTCCTCGGCGGTGAGCAAATCCACTTTGCCGATGTCCTTGAAGTACATCCGCACGGAGTCCTCTGTGGAGGCTTCGCTCTCCTCCCGCTTCAGCTCCCCCGCCAGCTCCTCCGCCTCTTCCATCTCTTCCATCGCCGGCATCGTCTCCTCCGGATCGAAGACGGCCTCCCCCTCCATCTCGATGCCCAGCTCCTCCAGCGCGTCGTAGAATTTATCCATCTGTTCGCCGGAGAGCTTCAGCCCCTCCAGCACATCGGAGATCTCTCTGTAGTTGAGTTCGCCCGCTTTCCTGCCCTTTTGGATCAGTTTCAACAGCGCCTCCTCCCTACTTTTCCGGGGAGCGGGTTCCCCGCTCTTTTTCTCCTTCCGCGCCGGAGCGGCTTCCTCCCCGGCGAACTCCCCATCCTCTTCCGAGAGGATGGCGTCCGCCAGCGCCAGCAGCGATTCCCGCTCGTCCGCTCCGGTGCATCTCTCTTTCCCTTTTTCTGCAGTCAAGATGGCACTCTTCCTTTCGCCCCTCGGTGCTCAGTTCAAAAAGTCCCGGAGCTTTTTCGAGCGGCTGGGGTGGCGGAGCTTCCGCAGGGCCTTGGCCTCGATCTGCCGGATGCGCTCCCGGGTGACATTGAACTCCCGGCCCACTTCCTCCAGCGTGCGGGTACG
>SFLD01000084.1 GCA_004553545.1 Clostridiales bacterium | reverse complement strand
TGAGGGTGCCGCCGCTCCAGGCCCCGCCCGCATCGTGGCAGAGCACGCCGGGGCGCTTGTCCGCCACGAGAATGTTCCCGTCCTCGTAGGCGATGTCCAGCTCCACCTTCTGCTCCTGCGCCGGCAGGCTTCTCCGCCGCTCCGCTCCGAAAAATTCCTCCGTCAGGTAGATGCGCACCTGATCCCCCTCCGCGAGCCGCGCGTCTCCCCGGGCCGGGCGGCCGTTGATCTTGACATCCTTTTTCCGCAGGGTCTTTTGCAGCAGCGCCGGGGACAGTCCGGGCTCCACCTTCCCGATGAACCGGTCCAGCCGCTGTCCGGCGTCGTTGCGCCCCACCGTGTATTCTCTCATCCGTTCTTCCTCCCGCCCTGATGCTTCTCTCTCATTTCACTCCTCCACGCTCACCCAGATCCACAGCTCCCCGCCGTTGCTGCGGAAGAGATCCACCAGCAGGCCGGAGCGCTCGTCTCCGTAATAAACGGAGCTGCCCTGGGCGAAGTGTTCCTCTCCCCGGCAGGTAAAGCCCTGTTCCGTGAGGTAGGCGGCGTAGCGCTCCGCCTCGCCCTCGTCCAGCCCGTAGACATAGTGGTCGCAGCAGTCCACATAGCCCGTCTGCACCCCCTCGCTGTCCACCGAAGCGAGACATTCCGCCCCGGTAACGCTCTGGTAGGTGCGCAGCAGGGAATAGTGATAGTTCCCCTGGGTGTCCCGGGGGCTGTAGGACTCCTCCAGCTCCGATCGGACTTTCTCTGCCCAGTCCGCGGTCTTTGTGCCCGCCCCGGCGCTGTCCACGGCGGCGGCGATGGTCTCCGCGTCCACCGCCGGACACGCTTCATCCCAGTCCCGGCTCCCGCTCCACAGCCCCAGCAGCTCGCCGTACTCGTCCACGATCGCGCCGCCTCTCTCCGCCCCGGCGCGCTCCCCCCGGAGGAAGCTCTCCCCCTCCCGTCTCTCCGGGCGGGGCAGCTCCGCCAGAGCGCCCTCCGTCAGGGTAAAGGCACGGGAGGAGTCCCCCTCCCGCTCCACGAGGAAGGGCAGGCCCTCCGCCGCCACCTTCAGCAGCGCCAGATCCCCGGCGCGGTTCACGCAGAGCACCTCCGTCACCGGGAAGGTCCTCCCGTCGGACAGCACGGCTTCGGCGCTCTCCATCATCTCCACGGTGCGCGCCGTGGTGGCGAGCACGCCGTCAGGCCGGACGAACACGCCCGTCCCCGCGCTCTCGCCCCCCTGCACGGAGGTGATCCTCAGCCGGGCCGTGCACCCGTTCAGGTACGCCGCCAGCTCCGCCCCGTCCGCGGCGGTCTTCTCCCAGCGGGCCGTCACGACGGTGTCTGCCCTGACGCAGCTATACTCGCCCTCCCAGCGGAGGCTGCGCCGCCCGCAGGAGGCCTCCGGGGGCACAGCGGCCTCCCCATAGGGCACGGACTGCCGCGTTTCCCCGGCGAGGAGGACGCCCCCCCCCAGTTCAAACTCCACCGAACAGCTCTCCTTTTCCCATCGGGCCGTTACGACCATGTCCCCGGAGACGGCGGAAAAATCCCCGTCCCAGTGGAGGATGTGCCCCTCCCTCTCCACCAGCGGGGCCACGGCGCTCTCCCCGGGCGCCACCCGCTGCTCCGTCTCGCCGGAGAGCACCTCCCCGCCGTTGGGATCGAACACCACCCGGTAGCCCCGCCGCACGCAGCCGGACATCAGAAAACACGCGGCCGCAAGCAGCAGCGCCATGATTTTTTTCATGCCGTCTCCTCCCTTTTCTCTTGCAAAAGCCGGAAAAATTCTTTATACTGTGCCAAGCCATACCATATTATAGTACTCCCCGCTTTTTTTCAAGTCCCCCTGTTTCCGCCGCAGGACGGACGGGGAAAAATCCCGGGACAATCGGGCAAATACCTGTTGACAAGCGCCCGGCCTTCATTTATAATAACATGGCTATTTGAGGTGTAACATGAGCATCAATCTCCATGAACTGATCCTGAACCCCGGCAAAAAGCTCCCGTTCCGCCGCGAGCTGAGCACGGAGCGGCTCCAATTCCCCGGCGTGGCCGCCTATACCTCCCCCGTGGTGGGTGAAGGCGTGATCCGCAACGAGGCGGGGCTTCTTCTTTTGGAGGGGACCAT
>SFLD01000056.1 GCA_004553545.1 Clostridiales bacterium | reverse complement strand
TCTGGATGGCGGTGATGCCCTTCTTGGTGCCGGCCACCTTGAAGTCCATCTCGCCGTGGAAGTCCTCCACGCCCTGGATGTCGATGAAGGTGGTGAAGGCGCCGTCATCGTCCTGGATGAGGCCGCAGGAGATGCCGGCCACGGGGGCCTTGATGGGCACGCCGGCGTCCATGAGGGCCAGGGTAGAGCCGCAGATGGAGCCCTGGGAGGTGGAGCCGTTGGAGCTCACCACCTCGCTGACCACGCGAATGGCGTAGGGGAACTCCTCCACGGGCGGGATCACGGGCAGCAGGGCACGCTCGGCGAGAGCGCCGTGGCCGATCTCCCGGCGGCCGGGGCTGCGGGCGGGCTTGGCCTCGCCGACAGAGTAGCCGGGGAAGTTATAGTGGTGCATGTAGCGCTTCTCGGTCTCCTCCCAGATGGTGTCCAGCTTCTGGTTGGCGGAGAGGGTATCCAGCGTGCAGGCGGAGAGCACCTGGGTCTGGCCGCGGGTGAAGAGGCCGGAGCCGTGGGCCCGGGGCAGGATGCCGACTTCCGCGCTGAGGGGACGGATCTCGTTCTTCTGGCGGCCGTCCACCCGGTGGCCCTGCAGGAGCCAGGCCTTGACGATCTTCTTCTGGAACTTATAGGTGAACTCCTCCAGGTACTGGTCCATGTCGGGGTACTCCTCGAGGTACTTCTCGTGCCAGTGCTCGATCATGGCGTTCCAGCGCTGCTCCCGGACGTTCTTGTCGTCGGTATCCATGGCGGCCTTGGCCTCGTCCATGAAGTCGGCCACGATCTTGTCGAAGAGCTCCTGGTTGAAGTCCGCGTGGGGATAGTCGAACTTGGGCTTGCCGATCTCGGCGACCATCTGGTTGATGAGAGCCACCTGCTTCTGGTTTTCATTGTGGGCCAGCTCGATGGCCTTCAGCATGGTGTCGTTGTCCACCTCGTTGGCGCCGGCCTCGATCATGACCACCTTCTTGCCGGTGGAGACCACGGTGACGTCCAGGTCGCTGAGCTTGCGCTGCTCGCTGGTGGGGTTCAGCACCAGCTGCCCATCCACGAGACCCACCTTCAGGGCGCCCACGGGGCCGTTCCAGGGGATGTCGGAGATGGCGAGAGCGGCGGAGGTGCCGATGAGGGCGGCGATCTCGGGAGTGCAGTCGTGGTCCATGCTCATGACGGTGCACATCACGGAGACATCGTTGCGGAAGTCAGAGGGGAAGAGGGGCCGGATGGGCCGGTCGATGACGCGGCTCGTCAGGATGCCCTTCTCACCGGGGCGGCCTTCCCGGCGGTTGAAGCTGCCGGGGATGCGGCCCACGGAGTAGAGCTTCTCCTCAAAGTCCACGCTCAGGGGGAAGAAGTCGATGCCGTCCCGGGGCCGGGGAGCGGCGGTGACGCAGCAGAGGACCCGGGTGTCGCCGTAGCCCACCATGACGGCGGCGTTGGCAAGCTCGGCCAGCTTCCCGACCTCCAGGGTCAGGGGGCGGCCGGCCAGGTCCATCTCATACTTGTGGTAGCCGGGGAACTGACGATGGGTGATGATGGTTGACATAATTTTTCTCCTTTTCTTTGGAAGTGTTTCCGGGCCAGGAGCGGGCTTTTCGTATTTGAAACGGGGTCGGAGAGGGCGCTCCGGCGCTGTTTCAAACACAAAAAGACGCCTCTCCCGCCCGGGCGCGGGGGGAGGAAAACGCGGGGGGAAATGGCAGAAAAGGGTGACGGAGGCAGACCCTCCGTCACCCGTTCCGGCAATTACTTGCGGATGCCCAGCTTGGCGATGAGCGCACGATAGCGCTCCACATCCTTGCGCTGGAGGTAGTCCAGCAGGCTGCGGCGCTTACCGATCATCTTGTAGAGGCCCCGGGCAGAGTGCTTGTCCTGGGGGTTCTTCTGCAGGTGAGCGGTGAGATCCTGGATGCGGCGGGTGAGGATCGCGACCTGGACCTCGGGGGAACCGGTGTCGTTCTCGTGAGTGCGGTTGGCGTCGATGATCTCGGTCTTCTGTTCCTTGCGAAGCATAGTGTGTTTCCACCTTTCAAAAATGTTTCCCCGGGCGGCTGCGCCTCCGGCCGGTGGAGCCAAAAAGCGAAGCCGACGGGAACCACGCACATTGGCGTGCGAAGCAAGCATACCATACATTTTCCCCGTTGTAAAGAGCGAAAACGGGGGATTTTGCACTTACTCCCGGGCGCTGAGATGGGCCTTTTCCAGGGCCATCACCAGGATGGGCACCAGGACCAGCTGCAGGATGATGCCCGGCACGGCGCTGGTGACGGCTCCGGCCCAGAAGGCGGTGAAGCCGAAGGCGGAGGGCTGCAGCCCCGCGCAGAGGAAGCGCGCCGCGCCCCAGACCAGGCGGCCGCCGATCATGGCGCCGATGAGGGCCAGGTACAGGCTGCTCTTCCGCCGGGGCAGGCGGCGGTAGAGCCAGCCGCAGAGGGCGCCGTAGGCCGCCATCTCAAAGGCCATGCAGAGGGCCATGGGATAGAAGACCGGCATGTGGAAGAGGGCCGAGCGCAGCAGCGGGGCCAGGAAGCCCACCGCCAGGCCCCACTGCCAGGAGCAGAGGAAGCCGCAGAGGAGCACCGGCAGGTGCATGGGCAGGAGCATCTGGCCGATCTGGGGGATCTGCCCCGTCAGGAAGGGCAGCACCAGGCAGAGGGCCAGGGCCAAGGCCGAGTAGGCCAGGCGGCGGAGAGTGAGGGAACGGTTCATAGAAGGTCCTTTCCGTACCGAGGCGGGGCGCAGCGCCGAAAAAAGGTGCCTGCCTCCCCTGCTGGGGATGGCAGACACCTTCTGGTATCTCTTGAGAATGAAAATAGAACTGTCAGCGGGAGGAACGGCCTCCCTTCGCCCGGGAACGGGAGCTTCTGCTCCCCCGCCGCCCTTCTGAGCGGCCAGGAAAGGATACCACAGTTCCGGGGAAAAGGCAAGGGTCAGTTTTGCCCCAGGATGCCGGCGAGCTTCGCCAGCACGTCCTCCGCCAGTACGCTGAGACTCAGGTCCGGCACCCCGGCCACCAGGTTCTCGCAGCGGTTCATGGGGATGAGGATGCGGATGGCCTCCGCCTGGCCCACCGCCGCCGCCATCCGGGGCGTCACCTCGCCGAAGAGGGCGTCCGCGATGACGATGCCGATGGGGCCGATGATGACGTCCGCCTTCCGGCAGGCCACCAGGGTGGGATTCTCGCCGCTGGCCGCCTGATGGGCCCCGGCCTTCTTCATGGCGGCGGCCGCCATGGCGTTGGTGCCCACGGCGGAGAGATAGACCTGGGGGAAGCGCTGGCGGATGGCCTCCACCAGCAGGCTCCCCAGCCGCCCGCCCTGGCCGTCCATGATAAGAATGTTCATCGTGACCTCCTGTGAATGGGGATGGGAGAGGGCCGTCCCCTGCGGGCGCTCTCAACAAAAAAAGGACATCCGGTCGGATGTCCTTTCCCTGTAAACGGGCCTCAGCCCAGCTGGTTGAGCTTCAGAGTCATGGCGCTCTTGCGGTGAGCGGCGGTATTCTTGTGAAGAATGCCCTTCGCCACAGCCTGATCGACCTTCTTGACCGCAACCTTGTATGCGCCATCGGCCTCGGTGCGATTGCCTTCTGCGGCAGCGCCCTCGAACTTCTTGATGGCGGTCTTGAGTGCGGACTTCTCAGCCTTGTTGCGGGCGTTTCTCGCCTCGGCGATCAGAACGCGCTTCTTGGCAGACTTGATATTCGGCAAACCAAACACCTCCTTCGGCAAAATCCACGGCCGGCGAAAAGCCACCGTGCAGAATGATATTTTAACAGCACTTCCTATAAAAAGCAAGCCTTTTTTGAAATTTTTCTCCGATTTTTGCATATTGTACCTCCCGCCGCAAAAGCTAGGGCAAAGCCACAAGATTTTGTGCCGGCAGGCACGGAAAGGGGGCACTTCCATGGAGGGGATGCCGATGGGCAAGCGCACAGACCTGGCCCTGGAGGCCCAGGAGCTCTGGCGGGAGGGGGCGGCGGAGACCACGAAGCTCCCCGGCGTCCGGGCCCGGACGGAGCGCTGGGAGGGCCAGAGCGTCACCCGGGTGGAGATCCTGGACCCACGGGGCGCGGAGGCCCTGGGCAAGCCCGTGGGCACGTACCTGACCCTGGACCTCACCGCCTACTGGCAGCGGGAGGAGGGCTTCTTCCCCCGGGCGGTGGAGGGCCTGGGCCAGCTCCTGCGGGACCTTTTGCCGGAGGAGGGCTCGGTCCTGGTGGTGGGCCTCGGCAACGCCGCCATGACGGCGGACGCCGTGGGGCCGGAGACCCTGCGGAATCTTCTCGTCACCCGGCACCTGATGGCCTCCCTGCCCCGGCAGTTCTCCGGCTTCCGGCAGGTCTCGGCCTTTGCCGCCGGGGTCCTGGGGGACACGGGGGTGGAGTCGGCGGAGGCGGTCTCCGCCCTGGTCCGGGAGCTGCGGCCGGACTGCGTCATCGCGGTGGACGCCCTGGCGGCCCGGAAACCGGGCCGGGTCTGCACCACCGTCCAGCTCTCGGATACCGGCATCGCCCCGGGCTCCGGCGTGGGGAACCACCGCGCGGCCCTGACGAAGGAGAGCCTGGGCGTCCCAGTCTACGCCCTGGGGGTCCCCACGGTGGTGGACGCCTGGACGTTGGCGGCGGACCTTCTGGAGAGCGCCGGGGTCCCGGACTGGCAGGGCCTATTAAAGGAGAAGCAGCAGGGCATGACCGTCACCCCCCGGGACATCGACCGCCAGGTCCGGGAGCTGGGCCGGGTCCTGGGCTATGCCCTCACCTGGGCCCTCCAGGACCTGGACCTGGACGCCATCACCTCCCTGCTGGGGTGAGGGCGTGATGGGGGATCCCATTTCTTAATTAAAATTAAGAAGACGCCGCCGGAGCGCTCCGGCGGCGTTTTGCTGCGGCTGGGGGATGCCCTCTGCCCTTGCGGAGTGGAACGGAGGGCTATCGTGTCTGCCAATTTTTCCGTTTGACCCGGGAGATCGCGCCCGCTGCCCTTGCATCCTGGGGGAAAAGCTGGTATAATCCTTCCTGCAAAAAACTGCCGCCGGACGCGGCTTTTTGAAAGCGCCGCAGTTAGCGTGAACTAACTGCGGCGGGGTGGCAAGGACTCATTTTTTCGAAATGGGAGGCTTCAAGATGAAAATTCTGGTATTCGGCGCGGGTGTGCTGGGCTGCAACCTGGCGAGGAATCTGTTCCGGGCCGGGAAGGATGTCACACTGCTGGCCCGGGGGGCCTGGGGGGAGGAGATCCGGCGGAACGGTCTGCGGATCAAGGACAAGTTCTCCCCCAGGATGTCCGTCAGCCGCATCCCAGTGGTGACGGAGCTCCGGCCGGAGGACCGCTACGACGTGATCTTTGTGGTCACCCGCTACACGCAGCTGGACTCGGTCCGGGAGATCCTGCGAATGAACCCCACGGAAAACCTCGTCTTCGTGGGCAACGACGTGCGGGCCGACGCCCTGGCCGCCTCGCTGCCGGGGAAGAACGTGCTCTTCGCCTTCGCGTCCGCGGCAGGCCATCGGGAGAGGGATCACGTGGCGTCCATCGACCTCAGGAAGATCACCATCGGCCAGCTGGCGGGCGCGCCTTCCAACGAGGCGCTCATCGGCCGGATCTTCCAGGGCAACAAGTATAAGGTGGCCTATGAGCCCAACATGGGGGACTACCTCCTCTGCCACGCGGCCTTCGTGCTGCCGGCGGCCTTCGCCTGCTATAAAACGGATGGCGACCTGAAAAAGCTCAAGGGCAACACGGCCTACCTGAGTCGCCTGATCGACGCCAATATCGAGGGCTACCGCGCCATCCGGAATGCCGGCCACGCCATCCTGCCCAAGGAGGACACCGACTTTGAGGGCGCCGCCTATCGCAAGACCTGCCTGCGCTTTTTCCGGCTCATGTGCGCCACCAGCCTGGGGAAGATCTGCGCCTCCGACCACGCCATGAACGCGGTGGAGGAGATGAGCGCCCTGAACCGGGACCTGAAGCGCTTCTTCGACGAGAACGGCGCCAGCTACCCCGTGTGGCAGTCGCTGGAGAAGGACGCCGGAAAGTACCTGCGCTGAAAGCCGGAGTGGGAAAACACGGGAAAGGATGCCGGGAGCCATGAGGGTGACAGCCGTGGAGGAGAGCGTGATCCGGGACATCGGGCACGCCTTCGGATACTATGACTATGGCGGCGAGCACGGCCTCATCGACGCCTTCCCCAGCCGGGAGGCTGCCGCGGCCTTCATCCGCGGCTATGTCCGCATGGCGCTGGAGAGCGGGACGCTCTATTCCGTGGGGGAGAACGGCGAGGGCTGGATCGCCTACCAGCTTCCCGGACAGAAGGTCCCCCTGAGGGCCATGCTGCCCCTGGCCAGGGGCCTGCTGGGTTCCCTGCGGCCGGGAGAGCTCCTCCGCTTCGCCGGGATCATGTCCCAGGGCGGCCCGGGACTGGAGAGGAAGCTGCGTCGGGAGGGGAAGCCGTACCTCTCCGTGGGCCTCCTCTGCGTGCGGGAGCCCTACCAGGGAAAGGGGTTCATGCGCAAGGCCCTGTCCCTGGCCTTCGCTGAGGGTGACCGGTTGGGGGTGCCGGTGATCCTGGAGACCGACGCCGTCTCCAAGCGGGACCGCTACCTCCACCTGGGCATGGAGCTCTCCGGCACCCGCCGCTTCGGGGACCACGGCGTGCTCTACGACCTCATCCGGTACCCGACCCCCGGCAGCGGGGGACCCTGAGCGCCTTCCAGACAGAAAAACCGCCGCCATGACGAGAGTCACGGCGGCGTTCTGGTACGCCCGAGGGGACTTGAACCCCTACCCTTGCGGAATGGAACCTAAATCCATCGTGTCTGCCAATTTCACCACGGGCGCGTTTGGGGGTATTATACCATGACGCTTGTCCTTGAACAATAGGAAAAAAGCTGATATAATCATTTCTCACGAAAAAAACGCCGCTCCGGCGGCCCGGAAGGGAGGCTCCCGCCATGCCGACGCCCCGCGTCGCCGCTATCCACGATCTCTCCGGCTTCGGCCGCTGCTCGCTGACGGTGGCCATCCCTGTGCTCTCCGCCATGGGGGTCCAGTGCTGCCCCCTGCCCACGGCCGTCCTCTCCACCCACACCGGGGGCTTCGAGGGCTATACCTTCCGGGACCTGACAGAGGAGATGACCGCCGCCGCCGCCCACTGGAAGGCCCTGGACCTCCGGTTCGACGCCGTCTACAGCGGCTTTCTCGGCAGCGAGCGGCAGATCGGTCTCGTCCGGCAGTTCCTCCGGGACTTCCGCCGCCCCGGTACTCTCGCCGTGGTGGACCCCGTGATGGGGGACTTCGGCCGGGTCTATGAGACCTACACCCCCGCCATGTGCCGCCGGATGGCGGACCTCACGGCGGAGGCCGACGTCATCACCCCCAACCTGACGGAGGCCGCCCTCCTGCTGGGCGTCCCCTATGAGTCCCTGCCCCGGGACGAGGCGGGCCTGAAGGCTCTGACGGAAAAATTGGGCTGCCCGGGCAGGCGCTCCGTGACCCTCACCGGCGTCTCCCTCTCGGAGGGGAAGACCGGCGCCATGTGCTACGACGCCGGAAAGAACACCTGCCGCCCCGTCCAGACGGAGCGGGTGGACCGGGAGTTTCTCGGCACCGGGGATGTCTTCGCCAGTGTCCTCACCGGGGCATTGGTCCGGGGAGACGGGCTGCTGGACGCCGCCGCCCAGGCCATCGACTTCATCCGCCTCTGCGCCGTCCGCACGGCGGCGGAGGGCATCCCCCTGCGGGAGGGCGTGGACTTTGAGCCCCTGCTGGGGCATCTCGTCCCCCGGACGGAGTGAGCATTTCCCGCGCCGCCGCGGCGCGTTCTCCGGGGCCTCCGGCCCCCAGAAAGGAGCGATCCCCCATGGATACCACTACCCTGCCCCCCAAGGGCAAGCTGACCCTTCACTACTACCTTTTACAGATCGGCTTCTGGGGCGGCATCGGCTGCTTCACGGGCTTTCAGAGCGTCATCGTCCTGGACCGGGGCTTCACCAGCGCGGATGTGGGCGTCTTCGTGGCGATCTGCAACCTGGCGGGCATCCTCTTCCAGCCCCAGCTGGGGGCCTGGGCGGACCGCCACCCGGAGATCCCCTTGAAGCGCATCTTCCTCTGCTGCATCCTGACGGCCCTGGGCCTCAACACCGTCTTCCTCTTCACCCGGCCGGGCTTTCTGCTGACGGCTCTCTTCTTCGCCCTTATGGGCATGGCGGAGGTCAACAGCTTCACCCTCATCGACGCCATGGCCATGCAGTACATCAACGCCGGGGCCGACCTGCCCTACAGCCGGGGCCGGGGCCTGGGGTCCCTGGCCTACGCCATCATCTGCATCCTCGTGGGGCGGCAGACGGCCCGGTTCGGGATGCAGACCGCCCTGATGACCCACGCCGTGATGCTGGTGATCCTGGCGGTCTTTACCCTGAGCTTCCCCGCCTTCCCCCGGCAGGCCCGGGAGACGGAGGCGCGCAGGCCCTCCCACTCCACCCTGACCATCCTCCGGGGGAATCTCCCCTTCACCCTGATGCTGCTGGGGGGCTTCTTCGGCATGATGGCCGTCATGCCGGTGGACAACTTCCTCATCAACATGATCGAGGGTCTGGGGGGCGACAGCAGCGACCTGGGCCTGGCCCTCTTCCTGAAGGCGGCCTCGGAGCTGCCGGCGGCCTTCCTCTTTGAATGGCTCTACCGGAAGATCGGCAGCCAGAAGGTGCTGCTCATCGGCGTCGGATTCATGATCGTGAAACCCATCCTCTTCCTGCTCTCCGGCAGCCTCACCATGCTGCTCCTGGTCCAGCCCATCCAGATGCTGGGCTACGGCCTCTTCACCCCCGCTGTTGCCTACTTCGCCAACGAGAACGTGGCCCCGGAGGACCGGGTCCAGGGCCAGAGCATGAAGTCCGTCCTCACTGCCGGCATGGGCAGCGTGGCGGGCAACCTCATCTCCGGCTACGCCGTGAAGTGGGGCGGCCCCTCCGCCATGCTGAGCTTCGGCATCCTCAGCGGCTGCGTGGGCCTTCTCTTCGCTCTCGCCGCCATGCGCGCCAGCCGCAGGCGCGCCGCGTAAGAGAAAAAAGCACCTGCCGCAAGGCGGGTGCTTTTGGCATCACAGGCCCGAAACCGCCGGATGCCGGAGTTCTCTGCCCCGATGCAGCGGATGCCTGCTTGCCCGCGCGGCGGGATCGTGCCATACTGGGTCCCATAGAAAGGAGCGATCACCATGTCCGATTTCAGCGCCAACCTGAAGCGCCTGCGAAAGAGAGCGGAGCGGTCGCAGGATTCCCTGGCGGAGGAGCTGCAGGTATCCCGCCAGACCGTCTCCGGCTGGGAGCGGGGGAGGTCCTATCCGGACCTTGATATGCTGCTGCGGCTCTGCGACGCCCTCCACGCCACCCCGGACCAGCTGCTGTATCCCCCGGAGAAGCAGACGGGCTTCCGCCCCGCCGGGATCGTCAGCGCCGGTCTCTTTCAGAAGATCGCCGCGGCGGTCTTCGTCCTGGGCTTCGTGCTGGGCGTGTCCGCGGGCAGCGAGGCCTATGCCCCGGCGCCCGACACCGTGGGCTGGCACTTCGTTTTCCGGTATGCGTTCCCCTGGTGGGCCGGCGCCTTCCTCAGCGGGATGGCCTTCCTGGGGCTCTCGCGGATCCTTTCCCTGCTCTCCCCCGACCGGGAGACCGCCCCCGAAGAGGGACCCTGACGAAAGCGCCCGCAAAGAAAAAGCACCTGCCGCAAGGCAGGTGCTTTCTTGGAGCGGATAATGGGAGTCGAACCCACCTATGCAGCTTGGGAAGCTGCCGTTCTACCGATGAACTATATCCGCAGGTGTCCCCACCTGGGAACGTAGTGGTATTATATCAGAACTTTCCGCACATTGCAAGAGCGAAAAATGGCGGCGGGGGCATGGCGGGGGAAAAAATTTCATAGGTTACCCCAGCCGCTTCGGCGGCAGATCCGGAAAAGGGGGAACCTCCGTGAAACGACTGCTGACCCTGCTCTGCGCCCTGCTGCTCCTGACCCTGCCCGCCCAGGCCCTGGAGGTGGAGGCCCCCTCCGCCGTGCTGATGGAGCGGGACACCGGTACCGTCCTCTTTGAAAAGGACGCCCATACGCCCCGGGAACCCGCCAGCGTCACCAAGGTCATGACGCTGCTCCTCGTGATGGAGGCCATCGACTCCGGCCAGCTCCGGTGGGACGACCTGGTGACGGGCTCCGCCCACGCTGCCTCCATGGGCGGGAGCCAGATCTGGCTGAAGGAGGGCGAGGCCCTTTCCGTCGCCGACATGGTGAAGGCCGTGTGCGTGGTGTCCGCCAACGACTGCGCCGTGGCCCTGGCGGAGCATCTCTCCGGCAGCGAGGAGGCCTTCGTGGAGCGGATGAACGCGAGGGCTCAGGAGCTGGGCATGGAGGACACCCACTTCGTCAACGCCTGCGGCCTCCCGGCGGAGGGGCACGTCACCTCCGCCTACGACATCGCCCTCATGAGCCGGGAGCTGGTGCTGCACCACCCGGACATCCGGCAGTACACCACCCTCTGGATGGACACCCTCCGGGACGGGCAGTCGTCCCTCGTGAACACCAACAAGCTGGTGCGCTTCTATCCCGGCTGCACGGGGCTGAAGACAGGGTCCACCTCCACGGCGGGCTACTGCCTCAGCGCCACGGCGGAGAAGGACGGCATGGAGCTCATCGCCGTCATCCTGAAGGGGACCACTTCCGCCCAGCGCTTTGAGGACGCCAAGACCCTGCTGAACCACGGCTTCGCCACCTATACCCTCTGCCCCCTGAGCCCCGCCCACGCCCTCCCGCCCATCCCCGTGACCCTGGGGGAGCGGCAGACGGTCCAGCCCCGTCCCAGGCAACGGACCTGGAGCAGTCCCTGGACCTGCCGGAGCGCCTGGAGGCCCCGGTCCGCCAGGGCGACCGCCTGGGGACGCTGACCGTCAAGCGCCAGTGGGAGACCGTGGCGGAGGTCCCCATCCTGGCGGCGGAGACCGTGGAGCGCATCTCCTGGAAGGCCCTGACCCTCCGGCTTTTGCAAGCCGCCCTCTTCGCCGGGTGAGCCCGACGCGGGGGCCGGACCGAAGGCTCCCTTTCCCAAAGGGAGGGGCGGGGCTCTGCCCCCGCCCGCTGCCCGGGGGGATGAAGGTTGCAATAGGATCCGTAGGGGCCGACCTATGTGTCGGCCCGGACACGATTCCTCGAGAGACCTGCCAACGGGCGGACACATAGGTCCGCCCCTACGCGGGGCGGAAGGTATTCCGGAACCAACGGAGATTGACGGGAAACGACGCCTTTCCCAGCGGGGCGGGACGGAGCCTGCCACCTACAGGGGGACCAGGAGGCTGGCGGCGGGGTGCGGTCACCCCGCCCTACGGAAGCACCACAGGTGGTGCGCGGCAGCGGGCCGAAAACGATTGCTTTTTTCGCTAAGGCTTCGCCTTTGCGGGGCCGAGAATCGCCGCCTTGGCGGCGGAAGAAAGGAACGATCCCCATGCTGCAAATGAAGCTGTTCCAGAGTAAGACCTTCCTCCCCATGCCCTATGAGGAGGCCATGGCCCCCCGGCTGCGCCAGGGCCAGGAGAAGCTGCAGAAGGGCAGCGGCGCCGGCGGAGAGTTCACCGGCTGGGTGGACCTGCCCCGGAGCTATGACCGGGAGGAGCTGGCCCGGATCCAGGCTGCCGCCCGCCGCATCCAGAAAAACTCCCAGGCCCTGGTGGTCATCGGCATCGGCGGCTCGTACTTAGGGGCCCGGGGCGTCATCGAGTGCCTGCGCTCCCCCAACTATAACCTGAAGAAAAAGGACACCCCCAACGTCTACTTCGCCGGCAACGGCCTCTCCTCCGAGGCGCTGGAGGAGATTTTGGACCTGGTCCGGGACGTGGACTTCTCCGTCAACGTCATCTCCAAGTCCGGCACCACCACGGAGCCCGCCGCCGCCTTCCGCTTCTTCCGGCAGCTCCTGGTGGA
>SFLD01000055.1 GCA_004553545.1 Clostridiales bacterium | reverse complement strand
CGGCCGTTTCCGCCGGACTGCCCGGTGCCACCTCTCCAATCCGGTTGGTCGTAAAGCCGCTGATCCCGAAAAGATGATCAAACTGTCAACAGAAGCGCGCAATGTGAAGGCGCAAACATTATATTTGTCACTGGGCTTTGAAAAACTTGCCGAAATGGACGGCGATGATCTTGTGTTCGGTATGTAATGTAACCGCTGGGAAAATGAACATCCATCAGAAGGAGGCTTTCCTATGAACGATACCTTTGCGCCCCGTCCTTTGACGGAGGAGACCGTTTCCGCCCTGCTCTCCCGCTGCTGTCCCCAGGGGCAGTGGGATGCCCGGGCCGCCGTGGACGCCCGGCGGGAGGTCCGCTATCTTCTGGGCCAGCTGGCCCTGGTCCACGAAAAGTGCGGGGCCCATCCGGTGGATGAGAGCTTCTGCCGCCGCTATGACGGCGTCGCCTGGACCGCCGCCCCCCAGGCGGTGATGGACCTTCTGAGCCTGGGGCTCCGGGCCGGGGCCATCACCCTGCGGCAGGAGGACCATGCCGTCGTCTTCCCGGCGGCGCTGGGGGCGACTCTGGCTCCCGAGGACCCGGCCTTCCCTGCCTGGTGGGAGGGGAAGGAGGCCCATTGGCAGCCCGGGACGGGCCGGGTGCGTCCCCAGCCCCCCAAGACCTGCGGCGAGAATCTCAAAGGGCTGCTGGCCGCCGCGGAAGCCGGCGATGCCGAGGCCCAGTACCGCTGCGGCGCCATGTTCTATCAGGGCCAGGAGACGGAGGCAGACAGCGCGGCCGCCTTCTACTGGCTGGAGCAGGCGGCGGAGCAGGGGCATCCCGACGCCCAGTGCAACTGCGGCATGTTCTGCTACAACGGCATCGGCACGGAGCCGGACCTGCCCCAGGCCCTCCTCTGGTTTGAGCGGGCGGCGGAGCAGGGGAACCGCGCCGCCCAGTTCAACTGCGGCCTGATGTACAGCGAGGGGCAGGGCACCGCCAAGGACCTCTCACGCGCCCTCCGCTGGTTTGAGAAGGCGGCGGAGCAGGGGCATCCCGACGCCCAGTGCAACTGCGGCACCTTCTACTTCAACGGTCAGGGCACGGAGCGGGACCGGGAGAAGGCGAAGTTCTGGTTCGGGAAAGCCGCCGCCCAGGGGGACGAGTTCGCAAAGCAGGTGCTGGCAGAGCAGTTCCAGGAAGAGGGGTGATCCCCTCGCGGCAGCCGCCGGGGGACAAAACTAGTGCTTTTCCGACGAAAGCTCCCATTGCAATGGGGACGGGCTTGTGCTACCCTATCCTTGGAAGCTTTCCAATATCCCACCCGCTTGAGCCGCCTGCGGCGCTGTCCGCCGGCGGCCCTTTTTTATCCGGACGTCCGCCGCGCCGGGGGACCGCCCACGGCGGACAGATGGGGACGCTGCCTCCAGCAGGGCGACAAATTGTTACGCCATTGTTAAATTGGCAACAAAACACTTGCTATTTCTCCGGTACTATAGTACAATCTAGCCAAGGAGGCGGGGTGACCCCTTTCCCCGGGACCGGGGCCTCCCCTCCGCCAAACGAAAGGAGCGATACCTATGAAGTGTACATTTGCCTGCAAGAAAGTCTCCCTGAACGATTCCATCAAGGAGTATACCGAGAAGAAGGTCTCCAAGCTGGATCGCTACTTCCAGGAGGAACCTGCCGCATTTGTCACGTTCTCCGTGGAGAAGAACCACCTTTGCACGGTGGAGCTCACCATCCGCGGAGGGAACACCATCTTCCGTGCCCAGACCCAGGAGACGGACGGCGATATGCGCTCCGCCGTGGATGCGGCCATCAGCTACATCGAGCGGCAGATCCTGAAGAACAAGACCCGCCTTTCCAAGCGCATGCGCTCCGAGGCTTTCCCCGCCCCCGCCGAGATGGACGATTTCAGCGTGGCGGAGGAGAAGGAGTTCGACATCGTGCGCACCAAGCGCTTCTCCGTGAAGCCCATGAGCGCCGAGGAGGCCATCCTGCAGATGAACCTGCTGGACCACGACTTCTTCGTCTTCCGGGGCGCCGAGGACGGGGCTCTCAGCATCGTCTACCGCCGGAAGAACGGCGGCTACGGCCTCATCGAGACCGGGGAAGAGGAGTAAAAAACCAAGGGAGCGGCGTGAGCCGCTCCCTTTTCTGCTGGGATATGGCGGGAGGGAGAGGCAGCGCCTCTCCCTCCTTTTTCGCTATCCGCTGGTCTTGGGATGGGTGTACTGTCCGTGCCTCCGGGTGTTTCCGCCGTACTGAATGGCGAACTTCGGACAGCGGTGCAGGCAGCCCAGGCACATGGCGCACTTCTCCTTGACCCAGACCGGCCGCCGCTCCTGCATCTCGATGGCCTGCACGGGGCAGTTCGCCGCACATCGGCCGCAGCCGATGCAGCCCTCCTCCAGGCGGAGGTGGGACGTCTTCCGGATCGTTCCGTTGTAGAGGGGCTGCGCGAACCACTCCGCGAGAAACGCGGGGGCACGGGGGGACATCCGGCGGTTGGTATGGCGCGCACGGATCCCGCGGATGGTCGCGTCAATGTCCGCCTCCGTGGTTTTGGTGAACGCCGCTACCTTCTCGGGGGTGGAGAGATCGAAGATGGGAGTCCAGGTGTCCGGCATCCGGACAGCGTAGAAGGCGTCGATGGCCCTGCCCCGGATCGCCCTGCCCGCCATGCGGCCGGAGGCGCCCGGCGTTGTGCCGTAGGTGGCAAGGAAGCAGAGGTAGCCGGCATGGAGATCGGCCTGCGCGAGGAACTCCTTGACGATGCTGGGGAGGCCCCAGAAATAGGTGGGAGACACGACGCAGATGGTATCATCCGTAAAGGAGGTCTCGCCGCGCCGGAGGCAGTCCACCAGGGATACCGCATCCTGCCCCAGGGCCGACGCCAGCCGGTCGGCCACGTATTGGCTGTTCCCGGTGGCGGAAAAATATAAAATCATGGGCGGTCTCCCTTCACAGCAGGGCCAGGACCTGGTGGAGGTCCCGGATGGTGTGGTGGGGGAGGGGGCTCTCCCCGCCGGCGGGGGCGTACCAGCAGGTCTGGATGCCGGCGTTTCTTCCGCCCTGGATGTCGCTGGTGAGGGAGTCCCCCACGATGAGGACTTCCTCCTTCTCCACCGGGCCGATGGCGGCGAAGACGGCATCGAAGAAAGCGATGTCCGGCTTCTCGGCGCCGATCCGCTCCGAGAGGAAGATGCCGTCCATGAGCCGGTCCAGGCCGGAGCGGCGGAGCTTCGCCGTCTGGGCCTGGACGGTGCCGTTGGAGACCACGTACTGCAGGACCCGGCCC
Source organism: Clostridiales bacterium (assembly GCA_004553545.1). GTDB lineage: Bacteria > Bacillota > Clostridia > Oscillospirales > Oscillospiraceae > Oscillibacter. The sequence goes on along the minus strand of SFLD01000055.1, from coordinate 20,056 downwards.
CGGAGGGATGTTACCAGTGCCACGCTGTCGTCCCGGGGGATGGCGGTCTCCCCCAGCCGGGTCTGGTAGGCGGCGTTGAAGGCTGCGGCGTCCACGGAAAGGCCCTCCGCCCCGAAGAAGTCCTGGAAGCGGCGGACCAGGAGCTCCGGCTTCGTGATCTCCCGGCGCTCCAGGCGCTCCCAGTAGGTCTTGTTCAATTGGGAGTAGCGGCGGAGGGCGTCCTCCGTGCAGGTGCCCAGGCCGAAGTCCCGGTAGAGGGACAGTATGGCGGCCCGCTCCGCCGCCCCGAAGTCCAGCAGGGTGCCGTCCACGTCCCAGAGGATGGTCTTGATCATGCCGCGCCTCCCTCCGCCCCCGGAGGGGGCGTTTTTTCTTATTCTACCATGGCGGCTCCCCCGCTGCAAGAGCGGGGGTTTGCTGGAACTGTTCGTATTTCGGGACCATTCTTCCGCTATCATGGGAGCATGAAGAAAAAACGAAGCCCCCACGGGGCAGAAGGAGCGGCAAATGAAGGGTTACAGCACGGCGGCGGGTTACATGGGCTATGTTGCATGGATGGGGAAGTACATCCTCTTCTCCACCGACGAGGAGTACCGGGATTTTCTGGAGGATTGACCCCATTGCGAAAAGGGCCGGGATGTGGTACAATACCTTGCGAATGAAAGTGAGGGATGCCCATGAAGATCCTGGTCACCGGCTTCGAGCCCTTCGGGCCGGATGCCGTCAACGCCGCCTGGGAGGCGGTGTCCCGCCTGCCGGAGGTCATCGGCGGGGCGGAGATCCTGAAGCGGCAGCTGCCGGTGGAGTATGAAGCCGGTCCCGCCCGGCTGAAGGCGCTGATCGGGGAGCTGGCCCCGGACGCCGTCCTCTCTGTGGGACAGGCGGCGGGCCGCGCCGCCCTGACGCCGGAACTGGTGGGCATCAACTGGAAGGATGCCTCCCTCCCCGACAACGCCGGGGTCCTCTGCCAGGGGGAACCCATCGATCCCGACGGGGCGGACGCTCATTTTTCGACCCTCCCGGTGAAGGAGATGGTCTCCGCCATCCGTGGGGCGGGGGTCCCGGCCCAGCTGAGTCTTAGCGCCGGGGGCTACCTCTGCAACTGTCTCCTCTATCACCTGGCGGGGCTGGCCAAGGAGCGGGGCATCCCCGGGGGCTTCCTTCACGTGCCCTGCTGCTGCGAGCAGGTGCTGGATAAGCCCAGTTGTCCCTCCCTGCCGCTGCCCGCCATCACGGCGGGACTGGAGGCGGCCCTGGGGGTCATTGCGGAAAGCCTGCAGAAAGGATGAGACGGATGAGAACACAGTTTCGCCGCCTGGCGGCGGGTCTTGGCGCCCTGGCGCTGACCCTGGGCCTCTGCGCCTGCGGTCAGCCGGGAAACCACTCCGGCAGCGCCGGAGGACACTATGACGACAGCCTCCTGGGGGAGGTCCTGACCCAGGAGGGGGAGTATACCGACTCCCTGGGCAATGATTACCGCTACAGCCTCCACGTGCCGGAGCTGCGGGACGAGAGCGCCGAGGCACAGGCCGTCAACGACGAGATCTGGGACATCTTCGGCGGCGCGGCGGAGGATGCCATCGCCTGCATGGAGAGCGGGGATTCCCTGACGGTCCTCAGCGTCTCCTGGACCAGCCACTGGCAGGGGAGCCTCCTGAGCCTCCTGGTCCAGGCGGAGATGGATGCGGACTACACGGTCTACGCCGCCTGGAACTATGACTTCCAGGCCCAGGAGCGGGTGGGCAACGGGGCCCTCCTGGAGCGGCTGGACATCCAGCCGGAGGACTATCTGGAGGCCCTGCGCCGCTCCGCCGCCCGGTTCTTTGACGGGAACTACCAGTCCACGGCGGCGGACATCGCCGCCATGGCGGAGCTCCGGGCCAAGACCCTCTCCCGGGACAACCTGACGGAGGATCTGCCCCTGTATCTCGCCCAGGACGGCCGGCTCACGGCCATCGTGCCTGTGGCGTCCCCGGCGGGGGCGGAGTGGTACGAGCGGCCCCTGGACCTGGACCTGGACCCCGCCACCCCGGCCCAGCCTCTCAGCGCCGCATTCGGCTTCGTCACGGCGGATCTGGCGGCGGGGGAGCTCAGCGTCACCGTGCAGGACACGCCGGAGGCCCGGGCCTTCTTCGCGAACGCCGACATCCGCTACGGCACGCCCTGCCCTGTGGAGGGGCTTTACGGCCGCTACACGGCCCTCTTCTGCGGCAGCCTGGGGCTGGACTTCCACCCCTACCTCCTCCTTCGGACGGAGGAGGGCACGGTGGAGTGCGTCAACGTGGTGGAGGGGCTCCTGGGCGGGACCCTCTGCGCAAGCGGCCCCCTGCCGGGCGTTTCCGGCGTGAAGGGCTTTGAGACCGGCAGCGCGGAGGGGGAGACCGGTGTCCCCACCCTCTACGCCAACACGGAGAGCGGGAGGATCGACCTCTCCGACGCCATCTGCGCCGCGGAGCGGCAGAGCCTCAGCGGCCTCTGGGACGGGAACTGGAGCTCCGAGGCCGTGAGCCACGAGAATCCGGGCGGCGGCAGCTATGAGAGCCTTTATAACCTGGTCTTCGGCAGCGATGGGACGCTGCAGCTCCAGGTCAGCGATCCCCAGGCGCCCCGGGACGCCGTGAACCGCTTCGGCAGCTACACCTGCCTGGGCGTCACCGGCGAGGGCATCGCGGTTTCCTACCAGCTCTATGACGAGGCCGACGGCGTGCAGCAGGGCGTGCTGGCCCTGTCCCCGGACTGGGACAGCCTGAAGGTCCGGGTCCTCTCGGGACCGGAGCTCTTCGGCACCGCCCGCTCCGCCCACGTGAACTTCACCCGCAGCTACGGCTGAGAGACAGCGCTGCCGGGGCGGCTGGGCCGCTCCGGCAGCTGACTTTTCTGAAATGGAGGCGATCCTGATGGCGGAACTCACCGACAAGCGGCTCTTCCTGCTGGATATGGACGGCACACTGTACCTGGACGACGACCTCTTCCCCGGCACCGTCCCCTTCCTCCGGCGCATCCGGGAGAAGGGCGGACGCTACCTCTTCCTTACCAACAACTCCTCCCGGGGGGCGGACAGCTACGTGGAAAAGCTCCGCCGCCTGGGGATCGAGAGCGTGCCGGAGGACTTTCTGACCTCGGTGGATGCCCTGATCCTCTTCCTGCGGAAGGGGGACTATCAGGGGAAGCCCCTGTACGTGGCCGGGACGGAGTCCTTCCGCCGCCAGCTGCGGAGCGCGGGTTTTTCCGTGACCTCCGACCGGGAGGAGGCGGAGGTCCTCATCTGCGGCTTTGACACGGAACTGACTTTTCAGAAGCTGGAGGACGCCTGCATCCTCCTGAACCGGGGAGCGGAGTTCCTGGCCACCAATCCCGACTGGGTCTGCCCCACCTGGTATGGCTGCGTGCCGGACTGCGGCAGCGTCTGCGAGATGCTCTATCGGGCCACCGGGCGGCGGCCCAGGGTCATCGGCAAGCCCCAGCCGGAGATGGCGCTCCTGGCCATGGAGAGCGCAGGCTTCGCCCCGGAGGAGACGGTCCTGGTGGGGGACCGGCTCTACACCGACATCGCCTGCGCCGTCAACGCCGGCATCGACAGCGTCCTGGTCCTCTCCGGCGAGAGCAGGGAGGCGGACCTGAAAACCAGCGAGACGAAGCCCCGCTGGGTCCTGCGGGACGTGGCAGAGCTGACGGAGCGGATGGGGTAACGGTCCGCAAGACAGAAAAACCGGCGATATCCTGACGGAAACGGTCAGGATATCGCTGGTTTCGGTTTCCTTCACAGGCGGCCGAAGCGCGCCATGCGCGCCCGGACGGTCTGGGCCAGGTCCTCCGTCAGCTCGCCGGGGAGGAGGCGCCAGAGCCAGTTTTCCCCCAGGGTAGAGGGGGTGTTCATCCGGGCCTCGTGGCCGAGACCCAGCAGGTCCTGGACCTGCATCACGGCCAGCTCTGCCGGGCTCTGCCAGGCGGCGTCCATCATGGCCCAGTTCCAGTCCTGGCGGTCACCCAGCTTCAGGTAGTCCCGGGCGAAGGCCACGTCGGCGGCCGGGGCGGTGGCGGCCCAGCCCAGGATGGTGTCGTTGTCGTGGGTGCCGGTGTAGACCACGCAGTGCTCCCCGATGCGGTGGGGCAGGTAGTCGGAGGCGCCGCTGTCCCGGCTGTCAAAGGCCAGCTCCAGGACCTTCATGCCGGGGTAGCCGGTCTCCCGGACCAGGGTGCGCACGGAGTCCGAGAGGAAGCCCAGGTCCTCCGCGATGATGGGCATCTCGCCGCCGTAGGCCGCCGTCAGCGCCTGGAAGAGGGCGAGGCCGGGACCCGGCCGCCAGCGGCCGTTCCTGGCGGTGTCGTCCCCGGCGGGGATGGCGTAGTAGGCGTCAAAGCCCCGGAAGTGGTCGATGCGCAGGATATCATAGAGCCGCAGCTGGAAGAGGACCCGGCGGCGCCACCAGGCGTAGCCGTCCTCCGCCATGCGGTCCCAGGCAAAGAGGTAGTTGCCCCAGAGCTGCCCATCCGGGGAGAAGCCGTCCGGCGGGCAGCCGGCGACCTCGGTGGGATGGCCGTTCCTGTCCAGCTGGAATTCCTCCGGCGCGCTCCAGACGTCGGCGGAGTCCGAGGCGGTATAGATGGGCAGGTCCCCGATGAGGGAGATCCCGTGGGCGTGGGCAAAGGTGCGCAGGGCGTTCCACTGGCGGAAGAAGAGGTACTGGGTGGCCCGGTGGATAGCCAGCTCCGAAGAAAGCTCTGCCCGGGCGGCGTCCAGTGCGGCGGGACGGCGGAGCCGGATGGCATCCTCCCAGTCCCACCAGGGGGTGCCCTTCCGCTGGGCCTTCAGGGCGGTGAAGAGGGCGTAGTCCTCCAGCCAGAAGGCGTTCTCCCGGCAGAAGGCGGCATAGTCCTCCGGCGGGGCGGAGAGCAGCCGCTCCGCGGCCCTGCGCAGGACAGCCCGGCGCTGGCGGTAGAGGAGGGCGTAGTCCACCCGGCGGGGGTCCTCCCCCCAGGGGAGGGACTGGTAGTCCTCTGCCGTCAGGAGACCGTCCTTTTGCAGGAGGTCCAGGTCGATGAGGTAGGGGTTCCCGGCGTAGGAGGAGAAAGGCTGGTAGGGCGAGTCGCCGAAGCTGGTCTCTCCCAGGGGCAGGACCTGCCAGTAGGACTGGCCTGCCGCCTCCAGGAAGCGGATGAAGTCCCGGGTGGCCTCTCCCAGGGTGCCGATGCCCCAGGGGGACGGCAGGGAGAAGACCGGGAGAAGGATACCGGCGCTGCGTTTCAGAGGGATCACCTCACATGGATCAGATTGGGGAGGGCCCGGCGCTCTCGCCGGGGATCAGGGTGAAGGGAACGGTCTCGTGGACCGGGGGCAGCTCCTCCGTCAGGCGGCTGAGCAGGATCTCTGCCGCCCGGTGGACCATGGAGCGGGTGTCCTGACGGACGGTGGTGAGCCGGGGGACGCAGTACTCCCCCAGAGCCACGCCGTCAAAGCCCACCACGGAGATGTCCTCCGGCACCCGGAGCCCCCGGTCCCGGAGGCAGCGGATGGCCCCGATGGCCATGACGTCCGAGAGGGCGAAGAGGGCGGTGAGGCCCTTCGTCCGGTCCAGGATGCGGCCCGCGGCGGCGTAGCCCTCCGCCATGGAGTAGCGGCAGGCTTCCGTCCAGGATTCATCCAGGCTGAGGCCGTGGGCCTCGAAGCTCTCCCGGCAGCCGAGATAGCGGCTGTAGCTGATCTGGGCGCAGTCAAAGTTGGCGCCCAGGATGCCCACCCGGCGGTGGCCGCTCTCCAGCAGCAGGTCCATGGCCTGGCGGGCGGCGGCGGTATCGTCGGTGGTGACGCTGGAGAGGTTGGGGAAGTCCAGCCCCTGGGCGGAGTTGGTGAGCAGCACCGCCGGGGCGCTGATGGCGGCAAAATCCGAGCGGAAGCAGTCCAGGTTGCCGCCCAGGAAGAGGAAGCCTCTGGGCTTATACTCCCGGGCCACGGTGGCGGCGAAGGCCACCTCGTTGGCGTCCTCGTCCAGGTAGTGGACGGCAGTGTCAAAGCCCCGGTTCTGCATGCGGTTCTGGGCCCGCTCCACCATGTCGGCAAAGAGCAGGTTGCTGCTGCCCTTGACGATGATGGCGATGGAGCGGCTGACGCTCTGCTTCAGGTGCCGGGCGTTGGAGTTGGGGGTGAAGCCGTGGGCCTCCACCACTGCCATGACCCGCTGTCTTGCGGTCTCGCTGACGTCGGGGTGGTGGTTCAGGACCCGGGAGACGGTACCCACGGCATAGCCGGATTCCCGGGCAATGTCCCGGATGGTAACAGACATCGCTCTTACCCCTTCACGGCGCCGGCGGCCACGCCCTTGATGATGTGCTTCTGGCAGAGGAGGTAGAAGATGATGACGGGCAGGATGCTCAGGAGGATCAGCGCCATGGTGGCGCCCAGGTCCACGGTGCCGTAGCTGCCCTTCAGGTACTGGATGAGGATGGGGATGGTCATGTACTCGTTGCGGTCCAGCACCAGGTAGGGGAGCAGGAAGTCATTCCAGACCCACATGATCTCCAGGATGCCCACGGAGATGAGGGTGGGCTTCAGCATGGGCATCACCACCATGAAGAAGGTGCGCACGGGGCCGCAGCCGTCGATGGCGGCGGCCTCCTCGATCTCGATGGGGATGGACTTCACGAAGCCCACGAACATGAAGATGGCCAGCCCCGCGCCGAAGCCCAGGTAGATGATGGGGATGGTCCAGGGGGTGTTGAGGGCGATCTTCTGAATACTGCCCGCCAGGAAGTCAAAGTAGGGGATCTTCACGGTGTTGGCCGTCCGGGCCAGGGTGAACATCACCATCTGGAAGGGGACCACCATGGAGAAGATGCAGAGATAGTAGACGATCTTGCAGAAGGGGCTGCCCACCCGGGCAATGTACCACGCCGCCATGGAGCAGCAGAGGAGGATGAGCCCCGCGGAGACCAGGGTGATGAAGAAGCTGAAGAGCACAGCCTTGGGGAAGGGATAGTTGCCGAAAGTCATGCCCTTGATGAAGTTCTGCCAGCCCATGAAGGTCTCGGAGTTGGGGAAGGCAAAGGTGTCCATATTCACGGCGCTGTTGCTCTTGAAGGCGTTCATCAGCACGATGAAGATGGGCATGAGGTAGACCACGCTGATGACGGCAAACACGATGCTCAGGGCGCGCTTGCCCCGGCTCTGGCCGGAGAGGGTGTGGGCGGACTTGCTCATTACTGCTGCACCTCCTTGGAGCGGGTGGCCCGGAGCTGGACCAGGCTGATGACCACCACCAGGATGAAGAAGAGCACGGCCTTGGCCTGGCCCACGCCCCGGTTGGTGACGTTGGAGTAGAAGGAGCTGTAGATGTTCAGGGCCAGCATCTCCGTGGTCTTCACCGTGCTGCCGTCCGCCGCCATCAGGAAGGGCCGGCCGGCGGTGAGGGCCAGGTTCTGGTCGAAGAGCTTGAAGCCGTTGGTCAGGGTCAGGAAGGTGCAGATGGTGATGGAGGGCATCACGTTGGGGATGGTGATGTGCCAGAGGGTCTGCCAGCTGCTGGCGCCGTCGATGCGGGCGGCCTCCAGCATGTCTTCCGGCACGCTCTGGAGCCCGGCGATGTAAATAGGATGGAGGTGCCGTAGCGGCTGAGGATGCCGTCAAAGATCATGCTCCAGATGTAGCCCAGGACGATGCCGCCGATGAGGTTCGGCATGAAGAAGACCGTCCGGAAGATATTGGAGCCCCGGATGCCCCGGGTCAGGGCATAGGCCACGGCAAAGGCCAGAAGGTTGATGGCCAGCATGCTGACCAGGGCGAAGAGGGCCGTATACCAGAAGGCGTGGAGGAACGAGGGGTCGGCCACGGCCTTCTTGTAGTTGTCGAACCACACCCAGGTCCAGTTGCTGGTGATCTTGAACTTGCAGAAGGAGAGGAAGAGCCCCTGCAGGAAGGGCCAGACGAAGCCCACGCAGAAGGCGGCGAAGGTGGGCAGCAGGAAGAGCCATGCCCAGTGCTGGATGGGGCGGCGGATCAGCCGGGAGTTCATGGACCCGTCCGATGCGCTGCGGGTGAAAAGTTTCATAATGATCCCACGCTCCTGTCTTCAATGTCTCTCGCCCCGTTGGGGCGGCGGTCTTCACGGGTATGCTGCCAGTATAGCACAGTTTCCCCTGGCAAGGTACCCCTAAAGGCTGCAGAATGGGCGTCCAAATTCTGTGCGGTGCCCGGTGAGTGCTTCCCAAGGCTCCCTTGTGCAAAGGGAGCTGGCGCCCGAAGGGCGACTGAGGGATTGGATCCCGGTATCAATGGGTCACCGGTAGATAGTCACCGGGGCGGGCGATATCGCCCGCCCCGGTGACAGAGATTCTATTCGCGATCCAGAAAGCCGTCAGGTCTTAGCCCGCGTTCTCAGCGGCATACTGCTGCGCCCAGCCCTGGACGAAGGCAGTCTCGACGCCGGACCAGTCAGCGCCGCCGGCGGTGTACTGGCTCAGAGCGTCCACCACGCCCGCACGCCAGTCATCCACGGCGGGAGTGTAGTTGAAGGCCCAGGTCACAACATAGTTGCCCTCGGCGATGTAGTTGTTGGCATCGGCGAAGAAGATGTTCTCGGGGGTCTTGGCGCTCTTGAAGGGGCAGGGACCAAACTGCTCGGCCATGAGAGTGGTGCCGGCGTCAGAGGTGACGACCCACTTCATGAAGTCCAGGGTGGCCTGGATGTCCTCGGGCTTGGCGTTCTTGTTGACGGACCAGCAGTTCTCGGTGCCGCAGCAGAGACCGGCCTTCTCCTCGCCGGCAACGCCGCAGTAGATGGGGATCATGGCGAGATCATCGGGGTTCATGTTGAAGCCCTTGCTCTCGTCGGTGACCAGGTTGGAGTACTCCCAGGTGCCGTTCTGATAGAAGACAGCCTTTCCGGTGCCGAACTCGGCCTCGGACTCATCGCCGGTGGCGGTCAGCAGGGCGGCGCCGGTGGTGGCGGAGTCGGTGGTGTAGAGATCCCAGATGTTCTTGTAGTTCTCGAGATAGGTGCCCTTGATCTCGGCGGGCTGAGCGGTGATGTTGTCATCGCGGAACTCGTAGAAGAGGGGCATGTTGGCCAGGTGGCCGGAGAAACGCCAGGAGGAGGAGCCGTCCAGACCGGCGGAGGTGAAGGCGTCGAAGCCCAGCTCACCGGCGCGGGCGTGGATGTCATCGGCCACGGCCTTCAGGGAGGCGAAGTCGGTGATCTCGTCCAGGGAGTGACCGGCCTGGGTCAGCAGAGCCTTGTTCACGATGATGCCGAAGGCCTCGTAGCAGTAACCGACGGCCAGCAGCTCGCCGTTTTCGCCGTAGAGGTTGAAGTCGTTGGTGGTGAGCTCCTTGGCGAAGTCGGTGTCGGTGAGGTCATAGCAGAACTCGCCCCAGGTCTTGATGGCGCCGGCGTTGCCGCACTGGAACATGGTGGGGGCGCCGTCGGGCTTATCCATCTCAACGGTGAGGGTGTCGTTGTACTGGCCGGAGGCGGCGGTGACGACCTTCACGGGGACGCCGGTCTCCTCGGTGTACTGCTTGGCCAGATCCTGCCAGGCCTGGTCAGACTCGGGCTTGAAGTTCAGGTAGTAGACAGAGCCGGTGGCTTCCGTGCCGGAAGCGGAGCCGGATGCCGCGGGGGTGTTGTTGCCGCAGCCAGCCAGCAGAGCCAGGCACAGGCAGGCCGCCAGCACGAGAGCAAGCGTTTTCTTCATCTTTTGTTCCTCCTCATAAATTTTGGGTCTTTGCAAGAGACACGGGTTTCATGGTGAATGGAAACGTTTCCAGCGCTTCCGTATCTATCGTAACGCAGTTGTGCAAAAATTGCAAAAGAAATCTGACGCTTTTCTCATTTCTGTATGTCTTTACAAAAATGCCTTCCTGATTTTGGGCAATTTGCAAAATCCCCGCCCGTTGTCCCCCGGGGGAGGACAGCCTGCCCCCCCGCCGGCGGCTTCCCGCATCCGCCTCTTGACAAGCCATCCCCCCTCCGGAGTAAAATAGAGGGGAAATGACCGCGCGGCCCTGCGCCGCGGGAAAGGAGACAGTTTTCCATGAATGAGACCCTGAAGATCCTGAAAGAGCGCCGCAGTGTGCGGCGCTACGAGGCCCGCCCGGTGGAGCGGGAGAAGCTGGACGCCATCCTGGAGGCCGGAAAGTACGCCCCCAGCGCCAAGGGCCAGCAGAGCGTCACCATGGTGGTGCTGACGAAGCGGGAGGACATCGCGGAGCTCTCCGCCCTGAACGCCGCCGTCATGGGCACCAGCAGCGATCCCTTCTTCGGCGCGCCCTGCGTGGTGGTGGTCCTGGCGGACCCGGAGGCCACCAACGCCGCCAACGCCCAGCGGGACGGCTCCCTCACCATGGGCAACCTGATGAACGCCGCCTGGAGCCTGGGCGTCGCCTCCTGCTGGATCAACCGGGCGGAGGAGGTCTTCGCGGAGCCCCAGGGCAAGGCCCTGCTGCGCCGCTGGGGCCTGCCGGAGCGCCTCATGGGCGTGGGCAACTGCATCCTGGGCTACGCCGCGGGGGAGATCCCCGCCCCCAAGCCCCGGAAGGCGGACTTCGTGAAGTTCGTGGACTGATCCCTGCCGGAGAAGGCCGGACCGCCCTGGGCGGTCCGGCCCTTTTTGCGTTGGGGGCGGACTTCTGCTATGGAAAATTTTTCATTCCCTCATTTCCCGACGGGATTCTCCCTTCCCGGTCTGCTACCATGGGCGGCAAGAAGATCGCCGCCGTGGGCGGCAGAGGAGGGACGAGCCTTGGGAAAGGGATCGCAGTGGACGGAGGCCCGGCGGCGGGAGCTGCCGCTGATGGGGGTGCGCTTCTTCCTGGCGGCGGCGCTGTGCGCGGCCCGGATCGGCGGCGGGGAGGCCCCCTTCGCCCTGGGCTGCGTGGCGGCGGCAGGACCGGGAGCGGGGGGCATCGCGGCGCTGCTGGGCTGCGGCATGGGCCTGGCCCTCTTCCTGGATTTCGCCTCCGGCCTCATCCAGCTGGGCTCCGCCATCCTCATCGCCGCCGCCATGACGGCCCTGCAGGGGACGAAGCTCTCGGAGAAGCGGGGCTTCGCCCCGGCCTGCTCCGGCGGGATGTACCTGGCGGTGAAGGGCATCTGGGTCCTGCAGTCGGCGGACCCGGCGGCGGGCCTGCCCCTTTGCCTTCTGACGGCGGCGCTCTGCGCCCTCTCCGCCTGGGGCTATGTGCCCCTGCTCCGGGGCAGGCAGCCGGAGGAGGAAGGGCTCCGCTTCCTGGGCCTCACGCTCCTGGCGGCCCTGGGGGCGGCGGAGCCCGCGGGACTGAGCCTGGGCGGTGTCGGGGTCATGACCCTGGCGGTCCTGACAGCCTGGCGGCAGGGGACGGCCAAGGCTCTCGAGACCGGGCTTCTGGGGGGCTTCCTCCTGGACTGCTGCGCCGGGGCGGGACTGCGGCACGCCGCGGCCTGCGCCCTGGCGGGCCTTCTCGCCGGGGAGGCGGCCAAGGGCCGCAGACGCCGCCTGGCCCCGGCCCTGGCGGCGGGGCTCTCCGGGGCCATCCTGCTGCTTCTGACCCCCGGGGCGGAGGGACAGGCCCTGCTGGCGGAGGCGGCCCTGGGGGGGCTCCTCTTCCTGGCCCTGCCGGGGAAGCTCTTCGCCTCCGCCCTGACGGAGGGGATGCGCCAGCGGCTCCGCTCCGCGGCGGAGGCCTTCCGGGACCTCTATGAGAGCCTGGGCCGCACCCCGGTCCGGGACCTGGAGGAGAATCCCGCCATCCTCTTTGACCGGGCGGCGGAGAAGGTCTGCCGGGACTGCGCCCTCTGCTCCCTCTGCTGGCGGAAGGAGTATGTGGGGACCTTCAACGCCATGAACGACGCGGCCCCCTTCCTCCTGGAGCGGGGCCGGGCCCTGGCCAAGGACTTCCCGTCCTACTTCGCCGATCGCTGCATCCACCTGACGGACTACCTTTCGGCGGTGAACGGGGAGCTCTCCGCCTACCTTCTGCGGCGGCAGTGCCGCCTGCGGCTGGAGGAGAGCCGCCGGGAGGCCCGGGGCCAGTACGCCCAGATGGGGGAGCTCCTTTCCGCCGCGGCGGCGGATCTGACGGCGGAGCAGCCGGTCTCCGGCAGAGCGGGGCCGGAGTGCCGGGTGGGGGCCGTCCTCCGGCCCAAGGAGGGGGAGAAGGTCTGCGGCGACAGCCTGGAGAGCTTCGCCGCCCAGGGCCAGCTCTGCCTCCTGCTCTCGGACGGCAGCGGCAGCGGGGAGAGCGCCCGGCGGGAGTCCGCCCTGACCAGCCGCCTCCTCCGGCAGTTCCTGGAGGCGGGGATCCAGCCGGAGGCGGCGCTGAAGACCCTGAACTCCGCCCTGGCCCTCCGGGGGGAGGAGACCGGGAGCTTCGCCACCATCGACCTTCTGACCCTCCGGCGGGAGACCGGGGAAGCGGTCTTCTATAAGTACGGCGCGGCCCCCAGCTACTTAAAGCGCCTGGGCTCCGTCCGGCGCATCACCGGCACGGCCCTGCCGGCGGGATTGCGGGAGGCCCCGGCGCCGCCGGATGTCACCCGCCTCCGGCTGGAGGGCGGAAGCTTTGCCGTCCTGATCAGCGACGGCGTGGCCGACGCCGGCAGCGACGAGTGGCTGCAGGACTTCCTCGCCGGCTGGAGCGGGGAGGACCCCCAGGCCCTGGCGGGGGCCATCCTGGCTGAGTGCCGCAAGCGGGGCGTCCTGCGGGACGACTGCGCCGTCCAGGCGGTGTATTTCCCCGAGGCTGGGGTGAAGCGGGCCTGAAGAGGCCGGGGCTTGATCCTTCTATCAGAGGCCTGGTGGGCCGCGTCCCATTCGGGACGCGGGGGATGCCGCGCCCTGCGGGCGCGGTGCGGCGAGCGGGCAAGGGGGATTCTTTCCGAATTAAAAGAATCCCCCTTGACGATCCCTAAGAAAAATTCTGGGGGCGTTTGCGTCGTCACAAGCTCCATATCCCTCGCCGCTGCCCGAAGGGCACCGGCTCCCTCATTCCGCTGTTCCTCCTTTTCCCACCGCAAAACTTTGCGGTGGGAGCCCTGTGATTTTCCCCCTGACGCCCCCTTGAAACGACCAAAGGAAGGGCTGCGGCCCTTCCTTTGGAAACCATCCCGAGGTTACGGGGGATGGGAGGTTGCGGCCCGGCGGGGGATGAGGGACGCGGGCGCTTTGCTGCGCGCTTTACGGAGGGCGTTGGGCCGGGGGACGGGGTGCCTGCGGTCATTCCGGGCACTCCGCCTTGCGGGAGACGAGGCCGATGACAGCCCGGTAGATGTCGAACCGGCCTTGGGTGCGTTCATCGCCCCAGCCCTCTGCGTATTCCCCGTCTTTCTGTAGGGGGCGGGCTCTGTCCCGCCCCGCCTGGCGTTGCTGGGCACTCCGATGACCGCGTAGGGGCGGACCTATGTGTCCGCCCGCTTTCTCGTCCCCCGCAGGCCAAAGGCTCCCTTGTGCAAAGGGAGCTGTCGCGGCTATGCCGCGATTGAAGGATTGCCCGAGGTTGCTGGACACTTTGGGGATGATCTCTGCCGCATGTCCCACCCACCCCTTGTGACCGCTGGCGCAAATGCTCTGCTCCGCTGGCCAGGGTGGCCGATGGGGCTTTCCATTCTCCCCGTAGGGGCCGATGCCTATGACCGCCGACCAAATTTCGGAACGAAATTTGGTCGGCGGAGGCCATGCCTTCGGTACGACAGCCCGCTGCTGCACACCACGATAGACCGGTAGGGGCGGGGCTCTGTCCCCGCCCGCTCCTCCCGGGGTTGAGGGAGGTTTCAATTGAATTTGTAGGGGCCGACCCATGTGTCGGCCCGGACATGGTCCTTCGCAGGAATCAGTCCGCCCCTGCGCGGTGAGAGAAAGGCGTTCCGGAACCAATGGGAATCGATGCAAAAAACAGCCCCTGCCTCAGCGGAAAGGCGCGAAAAGCGCCGCCTTTGCCGTGTGCTGATAAGGCAGTGATTTGAGAAAGCCACACGATCGGCATCTGCCAGACAGGATGGGATAACAAAACGGATGGCACTCGACTTCGGTTGGGTGCCGCCTGCTTTTGCATGTCTAAGGGCCGAAAATTGCCTGCTTTCTGCTCGGTAAAGCAAGACGGATAAAGTAGTTATCGCCTCTGTGCGGTTCCTTTGTAAAACAGCGGATCGCTGCAGAGCGAATCCCGTTCGTTGAGGGTGAGCATAGTTATCGCTGCATGAATTATCCCGCAAAGCCGATAGGTAGGGATTTCGATGCAGAGCATGACTTGCACTGTACGAATCGGAAAAACAGAGTTTTGGCACAGAATGTTGCCGTTTGATGGCGATAACTTCCGTCACGCCGATTGAAAAACGAGTGCTTTCTGTGCTACAATGCGTGTACGCACAAGCGGGCGAGAGGCATGGCGAATAAAAAATTTGCTCGCTTGTGCGTTCCATATGGATAGCGGCTGCAGGGAGCTGAAGTTCAGCGGCGGCAGTGGGATCAACATGGACGGAGAAACGACGGAAAGAAACGGAGAAAGAGCCATGAATAAAGATATGTGCGTCGTCTGCGACGATGGGATCCTGAATATTCGTGCCGGTGCGATCATCAGGAAGGATGGAAAGCTTTTGATGGTCAGCAATGACAGAGACTATCTCTACTCTGTTGGCGGCAGGGTAAAATTCGGTGAAACAGCGGAAGAGGCGGTTGTGCGTGAAGTGCTGGAAGAAACCGGCGTTCAGATGGAAATTGACCGTCTTGGCTTTGTGCATGAAAACTATTTCTGTGGGGATGCGCCTTCCAATCGGAACAAGCTGATTTATGAGATCTCGTTTTTCTTCTATATGAAAGTGCCGGATACCTTTGCACCGACCAGCGAGATCTTCACGGAAGGCAACAGCAAAGAGCACTTGGTGTGGGTCTCGCTCGATGAGGACATCAAAATGTATCCCGGATTTTTCAGAACAGAGTTGCAGGATCCAACAGACGCCGTAAAGTATTTCACGACGGACGGGAGACAAGGCAAATGAAAGAGAGGGACCAAGTGAGAATACAACATGAAAACCTGACGATCCGCCAAGCCGAGGCTGCCGATGCGAAGCAGCTTGCCGCTTGGTGGAACGATGGGGCTGTGATGGCACACGCGGGCTTTCCCAACGGCCTGGGAACGACCGAGGAGGAGGTTGTAAAAGAACTTGGAAACGGTCTTCTGGTCGTTTAGGAAAACGACCGTCTGATCGGCGAGTGCAATTACCGCAATGTGTCAGATGGAGTGGCAGAGATCGGCATTAAGATCTGCGAGGCCGATCGTCAGAACCGTGGTGTCGGCAGAAAGGTTCTGAGTATGCTGATCCGGTGGCTGTTCCGAAACGGCTATGCCGAGATTATCCTCGATACGAACTTGACGAACACAAGAGCGCAGCATGTTTACGAATCCCTCGGATTCCGCAAGGTACGGACCAATATCGACTCTTGGAAGGATCAGCTCGGCTGGCTTCAATCATCGGTTGATTATGCGCTGGTTGAGCCGGATTTTGTCAGTTATGAGTGAGGGAGCCCCCTATACCGGATAAAGCAGACCGCAAGCGATCGGTAGTCAAACTTTCCGTAAATGAAGCCGGGCTTGAAATGATAAAAAGCGGATGTCAGAGTCCGGCACGGACAAGCTCGGTGCCTGCCCTTGTTATCCGAGGGTATCTTCGCAGAATGGCACGGGGGGGTACTTGCGAAGATCCCAAAATGGCTAAGAATGAGGACACGGATATTTGAAAATTTCCGTGTTCCGCTTCGCGGGAGCGAAGTCGATCTCTCTGAGATCGTTCCGGGGGGCATTGCCTGCCGGAAGGTACCGATCCGGTGCGGCCTTGCGGGGCACATCCCCATGGATCAGCGGCGAAAAGCAGAACAGGCATGACCGGGATCATGCCTGTTCCGGGAAAATGGAATGTTACTGTCTTACCAGTGGGGCCGCCTTTTGGCGGCCTTTTTCAGTTTCCAGCCTCTATCGGCTGGATGAGGATGTGGTAGGTGCCGGAGTCTCCGCTGCCGGGGGAAGAGCTGGAATTACCGGAGCTCTCGCCGCCTCCGGCGGTGGGGTCCGGGGCTGCGGCGCCGGTGGTATAGACAACGGCGGAATCCTCCCAGGGCAGGGCGATGCCCTCCGCCTCCGCCTGGGCGCGGATGCTCTCAATATCCCCTGCGGTGAGGGTATAGACCCGGCCCTCCTCCGTCTCCTGGCAGTCGAAGCCGGAGAGGAGCTCCTGCTCCTCGTCGGCGGTCAGGGTCCAGCAGAGGTCGGCCCCGGCCTGGGTGAGCTTGGCCCGGTCCATCATCAGCTTGCTGGGGTCCTCCCCGCCGGCTTCCGCGGCCTGGGAGGCCGTGAGGGAATCCTCCGCCTCGCCGCTCTGGGGCCCGGCGGCCTGACCTGCGGTCACGGCGGCGTCGCTGGCGGGGGCGGCGGTGTTGGCGGAGCTGGCGCTGCGGTTCCCGGGGAAAAGAGTCCCCAGCAGGACCATGATGCCAAGGCAGGCCGCGAGGGACGCCCAGGCGGCGCGGTGCTTCCGTCTCGCTTTCTTCGGCGCTTGCTGCGGGGTCCCGGCGATCCTCTGCAGGACGCCGTCGGCAAAGCCCTCCGGGACCTCCTCGTCCTCCCAATGGGGGAAGCCGCCGCGGAGGGCGGTGAGTTCCGCCAGGGCCTCCCGGCAGGCTTCACATTCCGTCAGGTGGGCGCGGAGCGTCGCTTCCTCCTCCGGGGAGCACTCCCCGTCCACAAAGGCGTTCAGCGCCTCCCGGTAATTCTCGCAGGGCGTCATCCGCGTCCCCCCTTTCCTGTTTCTATCCGGTTAGACGCAGGGGAATCGGAAAGGTTCCCAGGTCCCGTCAGAAATTTTCGCAGCAGTCCCCGGCCCCGGCTGATCCGGGACTTCACGGTGCCCAGCTCCACCCCCGTGGCGGCGGCGATCTCCTCGTAGGAGAGCTGCTGGATCTCCCGGAGGATCAGGGCCGTCCGGTAGTCCTCCGGCAGCTGCCGGAGCCCCGCCTCGATGGCGGAGCGAAGCTCCTTGCGCTCCGCCGCCTCCTGGGGGCCGGGACCCCGGGCGGGCAGGGCTTCCGCCTGGTCCAGGGGCTCGTCCAGGCCGGAGCGGCGCTGCCTGCGCCGGAGGATGTCCGTGCAGGCGTTGACCGTCAGCCGGTAGAGCCAGGTGGAGAAGCTGGCCTCCCCCCGGAAATTCGGCAGGCCCTGCCAGACGGCGAGAAAGGCATCCTGGGCGGCCTCCTCCGCGTCGGAGGGGTCCGCGCAGAGGCGGCGGGTCAGGGCGAAGACCCGCTTCTCATAGGCCCGGACCAGGCAGCCGAAGGCGTCCTGGTCGCCCTCCCTGGCTTTTCGCAGCCAGATGTCTTCCATGCTCTCCGCCATGCCGTCCCTCCTCTCGCATAAAGTGATATTCCTTGTCAGTCCGTCAGGTCCCGCTGGATGCCCCGCGTCACGGCGCGGGCGTCCTCCAGGGTGTTCATGCGGACGATCTGCTCCTTATAGTAGCCCGAGTGGGCGATGCCCTTCAGGTACCAGCAGTACTGCTTGCGGCCCTCCAGCACGGCCACCCGCTCCCCCCGGAGCTCCGCCGCCAGCTCGATCTGCCGGAGGGCGGTCTCGCAGCGCTGGGCCAGGGGGGGACGGTCGGGCTTCTCCTTCCCGTCCAGAAGCGCCCGGGCCTGGCGGAAGATCCAGGGATTTCCGAAGCAGCCCCGGCCGATCATAGCGGCGTCAGCATGGGTAAATTTCAGGATGCGCAGCACGTCCTCCGGCTCAAAGATGTCGCCGTTGGCGATGACGGGAACGCGCACCGCCTCCTTTACCGCCCGGATGCAGTGCCAGTCCGCCTGGCCGGAGTACATCTGGGCCCGGGTGCGGCCGTGGACGGCGATGGCGGCGGCCCCGGCGGCTTCCAGGACCTTGGCCACCTCCACGCAGTTGCAGCTGCCCATGTCCCAGCCCCGGCGGATCTTGGCCGTCACCGGCACGGGGACGGCGGCGTTCACCGCCTCCACGATCCGGCCCGCCAGGTCCGGGGCTTTCATCAGGGCAGAGCCGTCGCCGTTGTTCACGATCTTGCCCATGGGGCAGCCCATGTTCAGGTCGATGACCTGGGCACCGGTCTCCTCCAGGGCGATGGCGGCGGCCTCCGCCATGCAGGCGGGGTCACTGCCGAAGATCTGCACCGCCGAGGGACGCTCCCCGGGGAAGCGGCGCAGCAGGGAGTAGGTCTTTTTATCGTGGAAGCAGAGGGCCTTGGAGGAGATGAGCTCCGTGCAGGTGAAGGCCGCGCCCTCCTCCCGGCAGATGAGACGGAAGGCGGCGTCGGTGACGCCGGCCATGGGGGCCAACATCAGGGGCGCTTCCAGGGTGACGTTGCCGATCTGCATAAGGGACCTCCTTCATTGGACGGACCCGGCGGGGGAAAGGTTCCCGCCGGGGGAGATTTCGTGCCTTTCAGTGTAGCATATCCGGCGGGACGGCGCAAGTCTTCCCTGGAGGGCTTTCCCTGTGGTATGCTGGGGGCGGGAAAAGTTTTTTGAAAAAATTTTCCCCGCCCGCGCAAATTCTGGCGGGCGGCGTCGTTTTATAAAATGGGGTGTTATGCCCCGGCGGAAGGAGGGGGTCGGATGCTGATCTATCTTGCCAGCATCGGGACGGAGTCCGAGAAGTCCAAATTCGTCCAGCTCTACGAGGCCTATCAGGGCCTCATGTTCCACACGGCCTTCCGGCTGCTGCGCCAGCCGGAGGACGCGGAGGATGCGGTCCACGAGGCGTTTTTGTACCTTGCGAAAAATATTTCGAAAATTTCGGAGCCGGTGTCGCAAAAAACCAAGGCCTACGTCGTTTTAATTGTTGAGAGCCGGGCCATCGACCAGCTGCGCCGGCGCCAGCGGCGGCCCACGGTGCCGCTGGAGGACTGGCAGGGCATCGAGACGCAGCCCCAGGGGGACGACCACCTGGCGGACTGCATGCTGCGCCTGCCGGCGGCGGAGCGGCAGGTCCTGTGGCTCAAATACTACCACGGCTACGAGCTCAGGGAGATCGGCCCCATGCTGGGCCTCTCCTACGACGCCGTAGCCCGCCTGCACCGAAAGGCGAAGGAGCATCTGCAGGCGATCTATGAAAGGGAGGATGCGCAATGACGGACGAGATGCTGCGGCAAGCGGCCTGGAACGCCAGCCGGATGTTTGTGGAGGCGCTGGAGGAAGACTATGACCCCCGGGCGGCCTATCCGCCCTCCCCGGCCTTCCGTCGGAAGCTGCGGAGCCTGCGGCGGCGGGCGGAGCATCCCTATGCCCACGCAGCGCTGCAGCGGGCGGCGGTCTTCCTGCTGGTCCTGCTGCTCTCCGGCGGGGCGTTCCTCAGCGTGGACGCCCAGGCCCGGGACGCCCTGCAGGTCTGGCTCCGAGAGATCGGGGAGAACTTCGTACTTTACCGTTTCACGGAGGACGATGCTTCCGCAGACTTCCCATGCTACCGTCTCGGCTGGGTGCCGGAGGGGTTCACGATGACTGCGGAGCATGACCTTTCGGATGTTGAGATGTATATAGTCCACTACGCAGACCCCGAAACAGGACTTGGCTTTCGCTTCGACTATCAGCATATGACCGAAAATGCCATCACCTGGATCGACAGCACAGAATACACCCACGAGTACGTGACGGTGAATGACCTTCCCGGCGAGTTCTATGAAAGCATACAGGAAAACGAGGCGAGTAATCTGCTGTGGTTCGATCAAGAACGTAATCTGATTTTCGGTATCAACAGCCGCTTGGATCGGGAGACGATCTTCCAGATTGCGGAGTGCGTGGAATTGGCAGAAACACCATAATCGCCCATCCACTTTTGTGGTTTCCTACAAAAACGAAGAAATCGTAAAGAAAGTTTCCTTCCGGCGCAAATTTAGTCTTTTGCTGTCGTTTCTATAAGCAGAACCTTAAAATAGAGATGAGCAAAACACGTCCTAAATAAAAGGGGCGAAGAGAGAAAAGCGAGGATGACTCGGTAAAGAGAAAAAACGCATAAAAAGCAAGCCCGGTAGAGAACCGAGCGAATAAAGCCATACAGGAACATCCATTAAGCGGA
>SFLD01000016.1 GCA_004553545.1 Clostridiales bacterium | reverse complement strand
GGGGGCCAAAGTGGACATGTTCGGCGTGGGCGAGCGGCTCATCACCGCCCGCAGCGAGCCTGTCTTCGGCGGGGTCTACAAGCTGGCCGCCGTGGAGGATGAGAAGGGACAGATCGTCCCCAGGATCAAGCTCAGCGAGAACGTCACCAAGATCACCAACCCCCACTTCAAGAAGGTCTACCGCCTCTTCGACCGGGAGACCGGCAAGGCGGAGGCGGACTACATCGCCGTCTATGACGAGGTGGTGGACGACACCCTGCCTCTGGAGCTCTTTGACCCCGAGGCCACCTGGAAGCGCAAGACCCTGGAGAACTACCGGGCCGTGCCCCTGCTGCGGACCATCTACCGGGGCGGGCAGCTGGTGTACCAGCGCCCCGGCCTGCAGGAGATCCAGCGCTACTGCGAGGAGCAGGTGGAGACCCTCTGGGACAGCGTGAAGCGCTTTGAGAACCCCCACAACTACTACGTGGACCTCTCCCTCCGGCTCTGGACCATCAAGGAAGAGCTGCTGCGGAAGAACAGCTGAAAAAGTTCCCGGAAGGACCCCGCCGTGAGGACGGCGGGGTCCTTTTTCCGTTCAAACGGGGAGATGTCCGGTGAGGTACACTGAAAAAGAGATGTCTGGCAATGATTGCTAAATTCCGGAAGGTTTTTTGTTCGTTTTTCACAGAAAAGCGGGAAATGCTGTTTTGATATTGTAAAGATTAATGAAAGGCATTACAATGGGAGAAAGCGGGACCGGGGCCCCGCCCCGTGAGGGACCCTCCGGCGCCGCCAAGTTGAGGGAAACCGAAAAAGAACGAGGAGGAAAACAGAATGAGAAAACGCGTATTAGCGGCAGTCCTGACCCTGGCGATGATGTTCAGCCTCAGCGTCAGCGCCTCCGCCGCCAACACCACCATCCGGACGGAGGACGTGAAGATCTCCGTGGACGGCAAGGCCATCGATGTGCCCAAGGGCTCCATCTGGATCTCTGAGGACGGCTACACCATGGTGGGCGCCCGTGCCCTGGCCGAGGGCTTCGGCGCCAAGATCGCCTGGGACTCCGCCACCCGCACCGCCGTCATCACCGGCATGGAGAAGAAGGTGGGCGTCTATTCCCCCGTGGCCGCCTATGAGAACATGGTGGGCGCGGCGGTCTGGCAGATGTCCGCCGAGTGCCACGGCCTCATGATGCAGGCCTTCAACATCGGCAAGCGCAACGTGGATGAGATGGTGGCCAAGGCCAAGGCCGGCACCGACGGCTTCACCCTGGAGAAGGGAAAGCTCTTCAAGGACGGCAAGCGGGTGGCTGTCTTCAGCGACATCGACGACACCCTGGTGGACGGCGTCCACTACACCGCCAACGTGGTCGGCAAGAACGGCGACTGGAACAACGCCGCCTTCGCGCGCTTCGTCATGAGCGAGGGCTGCACCGCCCTGCCCGGCGCGGTGGAGTTCGTGAAGTACTGCGTGGACAACGGCATTGAGTTCTTCTATGTCACCAACCGCTATGACCAGGGCTACAAGGTGGGCCAGAAGGACAGCAAGGGCGGCTACGACGGCAAGGACGGCTACAAGAAGGCCGACGGAACCGTCATCGGCACCTCCACCTATGATGTCTTCGGCAAGACCTTCTACGACATCTCCTACGACTCCATGACCAAGCTGGGCTTCCCCATCAACGCCGACGCCCACCTCATCACCAACGACAACAAGCTCAACGGCTCCAACAAGCAGCCCATCCGGGATGCCATCGCCAACGGCGCTAAGGCCTATCCCACCGGGGAACGGACCAACGAGTCCACCCGCCACCCCGGCACCTTTGACATCGACGAGCACTACATCGCCATGTTCTGCGGCGACGACCTCAACGACATCAGCACCATCTTCTCCGGGGACGCTGTGGACCGGGTCCAGAAGGCCATCGACAACATGGACAAGTGGGGCACCGAGTGGATCATCCTGCCCAACGCCATCTACGGCAGCTCCATCAACGCCGCCGGCGCCTATGGCTATCTGAAGCTGCTGGAGACCTTCGACTACACCAACAGCGCCACTGCCGCCTGGAACCTCTACAAGTAAGGAACGCGCGATCAGGGCCCGGCGGCGGGAGCTGCCGGGCCCTTTCCCGTCTTCCCAAGGGGACGGGACTGTGGTACACTGAGAAAAAACACCGCCCTGGGGGCGGGGAGGGAGAGAGGCATGGGAAGGAAATGGCTGGCGCTGCTGCTGGGACTGGTCCTGCTTTTGAGCGGCTGCGGCACGGCGGGGGATGGCTCCGCCTCTGCCGGGGAGGAGACCGTGGCCCTGGTGGGGCAGCCCTATGACTACGACCTGGGGGAGTATCTGAAGCTCCGGGACTACACCGGCATCCGCTACACCCCCCTGGGGGACCCGGGGCGCAGCGACGTCCAGTGGGGCGATACCGTGACACTGGAGCTGCGGCTGGACATTGACGGGGTGGAGGAGCCCAGCGAGGGCATCGACACCATCACCGTGGGGGATTCCGGCTTCCTGGAGGGCTTTGACGAGGGTCTCGTGGGTCGCAGCGTGGATGAGACCGTGGAGATGGAGCTCCGTTTCCCGGCGGATTACGGCAATCCCGACTACGCCGGGCGGGCCGTGGAAGTCACGGCCCACATCCTGCTGCTGGACCTCTCGGCCTACCGGGACCGGAATGAGAGCGCCCTCTGGGACATCGTGGTGGGGGAGAGTGAGGTGCTCCAATACCCGGAGAAGGAGCTCCTCCGCTATGAGGAGGACTATCGGGAACTGTATGAGGCCTTCGCCCGGCAGTATCAGATGAGCCTGGACGATTACCTTCAGGCCTTCTTCCAGATCACGGAGGAGGAGCTGCCGGAGCGCTGCCGGGCGGACGCCGAGGCCGCCGTGAAGGAGGACATGGTCCTCTGGGCCATCTGGCGGGACGCCGGACTGAGCCTCACGGAGGGGGACCTGGAAAACTGCAGACAGCTCTGGCTCCAGACCTACGGCTATGAGAGCGAGGCGGACATGCCCGCCGCCTGGGACGACGCCTCCATCGCCCAGAGCCTCCAGCGCCTGGCGGTGGAGCGGAAGGTGAAGACCCTGCTGCTCCAGTCCGCCGTGGAGGAATGAGACCCGCGCCCTTCCCTTTTTTGGGGGAGGGCGTTTGGTTTTCCGGGAAAAATGCTTTGGGCGCTTGCGGTGGGGGAGGGAAATGAGTATAATAGCAGGATAACGGAAAAACCACCGTGGGAAAGGGAGGCGGACACCATGGCAAGGACCAAACGACCCGGCAGTCAGGAGCGCATCGAGCGGCGGATCTCCGCCGCGGGACGGCTGACCCTCTGCGTGCTGCTGCTATTGCTGCAGATCTTCACCACCCTGGCCCTCTCGGCCCTTCTCCAGCAGCGGGCCAGCTATGTCTACGGTGCGCTGGAGTTGATGGGCGCGGGCTTTGCCATCTGGATCTACTCCCGCTCGGGGAGCCCCTCCTACAAACTGAGCTGGATGTGCCTCCTGCTTCTCGTGCCGGTGGCGGGCGTCATCCTCTTCTGCCTTTGGGGCGGGCTGCGCCAGGCCAAGGACCTCAGCCTGAAGATGGTCACCATGCCGCCAGAGCGGAGCGCCATCGTCCAGGCCAGCGAGGCGAACTTCGCCCGGCTGAACCGGGAACTCCCCAACTGGGGAAGAGTCGCCGCCTACCTGCAGAAGCGGGGCTTCTGGCTCTACCGGAATACCCACGCCCACTACCTCCCGGACGGGGCGGCGTTCTTCGACGACCTCATCGAGCATTTGGCCAAGGCCGAGACCTATATCTTCCTGGAGTACTACATCCTGGCGGAGGGGGAGATCTGGGACCGCATCTTCGCCGTGCTGCGGGAGCGGGCCGCCGCCGGAGTGGAGGTCAAGATCATCTTCGACGACTTCGGCAACATCACCCGGCTCTCAGACCCCATGCTCCAGGCCATCCAGAACTGCGGCATCGAGTTGGAGGTCTTCAACCCCGTCCACAAGTATGTGAACCGGCTCTACTTCAACTACCGGGACCACCGGAAGATCACCGTCATCGACGGGCACTGGGCCTATACCGGGGGCATCAACATCGGAGACGAGTATGCCAACCGCATCCGCCGCTTCGGCCACTGGAAGGATTCCGGCGTCCGCATCGAGGGCGACGCCGCCTGGAGCTTCACGCTGCAGTTTATCCGCATGTGGCGGATGATCGGCGGGGAGATGCCCAACGAGCTGGACTACTACCGCGCCCGGACGGAGCCCCCGGCGGGGGAGGGCTGGTGCCAGCCCTTCTGCGACGGGCCGGAGAATAACCCCGATAACCCGGTGCTGGAGACCTATCTCCAGATCATCGGCCAGGCCCGGCGGATGCTCTACCTCACCACCCCCTACTACGCGGTGGAGGCCTCCATGCAGGAGGCCCTCTGCATCGCGGCGGACGCCGGGGTGGACGTCCGGCTGATGATGCCGGGTATCCCGGACAAGAAGATGCCCTATATGGTGGCGGAGACCTATTGGGGGGAGCTGCTGCGCCACGGGGTGAAGATCTACCGCTACACCCCTGGCTTCCTCCACTCCAAGAGCGTTCTGGCGGACCGGGAGCTGGCGCTGGTGGGCAGCACCAATATGGACTACCGGACCTTCCAGCTCCAATACGAGACCGCGGTGCTGCTCTACCAGTCCCCGGCGGTGGAGGAGCTGCTGGAGGACATGGACGCCATCATGGCGGAGAGCCAGCCCTATACCCTGGCGGAGTGGAACCGCAGGCCCTGGCCCAAGCGGGCCATCGCCGCCGTGCTGAAGCTCTTTTCCATCTGGCTTTGAGAGAAAGAGAGGACCCATGCCAAGAGAACTGGACCCCTGCGCCATCGCCGAGCGCAGCCTCATCAAGAAGTACCGCAAGACCCTCTGGAACCCCTTCATCGCCGCCGTGAAGCGCTATGAGCTCATCGCCCCCGGGGACCGGATCGCCGTCTGTATCTCCGGCGGGAAGGACTCCATGCTCCTCGCGAAGCTCATGCAGGAGCTCCAGCGCCACACGGAGCAGCCTTTCGAGCTGGTGTTCCTGGTGATGGACCCCGGCTACAACCCGGAGAACCGGGCTCTCATCGAGGCCAACGCCGAAAAGCTCCGGATCCCCGTCACCATCTTTGAGAGCAATATCTTCGATGTCACCGTCTCTGTGGACCGGAACCCCTGCTACCTCTGCGCCCGGATGCGCCGGGGCTTCCTCTACGCCAAGGCCCAGGAGCTGGGCTGCAACAAGATCGCCCTGGGGCACCACTTCTCGGACGTCATCGAGACCACCCTCCTGGGGCTTTTCTACGGGGCGCAGATGCAGTCCATGCCCCCCAAGCTCCACAGCAAGAACTTCCCCGGCATGGAGCTGATCCGGCCCCTCTACTGCGTCCACGAGGAGGATATCATCGCCTGGAAGAACTATAACCACCTCCGCTTCCTCCAGTGCGCCTGCCGCTTCACGGAGGAGCGGGACGCCGCCGAGGACGGCGTGGGCCAGAGCAAGCGCCAGGAGATGAAGCAGCTCATAAAGACCTTGCGCCAGACCAATCCCAACATCGAGAAGAGCATCTTCGCCGCCATCCACGATGTGCAGATCGGTACCCTGGCGGGCTGCAAGTTCGCCGGCCGCCGCTACGCCTTCACCGAGTACTATGACCGGCTGGGGCAGGGCGGGGAGGACTGATCCCGCCCGGAAAGATTCTCCGGAAATTTCGCATTTCTTTTGAAAACCCTATTGACAAATACCAGAATATCGCTATAATGATATCTGTTCGCTGCGGCGGACAGACCTAGCGGGTTTGTGTAAAGGTAGCACAGCAGACTCTGACTCTGTATGTGAGGGTTCGAATCCTTCACCCGCTGCCATAAGAAAGCTCTGAAATCGTTAAGATTTCAGAGCTTTTCTTTGCGTTTTGACGGAAATTGCATGCAAAAAGTTCCGGGACGCTCTCGGCTCCCGGTGGAATACCCCTTTGTTTACCCCTTACAGATTCATAGTCCCTTGATGTACGCCTCCATGCGGGCGGCGCTGTCATCCTTCCTGTGCTCCCAAACGTAGCCGCAGATATCCAGGGAAAGCAGCAAGCCCAAAATCGCCCTCCACCGTCTAGATATCGTTCCCATTCTGAAGGGAGAGGACAGTGAACGGGTGTTACAGTAACGACAAAATGCCGCTTGGGCGGACTGTCAACTTGTCCAAGAAAAAAGGACATTTCCTCTGCAAAGAAGAAATGTCCTTTTTTGTACCCAAAATCAAAGGCCGACAGGAGAAACACAATGCCTGGAAAACAGCGTAGAAAAAACCGGGAAAAAAGCCTGCACCATCATAAAAGCCGAAACTCCGGTAGGAAGTATTTGTTCAACTTTCCCGCTCCGAGCGGGTCATTGTCTCAAGCACTATCCCGGAAGTCTTTGGAGCAACAAACGGCATGGGCACGGGTGTACCAGTGTGCCATGCGGGGCTGCCACCGCCGCTTGACGGCCCGCGCCTATACTATGTACCTGTGCCTCTGCGGACCGCCGCGGCGATAGTTGCTGCTGCATGGGCGGGGACGGGGATGAATAGCACCTCGCCGCACAACGGTGCGCCGTTCATAGCGGCGTGGTAGGCCGGGGGCTGTCGTGCGGGCGGAGCCGAGGTGATCGGACCGGAGGCGCTGCGCCAGATCGTGGAGTCCCCTGGTCCCCTCGTTACCATGTCAGCGAGAACTCCACCAACTCCGGCGTTTCTGCTTTGCCGATCAGCGGCTCCTTTCGGTCCAGAGCGGAAAGCCGGGCCAGCTCCTCTGCGGTCAGTGCAAAATCAAAAAGGGCGAAATTCTCTTTGATATGCTCCGGTTGGGTACTTCTGGGGATGACGGCGATGCCCTTCTGGGTCAGGAAGCGGAGCAGGACCTGCGCCGGGGTCTTGCCGTACTTCTCAGCGAGGGCCAGCACGGCGGGCTCCCGGTACATTCCGTTCCGATTGCCCTGCCCCAGCGGGGCGTAGGCCATGTGTGCCACGTGTTTCTTGTCCATCCAGCCCCGCTCGGTGATGCGCTGGCAGTAGAGGTTCGTTTCGATCTGATCCACCGCCGGGACGATCTTATGATAGGCGATCAGGTCCAGCAGCTGATTCGGCTCAAAGTTGGAAACACCGATGGCGCGGACTTTGCCGTCCGCATACAGCTTCTCCAAAACCCGCCATGCTGCGTAGTAGTTGGCGAAGGGCCAGTGCAGGAGCAGCAGGTCGAGGTAGTCCGTCTGCAGATCGGCAAGGGACTGCAGGACCGTCTGCTCGGCATGTTCATAGGACTTGAAATTCACCTTCGTGACGAGAAACAGCTCCCTGCGGTCAATGCCGCTCTGTCTGATGCCTTCACCGACCTCTTTTTCGTTGCCGTAGGCTTCCGCCGTGTCGATCATGCGATAGCCGGTTTCGATCGCTGCTGCCACCGCCTTTTTGCAGGTCTCTCCGCCTAGCATGAATGTACCGAAGCCCACAAGCGGCATCCGGATGCCGTTATTCAAAGTCAAGTATTCCATATCCGTCCTCCAGACTCGTATTTACATGGGTGTGCCCCCATGCTACAATGATTGTAGCAAGTTCGAGTAACACGAAGTCAAGAGGGAATTTGAGGTGGGTCTATGTATTATACCATCAAGCAGATGGCGGAGATGTTCGGGGTCACGGAACATACGCTGCGGTTCTATACGGACAAGGGACTGCTGCCCTGCACGCGGGACGGCGGGAATCGCCGGGTGTTCGACGAGGAGTCCGTCAACTGGATGCAGGGCATCCAATGCCTGAAGGGCTGCGGGGCCTCGCTGGAGGACATTCAGGCGTATTGCCGGCTGTGTCTTGCGGAAGGATCTGAGGAAAATCTGCGGGCGCGGTATGCCATCATCCGGAAGCAGCGGGAGGCGGCCCATCAGCGGGTGGAGGAAGCAAAGGCAACGGCAAAGTATGGACGACAAGGCGGCGCACTATGAAGCCATCCTGGCGGGGCTTGCTCCGGATGACACGAACCCGAAGAACTGGACGGCAGAGAACCGGCCGAAGCATTGAGCGCAAACGGTCCCGAGGGAGGGACGCTGCGCCGCCAGTGAAATGGGGCAAACGGTCTGCCCATTCTGCGCCGGACGTATTGACAAGTCATGCTTGCTGATGTATAATTGCGATTATATATCATTCGAGTTATGTATCGGGGGGCGGACATGCCGGCGAGAGCGAAAGTTACAAGGGAAATGATCGTTGACGCGGCCTTTGCGGTGGCCCGGGAAACAGGTGCGGAAAGCATCAGCGCAAGGACGGTGTCGGAACGGCTGAACTGCTCCACGCAGCCCGTCATGTATCATTTCGCAACGATCGAGGAACTGAAACGGGCAGTCTATGCGAAGGCGGACCGGTATCATTCGGAGTATCTGATGGACCGGAAGAGCCCCCAAAAGGGCGTCATGCTTGGGATCGGGCTGAATTATATCCGCTTTGCCATCGAAGAGCCGCAGTTGTTCCGCTTCCTGTTTCAGTCGGACTTCTTTGAGGGAAAGACCCTGCTGGAACTGATCGATGCCGAGGAGCTTGCCCCGGTCCTTTCGGCAATGCAGGGAGCCTTGGGGATTGATCGGGATCAGACGAAAAAGGTCTTTCTGACCGTTTTCCTCTTCGCTCACGGGTATGCGAGCATCATCGCCAACAATTCGCTGAAATACGACGAGGAACTGGTCCGTTCCCATTTGGAGCAGGCGTACCGGGGTGCGATCCTGGCGGCGCGGGAGGGAACGAAGGAATAGGGAGAAAACGGGCGGCCCTTTGGGGATCGCGGGTGTGCGCTGTCAGGCTGGGCGCGTCCTTGCCGCACGGGACTCCGGCGGAAAGATCAGACCGTACCCTGTTGACAATTCGCCGTTTCCCGGTATAATAGGCAATGCGCATCATATGATGCATATTAAATGATGTATTTTGGAAAGGGCCAGACGACGGCCCTGACGAACGGGCAGGTGATAGGAAATGACGGAGACCTTGCCATCCGGATCGGACTGGCTCCGCTGCCCCAGATGCGGCGGCAAGACGAGAACGCAGGTACGGCCGCACACGGTGCTGGAAGACTTCCCTCTGTTCTGCCCCAAGTGCAGATACACCTGTGTGATCGATTTCAAGGACGGAAAAACGGAAGAGGTCGAAATGCCGGACGCTTAGACGCAGTGCAGACCGAGAGGATCGGCTTGTACTGCGTTTGCCGTTTTTTCAAAGAAGTACGAGGCAAGGATAGACAGGGAGGAAGAGCGTATGAAAAACAGCGCGTTGGTCGTGATCGACCTGCAGAATGACATCACGAAGAACTACCGGGAGATCATCGGGAAAGTCAATGAGGCCATCGATTGGGCGGTCCAACGGGAACTGTGGGTCATTTACATCCAGCATAACAACCTATCCGCAGGAACCCGGACCTTCAAGCCCGGCACCCGCGGCGCGGAGCTGGTGCCGGAGCTGAAGATCGTATCCGACCATATCTTTACGAAATCAAAGAGCAATGCGCTGACCAGCGAGACATTTGCAGCGTTCATCCGGGAAAACGGGATTACCGACTTTTACCTTGCCGGGGCGGACGCCGCGGCCTGCATCAAATCCACCTGCTTTAACATGGCGAAAGGCGGCTACGGCGTTCATGTGCTGTCGGACTGCATCACCAGCTACGACAAAAAGAAGCTGCCGGAGATGCTTGCCTATTATGAAAGCAAGGGCTGCTCCGTCGTGGAACTGCAGGAGATCGTCAAGTGAACGAAAGCCGTTCGGGGTAAGGAGCCATGAAAAGGAAGAACGGTTTGGACCCGCTGTCCCTGTTTCTCGCTTTCCCTCGGCGTGCTGGTCTGCTTCCTGTTCTTCCGGCGAATAGACCGGCAGGGAGCATAGAAAGGAAAACGCAGGAGGAGCGAGCATGGGCACGATTATGATGCGGGAAATGTGCCTCGGCTTGCTGATCGGGACCATGCTTGAAGCCTGCATCGGCGCTGCGGTCTCCCTGGGCATGATCACCGGCCTTGTCGTCGGAATGCTCCTTCCAGGGAAAGGAGAGAATGGGACGCCGGGAAACGAAGTGCACTGACTGCGAAGGGAGCCGGAGCTCCAGGGACCGGGCGATCCGCACGATCCTGCGGCTTGCCGGCAGATCCTTCCAACGGAGACGCTGCTATCGGCGCAGACATCGGTGACGGCCGCATTCTGGCAGCAGAGGAGGAACTGACATGAGAAAGCTATATGAGAAAAACGAGCTGCGGTTTGCCATCGCATGGATCGTGGTCTACTGCGTTCTGCAATCCCTGGCGAATCCGCTGAACAAAGCCATCGGGATCGGATACGCCGCAAGCGCAGCCTTCTGCATCCTGCAGACGGTCGTGCTTTTCACCTTTATCCGGAAGAACGGCCTGCAGCAGCGGTATGGGCTTTGCAGGCCCTCCGTCCCTGCCGGCCGGTTCCTCTACTACGTGCCGCTGCTGATCCTGGCGTCGGGAAACCTCTGGAACGGTGTCGCGGTCAATTACGCACCGGCGGAAACGGCCTGCCGGATCGTGTGTATGCTCTGCGTGGGCTTTCTGGAGGAAGTGATCTTCCGGGGCCTCCTGTTTACGGCCATTGCGAAGAATAATATCCGCTCCGCCGTTGTCATCTCCAGCGTGACCTTCGGCATCGGGCATCTCATCAACCTCTTCAACGGCAGCGGCATGGATCTCGTGAGCAATCTGTGCCAGATCGTCTTTGCCATCGCGGTGGGCTTCCTGCTGGTCACGATCTTTGATCGCGGCGGGAGTCTGCTGCCCTGCATCATCGTTCACGCTGCCATCAACACACTTGGAACCTTTGCCAATGACGCGGATCTTACCACGGAAATGCACCTGCTCCATCTCGCCGTTCTGATCGTCATTACGGCTGCCTATACGCTGATCCTGACACGGACACTCCCGAAAAACCAGCAGGAACACACAAAGGATGGATTTTGATTCATGAGAACCATGCGATGAGGCAGAACCAATGGATGCTTGAAAAAGGCAAATGAGAAAACGATCGCTTCAAGTTTATGGAGGCAACTATGAAAAACACAAACCGGCTGATCGGCTGCTGCGGGCTGGACTGCGATACCTGCGACGCCAGGATCGCAACGATCACAGACGACAACACCCTGCGCGAGAAGACCGCCGCCCTGTGGACAGAGCTCAACGGAGTGACCATCACCCCTGACATGATCCACTGCACCGGCTGCCGTGTGGAGGAGGCAAAAACACCCTTCTGCGACAAGCTCTGCCCGGTCCATCTCTGCGTCCGGGAGAAGGGACTGGATACCTGCGCCGACTGCGGGCAGATGGATGGATGTCCGACGCTGGGGCAGATCGCCGCAAACAGCCCCTTAGTGCTGGAAAACCTGAAGAAGTTGAAGCGGGACGATGCGTGAGATACTGACGGTAAACGGCGCCGAATATTCCGTGATCAAGCTCCTGGGGAAGGGGAAAGGCGGCTACTCCTGCCTTGTGACGGACGGATCGGCGCAGTACGTCTTGAAGCAGATCCACCACGAGCCCTGCGAATACTACACCTTCGGTGATAAACTGCAATCCGAGCTGCGGGACTACGAAACGCTGCGGAAGCTGGGGATCCCCATGCCCCGGCTTCTGGCGGCGGATCCCCAGCGGGAGCGGCTCTTGAAGGAGTACATCGCCGGGGCGATGGTGGCGGAGCGGCGGAAGGAAGGGCGGATGGACCCGGACTGGCTCGCGCAGGTGCGGGCCATGTGCGACCGGCTGTACCCGGCCGGCCTGAACATCGACTACTATCCCACAAACTTCGTTCCGTGCGGCGGAACGCTTTACTACATCGACTACGAGTGCAACGCCTACCTGGAGCAGTGGGATTTCGAGCATTGGGGCGCACAGTATTGGACGGCGCAGGCACCGGAAAGGACGGATGAAACATGAGAAACCGCAAGAAAACAATTACAACGCTGCTGACCGCTGCCATATTACTGATCGCCGTCTTTGCGGCGGGCCGCTATGGTTGGAAGCTGCTGGGCTTTCGCGCCTGTGAGGAAGCGGGCATTGAATCCGTGGAAGTGAGTGAAACCACCGTGACGGTCAAGGGCTTCTGCCCCGGCTCGTTCCCGGAGGGCTTCTGCGGATACTACGCCGAAGAACAGGACGGGACAGTTTTTGTGGGCTTCCGTTTCAGCGCGGTTTTCGGCTTTTTTAAAACAGGAGATTTTGAGGTTTCCATCCCCACAAGGGGCGAAATTCGCAAAGTCGTCCTCAAAACAGGACTGGCGTAAAGGACCATTTGGACGGCGGAAAGCGGCGCTTCCTCAGGCAGCCTCCCCTCTGAGGCGGACACGCCCGCCGGACCCGACGGTTTCGGCGTGTATGTCAAGCTGGAGCGTGAGGACGCCAGTTCTGTCGCCCTGCAGGCTGACAGCTTCACAAAGGTGTGTGAAAATGCGGATGGTTCGCTGTTAAAGGCCGGTGAATGGCTCTTCACCGGAGAGGATCTTGCGCAGCTTTCCCAGGAGGAAAACCGTTCCGTCCTCTTTACCGTCAGCGCACGGGATGCCGACGATACGCTGCTTGGCGAGGGTACGTTCCTTTACGATACGGCGCAGGAGAAGCTCTATGTGACGATCTCCGCAGGCGGCGTGACCTGCTCTACCTCTGATGCAGCCGATGCTCCGGCGGATGTGCCGCCGGTGCTGACGCTCCCCATTCTGGATGAGATCGACGCAAGCGTTACGGTGGGCACGGCCGGTTCCTCGCTGCTGGCTGTGCAGGCGGCGGCCAAGCTGCTGGACTGGGGCGTGAATACCGGCCTTGATACGGACGAGATCAGCGAAGCCGCCTCCACATGGCTGGCCGCGAAAAACAATGATCTGACCGAGTGCCTTCAAAAGCTGGAACTGGTGGATGATGTCTATCAGAAGCTGCTGACCGGCGAGGCGCGGGAGCTGCTGGACAGCGCCGGGTGCGCGGACGTGGAGATCACCTGGGGCAGTGACCCGGTCGAACCGGTGGAGGCCATCCTGCGGGCCGCGGGGCTTCGCGGATGACGCCGAGGAAATTTGTGAGGAAAGGAAGTCTGGAAAATGAGTGACAGGCAGTTTGTCATAGAGCGCGCACGGCCGGAGGAGGCCGCCGCACTGCTGGATTATCTGAAGATCATCGGCGGCGAAACGGATAACCTCAGCTTCGGCGCGGAGGAGGTCCCGCTCAGCCTCGCAGCAGAGCAGGACTACCTGCGCACGCAGTGCGATTCAACGGACCATGCGCAGTATTTTGCCAAGGTGGACGGCGAGATCATCGGCACGGCGAGTCTGAACCGCAGATCCAATCGCATGAGCCACCGGGGCGTGTTCGGGATCAGCCTGAAAAAAGCATGGTGGGGCTGCGGTGCGGCATCCGCGCTGACGGAAGCGATCCTGGCCTTTGCCAGGGAGAACGGCTTTGAGCAGCTGGATCTTGAGGTGCGCAGCAGCAATGCCCGCGCCATCCACCTGTATGAGAAATACGGTTTTCGGAAGCTGTGTACATTCCCGAACTTTTTCAAGATCAACGGAGAACATATCGATTTCGACCTGATGATCCTGGAACTGGGCAAAGAGGAAGGGACCGGACGCTCCCAGGCTTGACGGGGGCGGTCGGTCCGCTATCGTGAGGATGGAGGGCGGCAGACGGTCAGCCCCTTTCGTGAGATCCGCAGCAAAAAGCTCCGCGTCCTGAAGGACGCGGAGCTTTTTGCGCGTGAAAACACGGAAAAGGGGAGCGATCCCGCGCGGGGCTGACCATACTGCAGGTGAACTGCGCGCCTTGACAGGCTCCTGCGGCGGTGGTACGCTGGCGGGGAAGAAACTGGAGGAGGTTTGCTTATGGCCATCCATCAACTGACAGAGCGGGTCTGGTACTCGGACCCGGTAGCGGCGGGGGACCGGCCCGTTCTGGGCATCGCGGCGGGGGAGCGGAGCTCGCTCCTCATCGACGGCGGCAACTCTCCCGCCCACGTGGGGGAGCTGCTCTCGGCGGGTCTGCCCATCCCGCCCCTCTCCGCCATCGCCCTGACCCACTGGCACTGGGACCACTGCTTCGGGGCGGTGAGCACCGGCCTTCCGGTGATCGCCTGCCGGGAGACGGAGCGGAAGCTCCGCTGGATGCGCTCCCTCACCTGGACGGACGCCGCCATCGCCGCCCGGGTGGCGGAGGGCACGGAGATGGAGTTCTGCCGGGAGAACATCGCCATCGAGTGGCCGGGGGACGACCGGAAGATCCAAGTCCCCACGGCAAGCCAGGTCTATGCCGAGGGCATGACGTTGGACCTGGGGGGTCTCACGGCCCGGCTGCTGCCGGCGGAGAGCGACCACGCCCCGGACTGCCGGGTGGTCCATCTCGTGGAGGAGAAGGTGGTCTTCCTGGGGGACTCCCTCTACCTCAACATGG
The DNA here is from genome assembly GCA_004553545.1 of Clostridiales bacterium. Classification (GTDB taxonomy): domain Bacteria; phylum Bacillota; class Clostridia; order Oscillospirales; family Oscillospiraceae; genus Oscillibacter. Next base: position 19,372 of record SFLD01000016.1, on the reverse strand, counting down.
ACCGGGAGCCCTGGTACCGGAGCGTCGCCAAGACCCGGCGGCTGCTGACGGCCTTGCTGGCCCTGGACGCCGACTGGTACGTCCCAGCCCACCACGGCCTCTATGACCGGGAGGGCTTCCGCCGCTACGCGGAGACCATGCTCCGGCTCTCCTACGCCGCCGGAGGGGCGGAGGATCTGGACGGGGCCGAGCGGGCCTATCAGGCCCTTACCGGCAATGCCCCCACCGAGGACGACCGGGAGGTTTTGGGGGAGTATCTGAATGCCAGGAGGTACGGGAAGCGGTGAGGGGCAAGCCACGACCGCCCAGGCAGCGCTTAGCGAAGCGGAAAGCGCGGAAAGAGAAGCTGGTCAAATCCGGTCTTTGCCCGACAAGTGAGCTGTGCGGCACGGGGAACTATGTTCGGAGGTCTGATACCCGCCCGTGCTCACGTAGAGGCCGGAGGGTTTTGGGCAGAACCGTTTAGGGCCGCATCCCGCTGCGCGGGAGGGCGCGCGGTTCCGCACCCGTAACTGCGCAGCGACAGGCGTTTTTCTTTCGACGGTGGAAAGCTGCCAAGCTTCCTTGGCACCCGCCGGTCGGTCGACCGGGTCACGGCACGCCGTACCTAAGGCATGGCCTCCGCCAGCCAAATTTCGTGCCGAAATTTGGGGCGTCGGTCAGGTCGTCGTGCCCTACGGAAGCATCACAGGCAGTGCGCAGCAAACGGGCCGCCGGGAGCAGCGCGGGGCGGTCAATTCCCCCTGGAAGGCCCTGGGATTAAGAAACTCTTAAGGAAAATCCGCTTCCCCTTTTCAGGGAAACCTGCTACCATGGAACCATGAAAGAAGTCCCGCCCCTGGGCGGCGAAGGGAGACAGCCATGTACAACATTCTCATCTGCGACGATGACCGGGACATCGTGGAGGCCCTGAAGATCTATCTCTCCGGGGAGGACTATCGCCTCTTCGCCGCCTACAACGGCCAGGAGGCCCTGGAGGTGGTCCGTCAGCACGAGATCCACTGCATCCTCATGGACGTGATGATGCCGAAGATGGACGGCATCACGGCAACCGCCGCCCTCCGGCGGGAGAGCAACGTCCCCATCATACTGCTGACGGCCAAGAGCGAGAGCAGCGACAAGGTCCTGGGGCTCAACATCGGGGCGGACGACTATGTGACGAAGCCCTTTGACCCCGTGGAGGTCCAGGCCCGGGTCCGCTCCCAGCTCCGGCGCTATACCCTGCTGGGGGCCAGGGCGGGGAGCGAGGAGAGCGGGGTCTACACCGTGGGGAACGTCTCTCTCAACGAGGAGACCAAGCGGGTCACGGTGGACGGCGAGACCGTCACCCTGACGCCCCTGGAGTACAACATCCTGCACCTCCTCATCCGCAGCCCCGGACGCATCTACTCCTCCGCCCAGATCTACGAGGCCGTCTGGAATGAGGACTCCCTGGGGGCGGAGACCAGCGTGGCGGTGCACATCCGGCACCTGCGGCAGAAGATCGAGATCAACCCCTCCGACCCCCGCTACCTGAAGGTGGTCTGGGGCCTGGGGTACAAAATGGAGGATGGGGAGAAATGAAACGGGAAACGTGGAAGAGCTTCTGGGTGAAGGCGGCGGTCTTCCTCCTGGGGATGCTGCTGCTGCCCGCCGCCATGTGGTACGGCACCATGACCGCCGTTGCCTACATCGATGGCTGGTACGGCCAGACGGAGCCCGCCTTCCCGGAGAGCACGGTCTGCCGGGCGGCGGCCTATACCCAGGTCATGGACCTAACGTGGGGATTGGATTCGAATGCCCCGGCCGTCGATCGGGAGGACTTGGCTTCTGACGCCGTGGAATTCCTCCGGGACTATCAGGCGGCCTATCCCTCCAACCTGCGCCTGGCCTTCTATCCCACCTACGGGGACGGCGGGGCGCCCCTCTATGACGACCACGAGGAGGGGGACGCCTACATCCGGGACTTCTGGTACAACGGCTGGACCCTCCGGCTCTACTACCACCCCCAGGCCGGGGCCACGGACAGCTTCTACTGGGCCCAGCGCTACTATGAGCGGACGACGGCGGGCTGCGCCTCGGCCCCGTACCTCACCGCCCTCTGCGTCCTGGGGCTGCTGGTGGTGGGCATCTATCTCGCCCGGGCCTCGGGGCGGAAGCCCGGCAGGGAGGAGGTCATCCCCGGCTGGCAGGAAAAGCTGCCCCTGGATCTCTACCTCGTCCTGAACCTCACCGCCGTGGGCTGCGCCGCAGCGGGGCTTGTGGCCATGATACAGGACTCGGACCTCCTCTTCTGCGATCCCCTGGCCCTGGGGCTCTGGGCGGCGGGCCTTGCCCTGATGGCGGCCCTGGTCCAGGGCGGGTGGATGACCGTCTGCGTCCGGGGGAAGCTCGGCAAATGGTGGAAGAATACCCTCACCTACCGGCTCCTCCGCCTCCTCTGGCGGGGCCTCCGGGCCATCTGGCGGGGAACGGTGGCTGCCGTCCGGGCCATCCCCCTGGTCTGGCGGACGCTGCTGGGCAGCACGGGGCTTGCATTCCTTATCGCCATCCTGCTGGGGAACCACGCCGGAGGGGCCTACACCGTTCTTTCGCTGCTGCTGATCCTCGCCGCCTCGGCCTTCGCCTATCAGCTCCAGAAGTTGCGCAAGGGCGGTCAGGCGCTGGCGGCCGGGGACCTTGGCTATAAGGTGGATACCCGCCGGATGCTCTGGGACCTCCGCCGCCACGGCGAGGACCTGAACGCCATCGGCCGGGGGATGCGCATCGCCGTGGAGGACCAGCTCAAGAGCGAGCGCCTGAAGACTGAGCTCATCACCAACGTCTCCCACGACATCAAGACCCCCCTGACCTCCATCATCAACTACGTGGACCTTCTGCAGAAGGACCACACCCCCGCCCAGGAGCATGCCTACCTCCTGGTGCTGGACCGCCAGGCCCGGAAGCTGAAGAAGCTCACGGAGGACCTGGTGGAGCTCTCCAAGGCTGCCAGTGGGAATCTGCCCTGCCGCCCCTCCCGGCGGAACGTCCGGGAGCTCATCGACCAGGCGGTGGGGGAGTACAGCGAGCGTCTGGCGGAGGCGGGCCTCACCCCGGTGGTCACGGTGCCGGAGGAGGAGCTCACCTGCCACGCCGACGGCGCCCTCATGTGGCGGGTGCTGGATAACCTCCTCTCCAACGCCTGCAAGTACGCCCAGACCGGCACCCGGCTCTATGTGGATGTCCGGCGGGAGGGGGACTTCGCCTGCTTCTCCTTCAAGAACGTCTCCCGGGACCCCCTGAACATCCCGGCGGAGGAGCTGATGGAGCGCTTCGTCCGGGGGGACAGTGCCCGCAGCAGCGAGGGCAGCGGCCTGGGGCTGAACATCGCCGGGAGTCTCGTGGAGCTCCAGGGCGGGGAGTTCCGTCTCTTTGTGGACGGGGATCTCTTCAAGGCGGAGTTCACCGTCCCCCTGGTGGGGCCGGCGGAGGAGCCTGCCGTTCAGGCCCCCGCCCCGCAGAACGCATAAAACGCAAAAAAGCAACCCCTGCGGCAAACGCCGCGGGGGCTGCTCTTGGGAAGAAATGATAGGACCTTGCGGCGGTGCCAGCAAGGGGCATGGGAGACCGCCCTTCCTTTCGCGGGATCAGAGGGCGGGGGGCTTTTCTGCGGTGGGGAAGGCACGGATCAGCTGGCGCAGGGGGTCCGGGGGCTCCTTCCCCTTCCACACCAGGATCATCCCCGTCCGGGTGCACTCAATCTCCGGGCAGCGGAGCTCCGGATTGTCCGCCTCGAACATGAAGCGGGTGGAGAGGATGATGCCCCGGTGGGTCCGCAGCAGGGCCTCCATCATGGAGCGGAAGCCCGGCAGCAGGGTCTGGAATTTGGGCTGGAAGCCGTGCTGGGCGCAGCGGCGGTAGACATACTCAAAGTAGGAAGCATTCTTCATGGGGGAGAGCATCAGCAGTTCCTGGTCCCGCAGGTCCTCCATCCGCAGGGTCTTCCAGCCCGCCAGGGGGTGGGAACGGTGCATGATGGCGAGATTCGGCGCCGTGGCGCAGGCCTTCCAGGAAAAGCCCATCCGCTCCACCACCGGCGTCTCGTAAAAGCCGGTGATCACGGCGTCCAGGGCCCCGGTCTCCAGCCGGGGCAGGAGCTGGTTGGCGGGCACCACGTGGTAGTTCAGCTCCACCTCCGGGTAGCGGCGCTGGAACTCCGAGAGATACGGGCTCTCCCAGCCGGAATCCAGGGAATCCGGCACGCCGATGGTGAGCCGCACCTGCCGGTCCTGCCAGCGGCGCTCCGCCTCCTGCACGGCGGCGGTGAGGGAGCCCATCAGCCCCTGCCAGCGCTCAGAGAGGTACTGCCCCGGCTCCGTCAGGGTCAGCTGCCCCCGGCCCCGGTGGAAGAGGGGGAAGCCCAGGGCGCTCTCCATCCCGGCGATGGACTTGCTGACGGCGGACTGGGTGGTGTGGAAATAGGCGGCGGTGGCGGTAAAGCTGCGGAATTCCGCCGCCTGCAGAAAGAGCTGGATCTGGTTGAGGGAGAGGTCGGAGAGGGCCATGGCACGGGGCCTCCTTTCGTTCCCCTCCATTCTAGCGGATGGACCGCCGCCGCGCAAGAGGGAAAATTCCAGGGGGGAATCCCCCATTCCGAACCGTCGCTTTACAAACGTGGTCCGACCTGTTATCCTACCATCAAGAAAGATCGCGGGGGAAAGCGAGTCCCCCCGCCTCTCTCCTCAAATTCCCCGACGATGCAGCCTCTTCCCGAAAGAGACCGCCTTTCGTCGTTTTTGGGATCAAATGACCAGCGCCCGGGAACGACCGGTGCCGGCGCAGGAAAGACCGGAGGGGATGGCCCCTCCGGTCTCTTGTTGTGCGCTCAGGCCTCGTAGTCCGCCGCCGGGAAGAGATCCCGGTAGAGGAAGGTCACGATCTGGCCCCGGGTGCAGGTCTGGCTGGGGGAGAAGGTGGTGGCCGTGGTGCCCTTGGTGACGCCCTGCGCCACCGCCCAGGAGACGGCCTCCGCGCAGAAGGAGCTGGCCGCCACATCCCGGAAGCCGCTGGCCTTCTGCGCCGTGGGAGAGCCCTCCCAGCGCCAGAGGAAGGTCACCACCTGGCCCCGGGTGACGGTGGCGTTGGGCTGGAAGCGGTCGGCGGTGACGCCGGTGGTGATGCCCTCTTCCGCCGCCCAGAGGACCGCGTCATGGCAGAAGGAATCCGCCGGAACATCCACAAAGGGGTTGCGGCTGGACTCCGGCTCCGGGCAGCCCGCGGCCCGCCAGAGGAAGGTCACCACCTGGCCCCGGGTGCAGCCCCGGTAGGGGGAGAAGGTGGTTGCCGTGGTGCCGCTGGTGACGCCCTCGTCCACGGCCCAGCGGACCGCGTCATAGAAGAAGGAGCCCTGGGGCACGTCGGTGAAGGGGAGGGAGTTTTCGCTGTCGCTGTCGGGATAGTATTCCTTGCCGCCGGCGTCCTTCACATAGAAGTCGTCATAGGGCTCCTCCGGGACATAGACCGTGCAGGTGGACCCATTCTTAGAGGGGAGGGAGTTCCAGTCCATGGTCCGGGCGGGCTCCAGCTCCTCGCTGTCATAGGCGTAGACGGTCATGGCCAGCTTTCCGGCGTCCGCGCCGGAGACGGTGAAGGTGTAGTCCGCCCCGGCGGGGAAGGTGGCGATGAGTCCGATGTCCGTCATCTCCACGGAGACCTCGCCGCTGGTGCAGACGCCTGCGGCATAGGTGCCGGCGGACCGGCCGGAAGCGCTCAGGAAGCTCACCTGGAAGTTCTTGTTCCGGGTCTCGGAGCCGTCCGCGGCGGAGATGCGCACGGAGCGGATGTGGCTCTTCCAGAAGAAGTCGTCCTCGTCCTCCAGCTTGTCGGTCTCCAGCCGGGCCAGGTAGTGCTCCGGGTAATGTGCAAGACCGATGGTGCCGAGCTTTTTTACCAACTGATAGACGGCGGGCAGGCTGCCGTTTTCCAGGTCGATGGCTGCGTCCAGCAGAGAGACAAGACCGCTAAAGGAGAAGTTTGCTTCCGGCGTTTTGCCCAGCGTGCTAGCGAGGCTGGACATCACCTTGCTCTGCAGCTGCCGGTAGGGAAGGGTGTTGAAGACAGTAGGACCAGTGCCACCTTTATATTGGAAGGAGTCTTGGCAGAACTGATCAATCACCGCGCGTTGGGACATAGGAATTCCCGAGCCGTCATTGGAGATGCCGGAGATTTTTGTGAAAGTCCCCCAGAGGTACGAGTTGTTCTGTGCGGGCAGAGTCAGGGTGGTGCCGTAGCGGACGAAGCCCCAGACAGAGGGGGCCACGTGGGGCACCAGGTCCACCGGACTCACGATGTTGAAGAGATTGGGGTCATCCGCTGCCTCTGCAACGAGGCCAGTGCCTCCGGCGGGGGTAGCGAAGGTATAGAGGTAGAGGTCCTTCTTCTGCAGATGGCGCCCGCCGATGGTGGGGATGCGGGAGGCCGGGGACTCATTGTCCAGTGCGGTCTCGTTGAGCATGTGGCCCAGCAGATTGGCCACGGCGGCGCCCCGGCTGAAGCCCACCACCCAGATCTTCAGGTCGCCCTTGATCTCGTGCTTGGAAATGTAATTGCTCAGTCCATCCCGGACATCCTGGGCAGCCAGCCAGAAGCCCAGGTGCTCATCATCCTTGCCCAGCGTCGGTGCACTGGTCAGATAGACGTTGAAGTTGCTGGCCCACTCGGCGCCGTAGCCGCCGCCCCGGATGGGCACGGCGATGAGGGTATCCGTGCTGCCGTCCGGGTTCTGGATGTACTTCATGGCCATGGAGTAGGCGGTTTTGTCCATGGGGTTGGTCAGAGCCATGTCATAGTGGACGAACTGATAGGTCTCCGGGTCAAAGCCCAGGGTGTGATAGAGTTCCCGGATGTTCTCTGCCCGGGTATAATCGTCGGCGGAGAGGTTTTTCTCCCAGTTGGAGTTTACGTGGGCGGAGACGCTGGCCATCTCCAGGCAGAGGGATGCCTTGGCCAGGTCCGCGTCATAGCCGAAGCCGTCCTCCTGGCCGTAGAAGTAGTTGTCGTCATAGTCGAACTGCCAGGTCCGGGTCTTGCCGGAGTTGCCCATGAAGTGGAACTCCGCCGTGCCCCGGGTGAAGTCGGTCTTCAGCAGGGTGTCCGGGTCCGGCAGGACGGAGAGGTCCCAGTCCTTCAGGATGTTGGCCCGGGTGTCCAGAGTGTAGGTCCCGGCCTGGGAGGTGGGCTTGCCGCTGAGGATGGTCTGTTCATTAAAAATGTAGCTTGCCTTCAGATCGGAAGCCACCCGGTTGCGGATGCTGCTGGTCCCGGCAAGCGTCGTGCCGCCGGAGCTGAGGGTGAAGTACTCATAGGGCTTTTCCCGGGAGCTCTTGGCCGTTACCGTCAGGGATCCCAGGGCGCAGGCGGAGTCCTGGGCCGTGCAGGCGCTGATGCCGTTGAAGGAGACCGGCTGCTTGCCGGAAGTCAGACCACTGCCCTCCACCCGGATGCTGCCCAGCACCAGGCAGTGGTCCACCAGGGAGTTGTTGTTGCCGGAGCCGATGCCGCTGACATAGATCATGTGGGAGCTGTCCGAGGTGGAGCGGGCGTCCAGATAAATGCCGAGCTTTGCGATGCAGTTGCGGATGGTGCCGCCGGAGGAGATGCCGTCGATGCTGAGGGAACCGGCCAGCTTTCCGAAGGTACGGTTCACCGTCATGGTGACGGTGCAGTTCTCAATGAGACCCTCCGCGGCGCCGTTGGCATTGGCGAGAGCGATGCCCGCCAGGCCCTTGCCCGCCGCAAAGGTGTCGGTATCCTTGTCGGTGTTGCTGAGGGTGACGTTCAGGTTGCAGATGGTGCCCATGTTGTATTCAAAGAGCGCCCCCCGCAGGTTGTAGATGGTGTGGCCGTTGCCGTTCAGCACGCCGCCGGAGAACAGGCGGCCCGCAAAGGAACTGGCATTGTAGCCGTTGCCATCGTAGACGATGTTCTCCTGGCTGGCATCGATGTCGTTCATCAGGAGGTAGTAGCCATTCTGGCACTTTTTGAGGTCTGCCATGGTATAGATGGGGACGTAGTCATCGGGGATGACGTTGGGGTCCGAGTGGACGGGGATGTCCGTGGGCGGGGTCTCGGCAGGGACCTGGGAGGTGTCCCAGTCCTTCAGGATGCTGGCCCGGGAGGCCAGGGTGTAGCCCGGTCCGCCGGAGAAGATGCCGCTCTCATTGATGGGGTCCTTGGAGTTGCCTGCGTTGTCGTGGGTGACGATGTTCTGATAGGGGATGTCATTGGCCACGCGGCAGTTCTCGGCCCCTGCCACCGAGCCGGTCCAGGTCTGGAAGGCAGGGGAGAAGTAGTACTGGTCCTGGCAGAGGACCTCCGCCTTGTCCATGGCAAAGGCGGAATCCGTGCAGCGGGCCGTGTCCGTGCTCAGGCTGGCGATCCCCGAGAGGCTGATGTTGTGCGCCTTGCTTCCTGAGGCGTTGAAATGCCCCAGCACCAGGCAGTGGTCGATGAGGGAGTTTTCGCTGCTGGACCGGGCAATGCCGCCCAGCCAAACGCCGGGGAGATCGCCCGTGGTCGCCGTGACGTCCACCTTCAGGTCTGCGATGCAGTCCCGGATGGTGCCGTAGTTGACTTGCGCGATGCCGCCGATATAGAGGCTCCACTGATCCTTGCGGTCGATGCGCATGGTGACGTTGCAGTTCTCGATGGTGCCTTTGTTGACCTCCGCGATCCCGAAGTATTCGATCTGATGGGTGTAGACGGCCACCCCGAAGTCGGAGAGGTGCAGGCTGTCGGTATCCGTGTCGTGGATGGAGATGTTCAGGTCGCGGACCGCGCCGGAATTGTAGCGCCAGATGCCGGATTTCAGATTGTAGATGGTGTAGCCGTTGCCCTCAAAGACCACGCCGGAGCGAAGGCCGTTGAAGCAGTAGATGGGGGCATCCCCCTGACCGCAGCTGTCAAACCGATACGTTTCCTTGCTGACGTCGATGTCGTTCATCAGCCGGATGGTGGTGACGCTGCCGTCGTTGGTGGCGGCCTTGATGTCCGCCAGGGTGTAGACGTTGGCCACCCCGGCCACGCCGGTGCCGGTGGTGCTGACGGCGCTTTGGGCGGCGGTATCTTCCGTCCCGGCCGCCGCCGTTTCCAAGCCCGCCAGAGCGGCGGTGGGCAGAAGGCTCAGCACCAGAACAAGGGACAGGAAGCCTGCCAGCAGTCGTTTTTTCATGGCTTGCCCTCCTTAAAAGCGGTAGAATTCCGTCTGGTCGCTGTCCGGCCGGTAGACGGAGACGAAGCTGCCGTCTGCGCTGGCGTAAGCGAACACCCCGGAGGCATCCACCCCCGGCAGGCGGATGAGCTCGCCGCCGTCCTTCCCGTGGATCACGGCGTCGCCGCCCTCGTCCGTGACGTTCAGCACCAGCTCCTGACCCTCCACAGCGCCGTCGCCCAGCTCAGAGACGATCTGCTCCATGGCAGGCAGCACCAGGCTGAAGTAGGGGTCCTCCGCCGTCTGGGTCCAGGTCAGGACCTCCCGCTCCTCCCGGAGCTGGCCGTCCAGGCCGTAGATCTGAGCGTAGAGGGTGTAGGTCTGGGGCTCGTCCATGGGGAAATAGACGGTGTCGGCGCTGACCTCATTGCCGTCCGCGTCCTTCCAGACGAAGCGGACCAGCCTCTGGCCGCAGAGGACCACGGGGGCGCCCTCCTCGCCCTGGATCACCTGGCCCGTGGCGGGGCAGACGGCGTAGTACCGGGTGCCGTAGCCCTTGGCCAGCCAGGATGCCACGAACCAGCCGCTCTCGCCGCTGCCGTCCAGCAGCCCCAGGTCATAGTCCATGGTGAAGACCAGCTCGCCTGCGGTCTCCGCCGGGGTGCCGGCGGCTTCCACGCCGGGGCCTGCGGGGCGGATGTCCGGCGTCACGGCGGGTTCGGATGCCGCGCCGCCCACACTGTTCTGGGACGAGGGGGCGCTGTCCTGCCCGCTGAGGGCGGGGTCGGTCTGGGTCTTGCCGCAGCCGCTGAGCGTCAGAGCCAGCGCCAGCAGCAGGGATAGGATCGCTGTGTTTCGATTCATGCTTTTCCTCCTGTTTTTTCGCGGGTATGCCATTGCTTCCTGGCCTATTTTAGTGTAAAGTACAGTCTGAAACAAGCTGTGTCAGAGCCTGTGTCAGAGGAATATTTTAAAAGGAGACGGCCATCATGTCCCATTTCAGCGTGTATCTCAGAAACCTGGTGGAGGAGAGCGGCATCCCCCATGCCACCCTGGCCCGGATGGCGGGGATCAACCGCTCCAACCTCCTGAATGTCCTCAGCGGCAGCCGCAAGCCCTCCCGCCGGGATGTGGAGTGCATGCTGCCCCATCTGCGCGCCTCTGTCACCCAGCAGGCGGAGCTTCTGGAGCTGCTGGAGGGGGAGCTGCTGGGGCCTGACGTGGTCCAGCGCCGGGCCTGCGTGCGGGACATGCTGGAGCGGCTGGACCAGTCCTTCCAGGCGACGCCGGTGCCCCGGCAGGTCTGGCCCGCGGCCTCCGGGACCTCCAGGGGGGCTGAGCTCCTCTCCGGCGACGCCGCCATCCTCAACACGCTGGCCGCCCTCCTCTCGGAGGGCAGCCGCCAGGGCGGGCGGCTGGTGTTCTTCCCGGGCTTTCCCAAGAGCTGGCTGCAGCGGAGCCTCTCCATCCTCTGGGGCCTGGACGCCAGGGGACTGCAGGTGACCCAGGCGGTGGAGTTCTGGAAGGCCCCCCAGGCGGAGGCTGCCGCCGCCAACCTCCAGGCGCTCTCCGACGCCCTGCCCATGCTGCTGAGCAGCCGCTTTGACTATGAGCTCTGGTATACCTACGCCGCCCATGTGGAGCTGCCCCATGTCGGGGTGCTGTTCCCCTACTGTCTGCTGCTGCCCCAGGCGGTCTTCCTGCTGCACCGGGACGGCCAGCAGGCCATGGTCCTCCGGGATGCGGAGATGCTGCGCTGCTGGCAGGAGGGGGCCCAGGCCCTGCTGGCCGGGGCAAAGCCCCTCTTCAACCGGAACTACGACACCCTCAGCATCCTCAACTACTACAACACCGTGGACACCCAGCCCCACCGGGCGGGCTTCCTGGAGTTCCAGCCCTGCCTCGTGCCCTATGCCGACGAGGAGATCCTGGACCGGCTGATCCTGCCCCAGGTGCCGGGCCGGGAGGATCTGATCCAGGCCATCCTGGCCTATGGGGACCTACTGCGCCGGCAGAACTACATCGGGCTTTTCTACGAGGGCGGCCTGCGGCTCTTCGCGGAGACGGGCTTCATCTATGACCTGCCCCAGAACGGTTCCCTCCCGGCCCCGCCGGAGATCCGGAAGACTGTGCTGGAGCGGCTCTGCCGGGACTGCGAGGAGGGGGAGCGGGTCCTGCGCATCGCAAGGCCCCAGCGCCTGCGCCTGCCCCAGGACGTGATGATCGCCGTCCGGGAGGACGTGGGGACCCACTTCGTGCTGCCGCTGGAGAACTCCGGTGAGTACTACAACATCCAGATCGGGGAGGTCACCATCACGGAGGCCTTTCTGGACTTCCTCACCGCCGCCGCGGATTCCGCCGCGGTCTGCCCGCAGGAGGAGACGCTGGAAAAGCTCCGGCGGACCCTGCGCTCCCTGTGATGTCGCCCCTTTCCGGCGCGGTCTCCTGCCCGGAGACCGCGCCGGTTTTTTGTCGATTCTGCCGGGTTGCAAATTTTTTCACAAAAACGTAAACGATTACTTGACAACGGGGAAAGAATCGTGTACAGTAGCCCTTGCAAGGGGAGGAAGCTCCCCGGCACCCCACGGACCCCGCACGGCGCTGCCGTGGATCGGATAACTCAAAAACTGCAAGGAGGATACGTATGCTAGACGAGAAGACCCTGACGGCCAAGCCCCTCTCGGCGGAGGAGCTGCAGCAGCTCAACGCCTACTGGCGGGCGGCGAACTATCTCACGGCCTGCCAGCTCTACCTGCTGGATAACCCCCTGCTGAGACGGCCCCTGACGGCGGCGGATCTCAAAAAGACCATCGTCGGCCACTGGGGCACCTGCCCGGGGCAGAACTTCATTTACACCCACCTGGACCGGGTCATCAAGCGGGACGACCTGGACATGATCTACCTCTCCGGTCCCGGTCACGGCGGCAACGCTATGGTGGCTCAGGACTGGCTGGACGGCAGCTATACCGAGGTCTATCCCAACATCACCCAGGATGAGGAGGGCATGCGCAAGCTCTTCAAGCGCTTCTCCTTCCCCGGCGGCATCCCCAGCCATGTGGCCCCGGAGACCCCCGGCTCCATCCATGAGGGCGGCGAGCTGGGCTACTCCCTGGCCCACGCCTTCGGCGCCGTGGCGGACAACCCGGACCTCATCGCTGCCTGCGTGGTGGGCGACGGCGAGGCTGAGACCGGCCCACTGGCGACCTCCTGGCACGGCAACAAGTTCATGAGCCCCGTGACGGACGGCGCGGTGCTGCCCATCCTGCACCTCAACGGCTTCAAGATCGCGAACCCCACCATCTTCTCCCGCATGAGCCATGAGGAGGTCAAGAGCTTCTTCATCGGCTGCGGCTGGGAGCCCTGCTTCGTGGAGGGGAGAGATCCCCTGGAGATGCACCAGAAGATGGCCGCCGCCCTGGACTGGGCCATCGGCGAGATCAAGAGCATCCAGAAGACCGCCCGTGAGACCAGCGACGCCAAGCGCCCCCGCTGGCCCATGATTGTCCTGCGGACCCCCAAGGGCTGGACCGGCCCCAAGATGGTGGACGGCAACGTGCTGGAGGGCAGCTGGCGGGCCCATCAGGTGCCCATCTCCATGGGTCCCGACACCGAGAAGCACCTGCCGGAGCTGGAGGAGTGGCTGCGCTCCTACAAGCCCGAGGAGCTCTTTGACGAGGACGGCCGCCCGGTGGAGCTGATCCGCTCCTTCCCGCCCAAGGGCAGCCGCCGCATGGGCGCGAACCCCCACGCCAACGGCGGATTGCTGCTCCGGGACCTGCGGACCCCGGACTTCCGGGACTACGCCGTGGATGTCACCGCTCCCGGCGCCGTGGAGGCCCAGGACATGTACGTCCTCGGCACCTATGTCCGGGACGTGATGAAGCTGAACCTGGATGCCCGGAACTTCCGGATCTTTGCCCCGGATGAGACGGCCTCCAACCGCCTGCAGGCGGTCTTCGATGTCACGGGCCGCCGCTTCCTGGATGAGCAGATCCCCGGCGTGGATGAGCACCTGGACCCCGATGGCCGGGTCATGGACTCCATGCTCTCCGAGCACTTCTGCGAGGGCTTCCTGGAGGGCTACCTGCTGACGGGCCGCCACGGTTTCTTCGACAGCTACGAGGCTTTCATCCGCATCGTGGACTCCATGTTCTCCCAGCACGCCAAGTGGCTGAAGATGTGCAATGAGCTGCCCTGGCGGCAGGATATCGCCTCCCTCAACTATATCCTGGCCTCCAACGTCTGGCAGCAGGACCACAACGGCTTCACCCATCAGGACCCCGGTTTCCTGGATCACGTGGCCAACAAGAAGGCCGACGTCGTGCGCATGTACCTGCCCCCCGATGCCAACTGCCTGCTCTCCTGCTTCGACCACTGCATCAAGAGCCGGAACTATGTGAACGTCATCGTGGCCAGCAAGCACCCCCGTCCCCAGTGGCTCACCATGGACCAGGCCGTGAAGCACTGCACCCAGGGCATCGGTATCTGGGACTGGGCCAGCAACGACCAGGGCCAGGAGCCTGACGTGGTCATGGCCTGCTGCGGCGACACGCCGACCCTTGAGACCCTGGCTGCCGTCACCATCCTGCGCCATGAGCTGCCGGAGCTGAAGATCCGCGTGGTCAACGTGGTGGACCTCATGAAGCTCCAGCCCCACACGGAGCATCCCCACGGCCTGACGGACGAGGAGTACGACATGCTCTTCACCAAGGATAAGCCCATCATCTTCGCCTACCACGGCTATCCCACCCTGATCCATGAGCTCACCTACCGCCGGACCAACAAGAACCTCCATGTCCGGGGCTACAAGGAGGAGGGCACCATCACCACGCCCTTCGACATGCGGGTCCTCAATGACATCGACCGCTTCGATCTCGTCATGGACGTGGTCCACCGTCTGCCCCAGCTGGGCAACCGGGGCGCCTACCTGGTCCAGAAGATGAACGACAAGCTGGTGGAGCACCGCCAGTATATCAAGGACAACGGCGTGGACCTCCCCGAGGTCCAGAACTGGAAGTGGAACGGTGGCAAGGGCAACTACTGAGCCGCCTTCCCCGGAAAAGCACAGAAAAACAGCGAAAGGGAGCGCTCCCCGGCAGGGGAGCGCTCCCTTTTCCGCATTGACGGCAGGGCCCGCCCTGTGCTATCCTGAAGGCAGGATCTTCCTCCCCGGCAAACGCGGGGAGCGGCCCGGCCTCTGCCGGGGGAAAGGCGGTTTTTTCATGAACGGACCCCGACTGACAGGCTCGGAACTGGCAGACCTCCTCTTCCGCCGGGATGGCGGCGGCGTGCTGCTGTCCCTCTGCCGGGAGGCGGAGGCGGAGTATGTGACGGAGAGCGGGGACTTCCTCCGCTTCGTCCCCTGCGATCCCGAGACCCGGGCGCGCGTCCGCGCCCAGGCGGAGGGCTGGCGTCTCCGCACCCTCTGGCAGGAGAGCTGGGACCCCGCCATGGGCCGGGAGGACCGCAGCGGCAGCAGCGAGCAGGCCATCCCGGAGCCATTCTTTCTGGCGGAGAACGGAAATTTTGCCGGGGTCTTCGCCTATGAGGAGGACGGCGACGGCTACCTCCTGCGCTCCGCCTGCCTGCGGGATCACCGGGGGGAGCCCCTGCCCTTCCGCAGCAGCGCCTCCTTCGACAGCTCCGACCGGGACAGCCTGCATACCGCCCGGCAGTTTCTGGTGAAGGCAGAATAAAGAGAGCGCCCGGCCCCCAGGGGCCGGGCGTTCTTCCGTATCACGGGATGCGCCGCAGCATCCCGAAGCTTCCGGCGTCCTCCTCCCCGGTGCCGAAATCCCAGCCGGGGTCCCGCTCCACGGTGAAGCCCACCTTTTGGTGGAGTGCCAGGGAAGGGCGGTTCTTCTTGCCGATGCAGCTCCGGACGCAGGCCCCGCCCGCCTGGGAGAGCTCCGCCGCGAGAGCACGCAGCAGCCGTTCCCCGCAGCCCTGCCCCCGGCGGTCCGGCCGGGTCTCCAGGGCCTCCAGCCAGAGGAAGCCATCCAACTCCGTCAGCCGCAGGGCGGAGAGAAAGATGCCGTCCTCCTCCCAGACCCAGAGGGTGTTTTCCTTCTTGGACAGAAAGTCCTCCCGGAGCCAGGCGAGGAAGCCTGCCTCCGTCCGCCGCAGCCCCTCCTCCGGCGTGGGGGCGTCGGGGGCGAACCAGGCGGCGTTCTCGCTGTTGCTCTCCAGGTAGACCGCCATCAGGCGGGCGCCGTCTTCCGGGCTGAGTTCTGTGAGTTTCCGCAGCATGGGGATCCCTCCCTTGTTTTTTGACCAGCATAGCACATCCCGCCGCCCTTGCCAAGCCCCGGCCCGGGGTGCTATACTGGGGAAAACGAAAGGGGGACGATCCCATGACCTATGAGGCGTTTCGCGGCAGCGGCCTGGACCTCTCCGCCGTCGGTTTTATGCCCGGCGGGGAGGCCTACTTCTGTACCCCGGTGGGGGCAGCGATCCTGGGCCGGGCCGGGGTGGACGGCATCCACTTCTGCACCGCACCGGAGACCGGAGACATGATCCTGGCCGTGAGCCCCGCCAACGGGGCCGAGGACTGTATCCACCCCGTGGCCAGGGACTTTCCGGACTTCCTCCGGCTGCTTCTCGCCTGCGGCGACACCGCCGCCCTGGAGCAGAGCTGGATGTGGAGCGAGGAGCAGTTCGCGGCCTTCCTCCGGGAGAATCCCCCCACCCCGGAGGGGGAGGCAGCCCTCGCCGCCCTCCGCTCCCAGGGCGTTACTCCGATGGAGGAGCCGTACCGGTATCTTCACGCCCTGCAGGCGGGCTTTGACCCCGGCGTGCTCCGCTACTCCCGGGAGTACCGGGAGCTCCAACAGGAGACGGAGGAGCTTCCTTGGCGGGTCAGCTTCCACGGCGGGCTCATAGGCCATGGCGGCCGGGCGGGAAAGGCCATCCCGGCGGACACCTGGTTTACCTGGGAGGGGGAGACCTGGTACGTCCCCGCCCTTTACCGCTGCCCGGAGGGCATCGTGGTGGACCTTTTCCAGCGGGTGGATGTGGAGACCATGTGGGCCTACTGCGGCAAGTGGAAGCTGACCCCGGAGACCGACTGGGACGCCATGCCGGAGGAGCGGCGCTGCCAGGCCCAGGCCGAGCATCCATTCTGCCAGGATTTCCGGGCGATGCTCGCGGTGAACGGCCGGGGCCTCCGCCAGCGCCACGGATGCAGCAGTGTCTGGCTGCCCCTCTGGCCGGACCGGGAGGACCGGGACATGCGGGCGGCCCTTCAGCACTACGGCCTGGATACCGGGGACTGCTGGCAGCTCCACCGCCTGTCCTTTGAGTGGACGGGAGAGAAGCCGCGCAAGGGCAAGGACTTCGCCCTGATCCTCTCCGGAGAGGAAACGGACGTCCCCGGCCCCAGCTTCCAGGCGGAGCGGGTAGGGGAGACCGTGACCTTCCGTCATCCCGTCACCGGAGCGGAGCACACCCTCACCGTCCGGAGCATCGAGCCCCGGGACTACGATCGCCCGGAGGATCCCGGCTGGGAGTATCCCAGGTACTTTACCGCCCTGGGCTACACCGTGGAGCCGGACATCCCCCAGGAGGCGTTCTCCGTCCGGGACTGCGCCCCAGCGGACCCTGCCCGCAGGAAGCCAGCCGCCCCAAAGGATCAGCTGGGCGGCGGCACCGCCCTGTTCTTCATCGGACGGGACGAGGAAGGCCGCCGCTGGGCGGCGTCCTCCATGCACTTTGCCCCGCCGGAGCGCGTCACCTGGCGCGTCCATTTCCACATCGTCTCCCGGGGCGAGGTCACGGTCGAGCTGCCGGGCGAACCATAAAAATTTTCCTGCGATAAAAACCGCCTCCCCGCCCAAACTGAGCGGGGAGGTGATGGCATGAAGCGCACAGACCCTGACGGGGAGTACCGGGAGACAGAGCCCATCCGGAACTTCCCCGTGCTGCGGCTGGACCCGGAGCTTCGGCTCTGCCCTCAGTTCGACAGCGAGAGCATCGCCCTTTTCCCGCTGGCCAGCCGGGAGGAGATGGGCTTCCGGGTCCTGGACAACTTCTGCGAGGAGCACATCCAGTGACCCCGAACCGGAATGGCAGGAAAAAGCACCCCTGTGCCTTGCGCACAGGGGTGCTTTTCTGCGTGTTCAGATCTGGATGCTGCCGTCGGTCTCCGGGGCGCCGGCCAGCAGGGGCTCGCACTCCGCGAGGAAGCGCTCCACCTGCTCCTGGCAGCGGCCAATGTAGAGCTGGGGGTCCATCACGGCGTCCAGCTCGGCTCTCGTCATGCCGAAGGCCGGGTCCGCCGCCAGACGGTCCAGGAGGTCGCAGGGCTCACCCTCCTTCATCCGGGCGGTGGCGGCCATGGAGTGGACCCGGATGCGCTCGTGGAGCTCCTGGCGGCTGCCGCCCCGCTTCACGGCCTCCATCATGATGTTCTCGGTGGCAAGAAACGGCAGGTACTCCCGGATGGTCCGGTCCACGATCTTCTCATTGACATGGAGGCCGTTGGTGACGTTCTGGCAGAGGCGCAGCACCGCGTCCGCGCAGAGGAAGCCCTCCGGCAGAGAGATGCGGCGGTTGGCGGAGTCGTCCAGGGTCCGCTCCATCCACTGGGTGGAGGCGGTCATGGGGGCGTTCATGGCGTCCGCCATCAGGTAGCGGCTGAGGGAGCAGATGCGCTCCGAGCGCATGGGATTGCGCTTGTAGGCCATGGCGGAGGAGCCGATCTGGCTCTTTTCAAAGGGCTCCTCCACCTGCCGGTCGTGCTGGAGGAGGCGGATGTCGTTTGCCATCCGGTAGGCGCTCTGGCCGATGGCGGAGAGGCAGCCGAGGATCCGGCTGTCCACCTTCCGGGGGTAGGTCTGCCCGCAGACGGGGAAGCACCTCTCAAAGCCGAATTCCGCCGCGATCCGGCGGTTCATCTCGTCGATCTTGGCCCCGTCCCCCTCAAAGAGGTCCAGGAAGCTGGCCTCGGTGCCGGTGGTGCCCCGGCAGCCCAGGAAAGGAAGGGTGGCCAGGACAAAGTCCAACTCGTCCAGGTCAGAGCGGAAGTCCTGGAGCCAGAGGGCCGCCCGCTTGCCCACGGTGACGGGCTGGGCGGGCTGGTAGTGGGTGTAGCCCAGGGTGGGCGTCGCCGCGTACTGCCGGGCGAAAGCGGAGAGGTTCTTCATCACCGCCAGGAGCTGGCCCCGGAGGTAGCGCAGGGCGTCCCGGTAGAGGATGAGGTCGGCGTTGTCCGTCACATAGCAGCTGGTGGCCCCCAGGTGGATGATCCCGGCGGCGGAGGGGGCTGCGAGACCGTAGGCGTAGACGTGGGCCATCACGTCGTGGCGGACCTCGTGTTCCCGACGCTCAGCGGCTGCATAGTCGATGTCGGTGATGTGGGCCTCCAGCTCCGCTACCTGCTCCGCCGTGATGGGCAGGCCCAGTTCCTGCTCCGCCCGGGCCAGGGCCACCCACAGCCGCCGCCAGGTCTGGTAGCGGGTATCCGGGGAGAAGAGCCGCAGCAGGTAGGGGGAAGCATACCGCGAAGCCAGCGGGGATTCGTAGACGTCTTTGGACATGGGAGCCTTCCTTTCTTACGGTCGGTGGTGGGGGACTTGCCGCCGGGGGAGCTTCTTCCCAGGCGAAGATCTTATCGCAGGATGATGCTCTCCCGCTCGGCGCCCACGGAGACATAGGCGATGCGGCAGCCGATGGCCTTCTCCACATACTCCACGTAGTCCCGGGCGGCCTGGGGAAGGTCCTCCCAGGTGCGGGCGGCGGAGATGTCGCACTGCCAGCCGGGCATGGTCTCAAAGACCGGCTTGGCGTCGGGGAGACGGGCGGGGAAGGGGAACTCGTCGGTGATCTGGCCGTCCAGCTCATAGTGGGCGCAGATGGGGATCTCCTTTAAGTAGCTGAGGACATCCAGCTTGGTGAGGGCGATGGCGGTAGCCGCCTGGGTCTCCACGCCGTAGCGGGTGGCCACGAGATCGATGGGGCCTACCCGGCGGGGACGGCCGGTCTTGGCGCCGTACTCAGCCCCGGCCTCCCGGAGCTTTTCGGCCTCCTCGCCGGACCACTCGCAGGTGAAGGGACCCTCGCCCACGCAGGAGGAGTAGGCCTTCACCACGCCCACCACCTCGTCGATCCTGGCGCTGGGCAGGCCGGAGCCCACGGGGGCGAAGGCCGCCACGGCATTGGAGGAGGTGGTGTAGGGATAGATGCCGTAGTCCAGGTCCCGGAGAGCAC
>SFLD01000083.1 GCA_004553545.1 Clostridiales bacterium | reverse complement strand
TTGTATCTCTTGTTGAACGCCCAGTAGAGGGATTGGATGGATGCGGGGGAGGTGAAGTCGTCCATCATGGCCAGCATGGCCTTCCTGACGTACTTCTTGAGATATTGTCCGCCGTCCGACCTCTCGGAGCCTTTCGCATCCGACGGGCATCTGGCGGAGTTCCACACCCATTTGTATCTGCCGGGCTGTCCGCGGATGCGGACCGCCTTCAGGGAGTAGATGTAGGAGACCTCGCCCTGACCGACGCGGCGCCACTCCATGGCGATCCTGTCGATGTCGGCGAGGTATTTGACGAACATCAGGACGTGGATGTGCAGGAGCCCGGAATCGGTGAACTCGTAGGCGGAGATGTACTGAGGCCTGCGGCCGAGGATCTTCTTGACGTACGACATGAAACGGTTCCATGCCGGGGCGAAGCTCCTGTTGGCCTCCCAGTTGGACCCGAATCCCTCAGGGTCCCACCTGTACTCCCACCGGTTCATCTTCTTCAGACCGAGGACGGCGCGCTCCTTGGTGCGGACCCCTACGCGGGGGTCCTCCAGGAGGAGACGGAGCTCCTTGGCGTGCTCGCGGTCGGCCTCGAGGGAACGGAGGCGGGAGAGGTCCCGCTCGGAGGCGGTGCCGGCGTCCCTCCTCCTCTCCAGCTCGGAGATCTCCGCATCCGGGCCCATGGCCTGCCAATATTGCCTGACGACGGCGTCGCGCCTCTTCCCGGACAGGGTGGGGGAGGAGAGCTGCGCCTCGAGCTTCCGGACCTTCGCGGCCTTGATCTCGGCCCTCTCCGCATCGGTCAGATTGGGATCGGTGGTCAGCGTCAGGAAGACGGCGCGGCTGTTCTCCTCGAAGCTCTTGTCGAGGGCGTAGTCGAACCTCTTCAGGTTCCTGGCGGCCTTGGCGAGGTCGTTGAAGCGGGTGGAGTATTCCGCCCCGATCGTGTCCCCGGTGGAGGGGTCGAGGAGGGCGATGATCTTCTGCTCCGTCCCGTCGAGGTAGCGGAGGAAGCGCCAATCGATCTCGCCGTGGTCTTCCTCGGAGAGCATCTTCACGCCGGTAAGGAGACGGCAGGCGCAGAGACGGTCCCCGGAGGCGTTTCGGGGAAGGCCGAGAGGATCCGCCTTCGGCCTCCTCGGAGGTTGGCCAGCAGGTAAAGTTTGAATTTTGCAGGGTACCTTCATCAAGTAAATGTCGTCGGGCCCCCCGTGCCGCTTCGCGGCCGTTTCGGAGCGGATGACGGAGAGGATCCTCGCCCTGGAAACCGTGAGCCAAACGAGGCCGTCGTCCTTCTTTTCGACGGTTGCGAGACCTCTGGTATATAAACGGGAGAACGCA
Organism: Clostridiales bacterium; assembly: GCA_004553545.1. Taxonomy (GTDB): domain Bacteria; phylum Bacillota; class Clostridia; order Oscillospirales; family Oscillospiraceae; genus Oscillibacter. Next base: position 846 of record SFLD01000083.1, on the reverse strand, counting down.
CGGCCCATGGCGACCTCGGTCCTGTGGTAGGTACCGTCCCTGTACTCCAAGGTCTTGTGGAGGTCGCGGGAGGCGGACGGCAAACTCACAGAATCCTTGTGCTGCAGGGCGTACAGGACGGCCTTGCGCTCCTCCGCCGTGAGCTGGTCGATGGCCGTTACGGCCTTGGCGGGGTCCACCTCGGCCATGTCGAGGAGGCGGGACATGTCCCGCCCCATGGCCCTGCGGGCCTTGGCGGAGACCTTCTCCGCGACGGCCTGTCCGGTCTTCCGCATCGTCTCGAGGATGTCCTCGAGGACCTCGGGGTCGGCGCAGTAGACCGGACCGTCGGCGGTCATGACGCCGATCCTGTTCCCGTCGGCGTCGAGGATGGGCTCGCCGATTCCGGCGACCTCGTCCCGGATCCATCTGCGGTCGGTCATGCCGTCACCTCCTCGAGGGGACCTCTGCGAGGTCCATCCAGAGCCGGCGGACGAAGACGTCCGTCTCTTCCTGCAGCTTCCGGATCTGTTCTGGTGTGAGGGAGAGCGGGGGAGAGACCCATACTCCCACGCGGACCAGGTCCGAGACGTTCGTGAGGCATTCCATGCGGATGGAACCGGTGGCGTCCGGGGTCCGCAGAGCTTGCGCTGAGGCTGTTGCTTTTGTCATATTGTAGTTCTCCAACACGGATATTCCGTGTTAAACAAGAATGATTGGCGGAAGTATAAATAATGTTCCGCAAGAATGATTCTTGCATGGAGAGAGTTAAGAAGAAGTCGTTGACAGTTACCTTGTCCCCAGAAATCATCGAATATCTCGAAAAAAAGGTAAAAGCCAAGGAATTTGCATCGATGGCACACGGAG
>SFLD01000082.1 GCA_004553545.1 Clostridiales bacterium | reverse complement strand
GTTGTTGGCAACGCCGTCCTCCACCAGCTTCTTCATGACGAAGGGGCGGAACAGCTCAATGGCCATCTCCTTGGGCACGCCGCACTGATAGATCTTCAGCTCGGGGCCCACCACGATGACGGAACGGCCGGAGTAGTCCACGCGCTTGCCCAGCAGGTTCTGGCGGAAGCGGCCCTGCTTGCCCTTCAGCAGGTCGGACAGGGACTTCAGCGCCCGGTTGTTGGCGCCGGTGACGGCGCGGCCCCGGCGGCCGTTGTCGATGAGGGCGTCCACCGCCTCCTGGAGCATCCGCTTCTCGTTGCGGACGATGATGTCCGGGGCGTTGAGCTGAATCAGCCGCTTCAGACGGTTGTTGCGGTTGATGACCCGGCGGTACAGGTCGTTCAGGTCGGAGGTGGCGAACCGGCCGCCGTCCAGCTGGACCATGGGGCGCAGGTCGGGGGGGATGACGGGCAGCACGTCAATGATCATCCACTCGGGCTTGTTGCCGGACAGCCGGAAGGCGTCCACCACTTCCAGCCGCTTGACGATCTTGGCCTTCTTCTGGCCGGAGGCGTCCTTCAGCTGGGCCCGAAGGCTCTCGGACAGCTGCTCCAGATCCAGGTCGGCCAGCAGCTTCTTGACGGCCTCGGCGCCCATGCCGGCGTCAAAGTCGTCCTCGTAGTATTCACGCAGCTTCTTGTACTCCGCGTCGGTGAGGATCTGGTTCTTGGTCAGGTGGGTGTAATCGGGGCCGGGATCGGTGACGATATAGGCGGCGAAGTACAGCACCTTCTCCAGGATGCGGGGGCTGATGTCCAGCAGCAGGCCCATCCGGGAGGGGATGCCCTTGAAGTACCAGATGTGGGACACGGGGGCGGCCAGGGTGATGTGGCCCATGCGCTCACGGCGCACCTTGGCCCGGGTGACCTCCACGCCGCAGCGGTCGCACACCTTGCCCTTGAAGCGGATCTTCTTGTACTTGCCGCAGTGGCACTCCCAGTCCTTGGTTGGGCCAAAGATCTTTTCGCAGTACAGGCCGTCCTTTTCAGGCTTCAGGGTGCGGTAGTTGATGGTCTCGGGCTTGGTGACCTCGCCGTAGGACCATTCCAGGATCTTTTCCGGGGAGGCAATGCCGATACGGATGGCGTTGAATTCAGCGTAACTCATAGTTGCTCCTCCCTTCTCAGTCTTCCTCGTCGAAGATGTCATCTTCGGCGAACTCGTCCGGCTCAGCGTCGGCCACGGCCAGGTCGTCGTCGTCGCTGTTTTCCTTCATGGTGAAGCCCGCCTCGGCGAACTCGCTCTCAGAGCCGTAGTCCTGATAGCGGTCGTAATCGTCGTCGCGGAAGCGGCCGGGCTGATAGCCGTCATCCTCGTCGTCCTTCAGCTCGATCTGGTTGCCCTGATCGTCCAGCACCTGGATGTCCAGGCACAGGGCCTGCAGCTCCTTGACCAGGACCTTGAAGGACTCGGGCACGCCGGGCTTGGGCACGTTGTAGCCCTTGACGATGGACTCGTAGGTCTTGACACGGCCGGTGGTATCGTCGGACTTGACGGTGAGGATCTCCTGGAGGGTGTAGGCGGCGCCGTAAGCCTCCAGAGCCCAGACTTCCATTTCGCCGAAGCGCTGGCCGCCGAACTGGGCCTTGCCGCCCAGAGGCTGCTGGGTGACCAGGGAGTAGGGGCCGGTGGAACGGGCGTGGATCTTGTCGTCCACCAGATGGTGGAGCTTCAGGAAGTACACATAGCCCACGGTGACGGGGTTGTCGAACCGCTCGCCGGTGCGGCCGTCATACAGCCAGTTCTTGCCGTCCCGGCGCAGGCCGGCCAGCTCCAGGGTGTCGGCGATGTCCTTCTCGTCGGCGCCGTTGAAGATGGGGGTGGCCACCTTCCAGCCCAGAGCCTGGGCGGCGTAGCCCAGATGGACCTCCAGCACCTGACCGATGTTCATACGGGAGGGCACGCCCAGGGGGTTCAGCACGATGTCCAGGGGGGTGCCGTCGGGCAGGAAGGGCATATCCTCCTGGGGCAGGATGCGGGACACGACGCCCTTGTTGCCGTGGCGGCCGGCCATCTTGTCGCCCACGCTGATCTTGCGCTTCTGGGCGATGTAGACGCGGACCACCTGGTTGACGCCCGGGCCCAGCTCGTCGCCCGCCTCGCGGGTAAAGACCTTTACGTCCACCACAATGCCGTATGCGCCGTGGGGGACCTTCAGAGAGGTGTCGCGCACCTCGCGGGCCTTCTC
>SFLD01000054.1 GCA_004553545.1 Clostridiales bacterium | reverse complement strand
TGCCCTTACGGTATAATAACGACAAACCGGAAAAGCCCCGTAATTTCAAGGGTTTGGAGGTTTATCAGGCGGATTTTTCATCCTTTTCCAACCCGAAAAATCAGGCCACGAAACCGTTATTCCGTAGGGGGTGTTAAATTAGCGACAAAAATGAATACCGCGTAGGCAGGCTGCTTACCTGCCCCGAAAAGGACATTTCCTCTGAAAAGAAGAAGTGTCCTTTTTTTCTACCCAAAGCCATACGCCGACAGGAGGAACGAAATGGCGGAAACGACCACACCCAAAAAGCGCGGCAGGAAAGCCGCAGCTGCGGGCCAGCCGGTGAAGCAGGAAGTTGTTGTCATGGTCCCGCTGGCCGAACTGCATCCCTTCCCGGACCATCCGTTTCAGGTCAGGGATGACGAATCCATGCGGGAAACCGCAGCAAGCGTAAAAGAAAACGGCGTCATTATCCCCGGTTTTGTTCGCCCCAAGGAGGAGGGCGGTTACGAGATCATCGCGGGCCACCGGCGTAAACACGCCTGTGAGCTGGCTGGCCTGACTGCCATGCCGGTCATCGTCCGCGACATGGATTCCATCTCCAACCAGCGCACCCTGCTGGAGAAATACGCAAAAGAAAAGGGCTTCGAGAACACCATCTTCCTTGCGGATGACGGCTACCCTGGTACGAACTTCGAGCGGCCTTCATGGAAAAAGATCGTGGAGATGATCGAAGCGGGACAGGTGGCGAACCTCATCGTAAAGGACGCCTCCCGGCTGGGACGTGAATATCTGCAAGTGGGCTACTACATGGAAATTTATTTCCCGCAGAAGAATGTCCGCTTCATCGCGGTCAACGATGGCGTGGATTCCACGGTGGAGAGCAGCAATGACTTCAACCCCATCCGCAACTGGGCCAACGAGCTTCACGCCAAGGATACCAGCCGCAAGGTCCGCGCGGTCATGAAAATGAAAGCGGAGCAGGGAGAGCGGCTGGGCGGCAGACCGCCCTACGGCTATCGGAAAAGTGATGGTGACGCCAACACGCTGGTTCCGGACGAGGACACCGCACCTGTGGTGAAGCGCATCTTCTCCCTCTGCGCCGCTGGAAACGGCCCCAAGCGGATCGCCACCATCCTCACCAAGGAGCAGGTGGTGAACCCGTCCAACGCCTACTACCGCAAGACCGGGAAAAGCCATCGAGGACTGGACACCACCAGACCCTGCCTGTGGTCTTCCAACAGCGTCACCAGCATTCTGAACAATGAGGTCTACCTCGGACACTCGGTTGGGCTTCGCACCACTACGATCTCCTACAAAAACAAGCAGCGCGTGGAGCGCCCCGAAAGTGAGCGGTTCGTGGTGAAGAACACCCACGAAGCCCTTGTCACACAGGAGCAGTGGGACATTGTGCAGGAGGTGCGTCAGCACAAAAAGCGTGTCCCCAAGCACATGGACGAGCCGAACATCTTCTCTGGACTGGTGTTCTGCGCGGATTGCGGCAAGCCGCTGGTGCTACACAGAGCCAGCACCATGAAGCGGACGGAGTACAACTTCAAGTGCTACACCTACGGCAAAAAGGGCAAGACCGTCTGTACGCCGCATCACATCCGGGAGTTTGAACTGAAAGCCGTTATACTGGAGGACTTACGCCGGGTGACGCACTTCGCGCGGATGAAGGAAAAGCAGTTCGCCGCCTACATCAGCAGCAAGAATACGCTGGAGCTGCGGCGTGAGATGAACACGATCCAAAAAGATCTGGATACCATGCGGCGGCGCAGAGAGGAACTGTCCAAGCTGTTCAAGCGGCTCTATGAGGACAATGTGCTGGGGCGGGTGACCGATGAGCAGTACCGGATGCTGGCGGGCGATTACACCGGCGAGCAGAAAGCGTTGGAGGAACAGATCCCCGAAAGGGAGGCCCGGCTGGAAAAGCTGAAAGCCGCCTCCGCCAACGTGAACACGTTCGTTGAGAAGGCGAAGCAGTACACCGCCATCGACGAGCTGACGCCGGAGCTGCTGCGGCTGTTCATCCAGAGGATCGAGGTAGGCGAGCGGACGGAGAAATACTCCCGCAGCTCCCACCAGAGCATCCGCATCGTGTACCGCGACATCGGCACGGTGGACAGCGCGATGGAGCAGGGCGAGGCACAGCCGCACATAGCGCCATCTTTGGGCGAGGTACTTCAGCTTCCCGCATAATAAAGGACAGAGAAAAACGCAAGAAAGCGGACAGCAAACGCTGTCCGCCCCCTTGCAAGATATGGTGTCAACTTGTGTCCCTACGAACATTACCCGAAGGGATACAGGACTTTTTCTTTTTGTCAAGTACCCACCAGAGTACCCACTTATGCGAAACTTTCAGTCTGAAAAGTTGCGAATAATGCGATTTCCAAATAATTGGTAGCATCCAACGAGAGGCGCACAAAAAAGATGCAGAACGCCGATTTTTTCAACTGAGGTGATTCGAACTCCAAGGCTATCAGAAAAGAGGATCCAGTAGGTCGCCGCCCTGCCTTGCCCGCTTTCGGGAAGGCAGGGCGGCGGTTTTCCGTCTATGGATCCTGCGTCTCCATCTGCGAGAATTTTTCGTTGGCTTTTATGAATGGCTTTCCGCCCGGCGCTGCGGCATGGTATCCGTGCCGGACGATGTCCGGAGAAGGAGGACAGCGACAATGACAAAAGAAAATGCAAAGAAACTGCGGATGGATCTCGCAAAGGACGCACTGGTGCTGCTGACCCTCCACGGGGAGATGGATGTGCAGTTCCACGGCGGGGGTGAAGAGAGAAGACCGCCTACCGACAGGATCGGCGGGCGGTCTCTTCCGTAGGGGGAACTGAGGGAGAGAGGGTCAGTCCCCGGAGCGTTCCAGGACGCGGAGAGTCATCTCCGCGGTGAAGGCCAGACGGAAGGGGAGATGGCTGATGTTGATGTACTCGCCCAGCTGGTGGACGTGGCCGCCGGTGGTGCCCAGGCCGTCCAGAGTGGGGCAGCCGGTGGAGGCGGTGAAGTTGCCGTCGCTGCCGCCCCGGACGATGCCGGGATGCATCTCTACCCCCAGCTCGGCGCCCAACTCCCGGGCCATGGCCTGCAGCACCCGGTTGCGGGGCAGGTCCTTGTCGAAGGGGGGCTTTTCCAGGCCGCCCTTGGTGGTGATGCGGACATTGGGGTTGAAGGCGGGGAGGTTCTGGAAGAGCCGGTCATACTCCTCCGCCAGGTGTTCGGCGGAGAAGCGGGCGTCGATGGTGAGCCTGCCGTCCCCGGGAACGGTGGGCCAGCCAGCGTTGCCGGAATCCAGGCAGGTGCAGCCCACGGTGACGGTCTCCTTCTCCCCGGTCTCGGGGTTGGGGCGGTCGAAGTAGGTCATCTCCTCCAGGCGGATGGCCTGCTTGGCCAGCTCGATGAGGCCGCTTTCGGCCTTGGTGGGGTCCAGGCCGGAGTGGTAGGGGGTGCCGTGGGCCTCAAAGGTGTAGTTGCCCCGGCCGTAGCGGCCGCACTTCAGGCCGCCGATGTAGTCGCCCTCCACGCCCACGCTGCTCTCCACGATGAAGGCCGCCTCGCTGCGGCAGGCCATGTGCCGGTAGAGCGCACTGGAGCCGTAGCTGCCGGCCTCCTCGTCAGAGGTCAGGAGGAAGACGATCCGCTTGCCCTCCGGCATAAGGCCCAGGTCCTGATAGGCCTTCACCAGCAGCCAGACCATCACGTCGCCGCTCTTCATGTCCAGCACACCGGGGCCCACGGCATGGTCGCCGTCGATCTCCCAGAGCTGGGGGAAGATGCCCTTGTCGTGGACGGTGTCATAGTGCCCGCCGAAGAGGATCTGGCCGGAGCGGCCGCCCACCTCCGGGCTCCAGACCTCCGGGGCGTCGGTGTCCTTCCGGGCGGAGAGCCAGGCAAGGAGCTCCTGAGCGGCGGAGCCGGCGTCAGCGCCGTACTCCATCAGCAGGTGAGGGGCGAAGCGGGGGTCCAGGCTGGGGATCTCCGTCACCTGGAAACCGGCGGAGCGGAAGAGCTCCGCAAAGTAGGCCCGGCAGATGTCGAGGTCAGCCCGGTCGCCCTCCGTGGGGGTCTCGCGCCGGACGGCCCCCTCCAGGGCACTGAGGTAGTCAGAAAGGTGGGCCTGCATGTATTCCCGCAGGCTTTCCGAACGTTTCATACTGGTTTTCCTCCTTTTAGGACCAGCCCATCATCTGGGCGCCCACCACGAAGAGGAAGCTCACAAGGGTGGTGACCAGGAAGTAGGGGAGGATCCGTTTGACGTATTTTCCGTAGGGGACCTTGGCGATGCCGAGGCATGCCATCATGGCGCCGGCAGTGGGAACGATGATGTTGGAGATGCCGTCGCCCAGCTTGAAGGCCTCCACCGCCACCTGACGGGTGATACCGGTGAGATCGGCGATGGGCACCATGATGGGCATGACGGCCACGGCCTGGCCGGAGCCGGAGGAGATGAGCAGGTTGAAGCAGAGGTTGAAGAGGAACATGACGCCGGCGCCCAGCACGCTGCCGATGGCGGCGATGGGGGTCGTGAGGTAGTAGACCACGGAGTCGATGATGTTGCCGTCCGTCATCACCACGGAGATGGCCTTGGCCATGCCCACGACGAAGGCGCCGCCGGCCATGCCGGAGAGGCCCTTGGCGAAGGACTTGGCGGTCCCGTTGACGCCCAGATCGCCCAGCAGGCCGCCGAACACGGCCATGAAGAAGAAAATGGTAGTCAACTCCGTGGTGGACATCTTCTGGACCGTGGCGCCGTAGATCAGCCAGACAAAGCCGCCCACCAACACGAGACCGGCCAGGATCTGATGGATCGTTAGCTTCCTCTGGTCCAGCTGGGCGTCCTCCGCCAGCTCGCTCTCGCTGAAGGGAGCGATGGAGCGGCTGGGGTCAGCCTTGATGGAGCGCATGTAGCGCAGGATGAAGACGCAGTAAATGAGGAAGAAGACCACGTGCTCGGCAATGCGCAGAGCCATGCCGGAGAACTGGTCCACCTCAGCGATGCCCTGGGCGACGCTGGTGGTGAAGATGCTGAATTCCCCGGCGGAGAATCCGGCGTTGACGGCCAGGTAGGCCAAGGCGTAGGCCAGGAAGCGGTCATAGCCCAGTCGCCGCGAGAACGCCAGGGCAATGGGTACGATGGCGATGTTGGCGGTGGAGAAGGTGCCGGTGCAGCCCATGATGGAGAGGATCAGGGAGACGATGATGACGATGGCCTCCTCCTTCCCCCGGAGCTTTCCCATGGAGTTGGTCAGGACCTGGTCAATGACGCCGGTATCCTCAATGACCTTGATGGCACCGCCTACCATAAATACCAGGAAGATGATGGAGGCCGCCTGGCTCCAGCCTTTGGAGACGCTGTTGAAAAGGCCGAAGACGCCGACGGGGGTGCTTTCCTGGACCTCATAGGAATCGGCGACCACCACGGTGCGCCCGTCCACGGTCTCCCGGGCATAGGAGCCGGCAGGAATGATGTAGGTCAGCAGGGCCACGATGATGCACATAGCGAAGAGCAGAACGTAGACATGGACGATCTCCGTTTTCTTTTTTCCGGAGGGAGAGAGTTCGGAGGGAGCTTTCTTCATGATACGGTACCTCTTCATTTCCTGAAATTTTGTGGGTCTTTCCGGGGACGATGCATGGAGGGGAAGCTGCGGTGAGTATCGTGGTCCGCGAGCGGGGCCTACTCACTTCCCAGATAGCTCCAGGACCTTGGCGGCGATGGCGTCGCCCACCTGGGAGGTGGTGGTGCTGCCGCCCATGTCCCGGGTGCGGATAGCGCCGGAACGCAGAGTTTCCTCCACGGCCCGCTCCACGAGAGCGCCCAGCTCCGGCTCCCCGATGTTCTCCAGCAGCAGTCCGCCGGAGAGGATGGTGGCGATGGGGTTGATGACGTTCTGGCCCTTGTACTTGGGGGCGGAGCCATGGATGGGCTCGAACATGGAGACGCCCTGGGGGTTCAGGTTTGCCCCGGCGGCGAAGCCCAGGCCGCCGGTGATGGCGGCGCCCAGGTCTGTGATGATGTCGCCCATCAGGTTGGGCAGCACCACCACGCCGTAGCTCTCCGGCTGCTTCACGAACCACATGTTGCAGGCATCGGCAAAGTTGTTCTCGTGGGCGATCTCGGGGTACTCCTTTGCCACGTCCTCGAAGACCTCCCGCCAGAGACCGTACATAAAGGGGATGACGTTGTCCTTGTCCACCGCCGTGACCTTGCTTTTGCCCTTGGCCCGGGCCAGGTCAAAGGCGTAGCGCATGGTGCGCTCCGTGTTCTTCCGGGTGATGATGCCCATACCCACGGCGTAGTCGTCCGCCGCGCCCAGGCGGCTCTCCAGGGAGAAGCGGGCGTCATAGGGGACCCGGTGCATGGCGAGGTCACAGTGGTGGACCTCCGCGGGATCACCGCTGCTGCGGAAGATGGCGCCCATGCCGTTGTAAAAGTCCTCCAGGTTCTCCCGGACGCAGTAGAAGTCGATGGGTACGTTCCGCTTCAGAGGGCTTTCCACATTGGGATAGAGCTTGATGGGGCGGAGGTTGATGTACTGGTCCAGGTCGAAGCGGATCTTCAGGATGAGGCCCACCTCCAGCACGCCGGGGGCCACTCTGGGGTCACCGGCGGCGCCGAAGTAGATGGCGTCGCTGTCGCGGAACTCCCGGATGGCGCTGTCCGGCAGGGTCTCGCCGGTCTTCAGGTAGTGTTCTGCTCCGTAGGGATAGGGATTGAAGCGCAGGGAGATGCCGCCGGCCTGGGCGGCTGCCTCCAGGACCTTGCGGCCTTCCCGGATGATCTCCGGGCCGATGCCGTCACCCTCCAGCAGGGCGATCTGATAGGATTTCATTGGGTGCCTCCTTCAAAAATGTTTTTTCACAACAAAAAATGAAGTATTTACAAATGCAGTGTAGTCGCTGCCTGAGGAAATGTCAAGTAAAAATTAAAGTAAATTGAAAAAATGAGATATAATTTAATTTCGAAGGAATGACAAAAGCAGCCCTGGCAAAGCCAGGGCTGCTTTCTGACGGGAAAAGAGTCCGCTCAGTGGACCGGCGGCGTCAGGCAGGAGAGGGCCACCGCCACATCATCGCCGGGGTTGAAGACCTTGTGAGGCTGATTGCTGCGCAGATAGATGCTGTCCCCCTCCGAGAGGTCATAGCTCTCTCTCACGCAGTCCACGGTAAGGCGGCCCGAGAGCACGGTGACACACTCCTCCGCCGTGGGGTGGACGGCGTAGTCCGGCCGGCTCCAGGTTTTCGGGGCCAGGCGGAAGAGGATGACCTCCAGCTTCGGAGCTTCGCTGCCGGAGCCGGTGGGGGAGAGGTACTCATAGGTGATGTCGCTGTCCGGCAGGATCAGGTGCTTGCGCTTGTCCGCCCGGATCACCTGGGTCTGCGGTGCGTCGTCATCCAGGAATTGATACAGCGGCATTTGAAGGACCGCTGCGATCTTCCGCAGGGAGGAGATGGAGGGTTCCGCCAGATTCCGCTCCACCTGGGAGATGTAGCTGGCGGTGAGATTCGATGCCTCGGCCAACTGGTTCAGGGTAAACTGCTGTTTTTTCCGCGCTTCACGGATCTTATCACCTAGCATAAGCGGAACTCCTTCTTTTTGCGTGGATTGACTGTTATTTTTGATATTATATCAGGTCTTCAAAGAAATAGCAATGCCGTTTCCACGGCGGAAAACGCATTGCGGCTGCAGAAGCGTGAAAAACAATGCCAGGTCAGACATTGCCGGCCAGCGGTTCGGACGGCTTGTCGCGCAGAGTCCCACGGACCGGCGGGATGAGAAGGGGTCCGTCATCTGGCATTGCCGCTGCGACTGCGGGAACGAGGCCGATGTCTCTTACAACAGCCTGGTCTACTGCAACCAGAAGAGCTGCGGCTGCCAGAAGAAAGAGCATGATAAGGCGCTGGGCGGGTTTCTGGTCCATGTGGACGGCACCAGCATCGACGCGCTGAAAAGCAGCAAGCTCCCCTCCAACAATACGACCGGCGTAAAGGGTGTGTATCTGGTCAAGGGGCGCTACCTCGCGAAGATCGTATTCCAGCACAGGCAGTATTTCCTTGGGACCTATGCCTCGGTGGGAGAAGCAGCGGAAGCCCGCAAAAAGGCGGAGGAAGCCATCCGCGGCGAGGTGATCCGCTTTTACGAGAAGTGGTCGGAAAAGCGGCTGCCGATCCTGTCTGGGCGAAGGATCACCCCATAAAGATCCGCGTCAGCAGAAATGCCGACGCGGACCTGATCGTGCAGCTGCAGCCGGACCTGTGACTGTGAGCGCAAAAGAACTGCTCTGCAAAGTCCTTCGCGGTGACCTTAAGTGCCGGGAACGGATGGAGCCATACGTGGTCCGGACGGGGCCTTTTTTCGCACCGGACGCCATAACGGCGCGGAAGGATCGTGCGCTGAGGCAGGATCGGGCCGGCAGAGGAGGCGGATCTTGCGGAAGGAGGATCAGAAGAAAGCCGGCGGAGCGAGGCTCCGCCGGCTTTCCGGTGTTATTCGGTGGGAGAGGCTGGGGGTGCCAGGTATTTCCGGTAGAGCCGGTAGGCCCGGGGCTGGCTGATGCCCAGCTCCTTGGCCACCCGGACGCTGGTCTTATACTTGGCGTAGGCCTCGGTGATGAGGCGGCGCTCCAGGGCCTCGTCCAAGGGCTGGCCGGGGGCGGATTCCGGCGGCGGGGCCTCGCTGATGTCGAAGAGGGACTTGGGCAGATCCCGGGGCAGGATGTCACCGTCCGGCGTCAGGACCACGGCCTTTTCCACGCAGTGGGAGAGCTCCCGCAGGTTGCCGGGCCAGGCGTAGCGCTCCATGAGGCGGAGGGCTTCCTCCGTCAGGGTATGATGGCGGCCATAGGTCTCGTCAAAGCCGCGGAGGCGGGACTGGGCCAGGCCGCGGATATCCTCCCGCCGCTCCCGGAGAGGCGGGACCGTCAGCTCCACGGTGTTGAGGCGGAAGTAGAGGTCCTCCCGAAAGGTGCCGTTGGCCACCATCTGCCGGAGGTCCCGGTTGGTGGCGGCCAGGATGCGGACGTCCACGGTCTTCTTCCGGGTGCCGCCCACGGGGAGGAATTCCTTTTCCTGGAGGAAGTAGAGGAGTTTTGCCTGCATCTCGTAGGGAAGCTCGGAGATCTCATCCAGGAAGAGGGTGCCGCCGTCGGCGGCCTCCACCAGGCCGGGCTTTGTCCCCACGGCACCGGAGAAGGCGCCCTTCACGTAGCCGAAGAGCTCGCTCTCCATCAGCTCCCGGGGCATGCAGGCGCAGTTCACCGTGACAAAGGGGCGCTGCTGGCGGCGGCTGATGTCGTGCAGGTACTGGGCGAGGAAGCTCTTGCCGGTGCCGGTCTCCCCCAGGAAGAGGCAGGAGACGTCGGTATCCCGGATGGTCTGGAGCGTCAGCAGGAGTTGGTTCATCTTGCGGTTGACGCCGGGATAGGGGGTGCGGCCCTTCTCCGCCGTGATCTGCACGGGGCGCTTCTCCGCCTCGCTGACCCGGTTGACCTCCTGGAGGTCGTTGACGTTCTGGATGACGTAGCGGATGTCGCCGTTCTCATCCAGCAGGGGGACGGAGATGGTGATGATGTCGCAGCCCTGATTCGTGATCTGCCGGTGGGCCACCCGCTTTTTGGTGGCGTAGACCTCCGGCAGGGTGGAGTTGCCCCAGAAGGTGCCGTCCAGCTCGTCAAAGGTCTTGCCGATGAGGGCTTCCGGCGGGAGGCCGTAGTGCCGGCGGCAGGCTTCGTTGACGTAGACCATGTGGTAGTGGGCGTCAAAGACCATGATCTCATCGCTGAGATGATCCATGATGTCCCGCATGTCCCGGTGATCCATGGGCGGCACCTCCTTTCACCCCTTCAGAGTACCACAGGGGCGGGGTGTTGGCAAGGCGGTTTTTAGCGGACGTTCTCCGGCAGCTCGCTCTCGGCGATGATCTGGTCCCGGGTCTTGCGGCCAAAGTCCTTCTTCATCTCCCGGAGGAAGCCGTAATAGATGATGGCGAGGATGATGACCAGGGGCAGGCCGGTGGCCAGGACCACGGACTTGATGGTGTTGATATCCGTGCCGGCGAAGGTGATGGCGAGAGGAATGGCGACGCCCACAAGGCACCAGACGAACTTCAGGCCCCGCTTGGGCTCCTCGCCCTCCTTCAGGCCCTTGGAGACGGTGCTGGCCAGAGTGTAGCTGCAGGAGTCCAGGGTAGTGGCCAGGAAGAGGATGATGACCACGAGATAGAGGAGGATGGCGAACTTGGGGAAGGGCAGGGTCTGCAGCACGGCGGAGGCGATGTTCTCCGACTGGCCGTTGGTCAGCATAGCGGGGATATCCAGAATACCGTCGATGCGGAGGCTCTGCTCATAGGCGGTGATGATGCCGAAGAAGAACAGGCCCGCGGTGCCGGTGACCAGCATGTTGAGGATGATCTCGCGGATGGTGCGGCCCTTGGAGATCTTAGCCACAAAGAGGCCGGTGAAGGGGCCGAACACGAACCAGTAGACCAGGTAGAAGACGGTCCAGTCCTGGGGATAGCCGCCGCGGCCCACGGGATCGGTGAAGGTGCACATGCGGACGAACTCCTGCGCCAGAACGCCCATGGAGTTCACCAGGGAGTCCAGAATGAAGCGGGTGGGGCCAGCCACCAGGATGAAGAGCAGCAGGAAGATGCAGAAGTACACGTTCCAGTCGCTGATCTTGCGCATGCCCCGCTCGATGCCCAGCAGGGAGGTGACGGTATAGAGGGCGGAAACGCTCAGAAGGATGATGACGGAGAGGGCGAAGGAGGGGCTGATGCCCAGCAGGTCCGCCACGGCGGAGGCCACGGTGGAGGTGGAGGTGCCGGCGGTGATGCAGATGGAGCCGATGGCGGCGAAGATGAAGATGAAGTCCACGACCTTGCCGAAGAGGCCCTTCACGGCCTTGTCACCCACGGTGTACTTGCAGAGGGCGGAGAAGCGGAGCTCCTTGTCGTTCTTCACATAGTAGTGGTAGGCGAAGGGCAGCACGAAGATGCACAGGAGCGCCCACGCGGCGGGGCCCCAGTCGAACATGGCGTAGGCCAGGGAGAGCTCATAGGCGTAGGCCTCCGTGACCACGGCGCCCTCCAGCTGGGGTGCGGCGTTGAAGTGGTAGCCCCACTCCAGGAAGGCCCAGTAGACGGTGCCGGCGCCGAGACCGGTGAAGAACATCATGGCCACCCAGCTGGAGGTCTTGTAGTCCGGCTTCTCCTTGCCGAGGCGGATGCTGCCGTACTTGGAGAAGCCCAGGGCCACCAGGAAGATGAGGATGATGACGGTGATGAACTGCATGGTGGAGCCGAAGGTGTAGGTCATCATGTGCATGGCGGCGGCAGCCACCTCCTTGCCCTTCTCCGGGAAAATGGAGATCCCGGCCACCAGGGCCGCCATGATGATGACGCTGACCACCATCAGGCCCACTTCATAACGCTGACTTAAAGGTTTCTTTTCCTGCTTTTCCATCTCTCTTACTCCTCCCAAGCGATAATGTTGTGGTGTTTCATGTCATCCAGCTCCTCCTGCCGGTATCCCAATCCCAGCAGGATGGCCTTGGTGTCCTGCCCCAGGGTGGGGGAGGGCACGTCGGTC
>SFLD01000053.1 GCA_004553545.1 Clostridiales bacterium | reverse complement strand
GGATGGACCGCTATTATTTTGAAAGCTCCTTTCTCACTTGGGTGGACACGGAAGCGGTCACCACACTGCGGCAGGAAGCGGATCTGGCCGCCGTCCTCGCAGAGACAGCCCAGCCGTTCCCGCAAAAAGCCGGTCAGTTCCCCCTCAGCCATGGCCGCGGAGGACAGGATCGCCTCGCTGGGCGGACAGGCGGACAGCTGATTCATCAGCCGGGACAGGGCGCTCTCGCCCTCATAGGCGGAGACGGCGAACTGGCCGGTGGACATATCGCACCGGGCCATGCCGTAGCCGGCGTCCTCCCGGCAGATGGCGCAGATATAATTATTTCGGCTCTCATCCAGCATCACATCATCCATGGCGGTGCCGGGGGTGACGATGCGGATGATGTCCCGGTCCACCAGCCCCTTGGCGGTGGCGGGGTCCTCCATCTGTTCGCAGATGGCCACTTTATATCCCCGCTTGATGAGCCGGGCGATATAATTCTGGGCGGAGTGGTAGGGCACGCCGCACATGGGGACCCGCTCCTCCTCCGGCTTGTTCCGGTCCCGGGTGGTCAGGGTCAGTCCCAGCTCTTCGGCGCCCACCCTGGCGTCCTCGTTGAACATCTCATAGAAATCGCCCAGACGGAAAAACAGCAGGCAATCCGGATTGTCTGCTTTAATCTTCAGATACTGGCGCATCATGGGGGTCAGTTCAGCCATAGTCCCACGCTCTTTCTTTCTATATGGATGGTGAGGGCGGAGGATCAGGATGTGGATCCCCCGCCGAACTCAGTAATGACATATACATAGCGGATGGAATCAATATCCGCTGCCGGCTGCACCTCCGCGTAGCGGTTGACGCCGTCGGCCTCCGTGTGCAGGGTGCGGATGGTGCCCACCGCCAGGCCCGCGGGATAGATGCCGCCCAGGCCGGACGTGGTCACCTGGTCGCCGGACACCAGCTGGGTGTCGGAAGGCAGGTAGGACAGCTTCAGCTTTCCCTCCAGCATGAGGGAAAAATCCCCCTCCAGAATGGCGTTGTCGTCTGTGCGGGCAATCCGTCCGCCCAGCTCCACATCCGGGTCCAGAATGGTGGACACCAACGCCCAGTTGAGCCCCACCTCGGTGACCACACCCACCACGTTCCCATACTGGTCGATCACGCAGTCCTGCAGGGCCACCCCGCTGGAGGTGCCCTTGTTGATGGTCAGGTTGGATTCCCAGTTGGAGGCGGACCGGCGGGTGACTTCCGCGTCCTCATATACCAGCTCGGGCCGCTCCTCCGCCAACCCCAGAAGGTCACGCAGCCGTTCATTGTCCCGAACGGCATCCTGCCCTGCCCGGGCGGCCTCCTCCAGCTCGGTCAGCCGCTGACGCAGAGCGTTGTTCTCCGCCACCAGCTCGTCATAGCGGAAGGCCCGGTCGTAGCGCTCCTGGGTCCAGTCCGCCACGGCGGAGGACAGGCTGCGGAAGGGCGTGGCGATGACCTCCAGCACGTTGGTCAGCGGATTGAACTCCAGGATATAGGAACCCACCGCCAGCACCGCCGCCAGCAGGACGGCGGCAATGAGGATCAGCCCGCCATTATTTTGAAAAAATCGCTTCATGGTTCCCTTCTCCCAAGGTTCAGCGGGCGGCTAACTCCATCAGATCCAACCCAAAATCCGCCAGAATACGCCCCAGCCGGTAGACGGGCAGTCCCATCACGTTAAAATAGTCTCCGTCGATGCCGGACACCAGCAGGGCACCCAGCCCCTGGATCCCATAGGCGCCAGCCTTGTCCATGGGCTCGCCGGTGGCGATGTAGTTGGTGATCTCCTCCGGCTCCAGTTCCCGGAAGGAAACGGCGGTCATCTCATGCTGGGTCACGGTCTTATCTCCCCGGATCACGGTGACGCCGGTGTAGACATAGTGCCGGTTTCCCGACAGGGCGGACAACATGGAAAACGCCTCCCGCTCATCCTCCGGCTTACCCAGCACCGCCCCTTCCAGAACCACCACGGTGTCAGCGGCAATGATCAGGTCATCTTCGTCCGCGTGCTCCGCCACCGCCGCGGCCTTGCGCAGGGACAACTCCTCCACGATCTGCGCCGGGGGCAGATTGCCGTCTACCATCTCGTCCACATCGGGCGAGGTGACTTTGAAGCCCTTCAGCCCCATCTGCCCCAACAGTTCCCGCCGCCGGGGGGACTGAGACGCTAAGATTATATCCATTGAACGATCCTCCTAAAAATAACTCCGCCTGCTCTCGACGGCTCCGCGCTTCTTATTGTCACGCTGCGCTTGCTCACAACGCGCGGCTTCCTTCCGACTCGGGCTGGTCTGCGGGCCGCTTTGCGTCCCTGCGCTCGCCCTCGCTTCGGTCCATCCGCGCGGCTCGCGACGGCTCCGCGCTTCTTACTCCACGTCACGATAGTACAGGCCTCGGGTAAAATTATTGGGCGTATAGCTGCCCCCGCCCCGGTACCGCTCCAGCACCTGGGCGCACTCCAGCGCGTTCTCCGTGGTGAAGGACAGGCGGATGGCCCGCAGCCCCGCCCGCTTGTAATCCTGGGCCTTATCCGCCAGAAACAGCTTGTTGGCGTTCAGGATCTCATTGCGGCAGCCCCAGGCCCGCACCACAGGGAAGCGGACGCCCTTCCGGTCCACCAGAGTATTCACATTGGAGCAGACGCACTTGCCGGACTGGTTGTGGATGGCGCAGTTCTCGGTGATCATCAGGGGCAGCCGGCCGTAGGCGATGATCTCGGTGTCCACCGCCTTGGACAGATCCCGGATCTGGGCCAGCTTCAACTCAAAGGAGGCGGTGAGGGACTGAAAGCCCAGACGCTTGTACTCCTTGGCCGCCTGGCTGTTGAACACCTGCAGGCCAAAGTCGCCCCGCAGGGTGAGGCCCGCCTCCCGGGCCGGGGCGATCAGACCCAGATTGCCCAGCAGCGCCTCGGAAACGCCCGTCTGCCGGCATTGATCCAGCAGGGCGCGCAGCTCGTCCAGTTCCCGGTCAAAGCACACCCGGGGCAGCACCGCCGCCACGGGGATCCCGCGGTCCATGGCGCCCCGCGCCTCATCCGGGTGGGCGGCGATCTCCTCCGCCGGCAGATAGATCAGATCCGGCTTCTGCTTGAGCAGGTCAAAGGTCATCTGCTCCGCCCGGCGCAGCGATACGTAAATTTCCGGTTCACCCCGGTAATTCTCATACCGGGCGCCCATCTTGTATACGCTATGGCGGCGCTCCGGCAGGGCGGTGCGCTGTTGGGACAGCTGCTCCAGCACCTCCCGGCGCAGGCCATTGAGGACGGAGAGGGGAACTGACATGCCTTCCGCCACCAGAGAGCGCACCCCTGTGCAGCGATAGGGCGTGCCTCCCGTCTTGGACAGCTGGGTCTCCACGTCGGCGGCAGTCACCGCGCGGCTGCGGGCCACCTCGGGCAAGGGGCCGGCGGCTGTGGCCACCCTGCCCTCCGGATCCTCCGCCCCCACCTGCACCGGCTCGCCGGGACGGATCATGGCGTAAAACTTTATCGGCACACCGGGGCCCTCGCCCTTTTCATAGGCGGCCCGGGCCTCGGCAAACAGTTCTTTGGGCTCCGGCGTGTTCTCCCGCACGCCAAACATCTGAGGGCCCTTTTCCCCCACAAAATAGCCGTCAGTGAAGCCCTGACGGGAAAAGGCGTTCTGCAGCCGCCGCAGCTCCTCCCGGGTGGGATCCCGTCCCTCCCGCAGGGCGTCGGCATAGACCTTGGTGACCACCCACACATACTCCGGCCGCTTCATACGGCCCTCGATCTTGATACTGGCCACCCCCATCTGCTCCAGTTCCTGCAGATGTCCCGCCAGCGACATATCCTTCAGGGACAGGGGATAGCTGTCCGCCAGGTCCCCCCAGCCGTAGGTCAGGCGGCAGGGCTGGGCGCACAGGCCCCGGTTCCCGCTGCGGCCGCCGATGACGGAGGACATATAGCACTGGCCGCTGTGGCACATGCACAGGGCCCCGTGGACAAAGGTCTCGATCTCGATGGGGGAGTGCTGGCAGATGTAGGCAATGTCCTTCCCGGACAGTTCCCTGGCCAGCACCGCCCGGGTGATACCCAGATCCGCCGCCGCCTTCACGCCGTCCAGATTGTGGATGGACATCTGGGTGGAGGCGTGGACCGGCAGGTCGGGCGCCACCTGCCGCAGTACCCGGACAATGCCCAGATCCTGCACCAGCACCGCGTCCACTCCTGCCCGGGAGGCGCGGACGGCGTGCTCCGCCGCCTGGGCCATCTCCCGGTCTGTGGCCAGGGTGTTCAGCGTCAGATAGAGCTTCACTCCGCGCAGATGGCAATAAGAAACCGCCTCCGCAAGCTCTTCCTCCGTAAAATTACGGGCATTGCGGCGGGCGTTGAATGATCCGTATCCCAGATAGACAGCATTGGCCCCGGCGCATACCGCGGCGCGGACGGCCTCCGGGCTCCCTGCGGGGGATAGAATTTCCATAGGGTCCTCCGATAGGTAAAATGAAAGCCTTGCTTACTCGCAGTTCAGTGTTGTCACGCCGGCGCTCACCGCTTCTGCTGCAGCTTGAAAATCTCCCGTTTGGCTTCGCTCAGCTCCAGCTTCAGCTTGGAGGACTCCTCCAGCAGCTCCTTGATCTGGCGGCGCAGATTCTCCGACGCGTCCTGTTCCTTGAACTTCTCGTCGGCAATGTTCATGGCGGTCAGCACGGCGCAGTCCACCATGGCCAGCTTGCTGCCCTGCAGCGTCTCCTTCAGCTTTTCGTCCACATAGGCCGCCACACGCTGGACGTAATCGTCCCCCTCAACGGCCAGAAGGGTATATTCCTGCCCTCCGACGACAACAGTAACACGGTTTTTCATAGCCTGTCCCCTCCAGTCATTCTATGTAAATCTCTGATAAGTCAGTATACCATACCCAAATAAAAAAGGAAATGAAAAAACGTGAAATTTATCCGCTTTTCTTGTTTCCGCCGCGCCCCTTGACATCTCAGGGCAAAAATGATAAAGTTACTGCTGTTAAAGGCAATGACGAGGACAAGTAACCTGAGGTTCGGTCTTTCAGAGAGGGAGCGGTCGGTGCAAGCTCCCGCCCGTCCCACGGCCAAGGCCCCTCCGAGCCGCGCTCCGGAAATGGAGCGCCGGTCCCCCCGTTACCGGGCAAGAGTGTACGCCCTTTGGGCGTAAATTCAGGTGGAACCACGGACAGCTTTGTTCGCCCTGAGCCAATGGCTCAGGGCGTCTTTTTGTCTGCAAGAGGAGAGAGAACGGATGCCGGAGGAGAAGAAGCTGCGGGAACCGGGGCCGGATGTGGTGAGGGCACTGGCCATTTTGATGGTACTGATGATCCATGTGTGCGCCGGAGGGCTCAACCTGACGCCGGGAAGCGGTGATTGGTGGGGCGCCATGCTGTGGGGCTCCCTGGCCAGACCTGCGGTTCCGCTGTTTTTCATGTGCAGCGGAGCCATGATGCTGGACCGGGATATTCCGCTGAAGCGGCTGTATGGGCATAATTTTCTGCGGATCCTGGTGGCGATGCTGTGCTGGGCCTTTGCCTATCGGGTGTGGGGGCTGCTGTCCGGCGGCCTCACGCTGGGGAATTTGTGGTACGCGGTAAAAGCTACGCTGACACTGCAGCATGAATTTCATTTCTATTTTCTGCACATTCTTCTTCTGGTATATGCCTTTGTGCCGGTGGTGCGGGTATTTGTCCGCAGCGCATCCAGGCGGGAAACGGAGTACCTGCTGCTGGTGTGGTTCATAACCGGAATTCTGTTTCCTCTGCTGCGGTACTTCTGGCCCTTCAGACTGGTCTACACCATGACCACCAACTGGTATGTGATGAATATGGCCTACTCCTCAATTGGCTACTGCGTTCTGGGCTGGTATCTGAGAAAGCACGGGAAGACCATCCGGGCGGGTTGGTATTGGAGTGCGCTGGCTGTGGGATTCATCCTTGTGTTTGGCGGAACAGCCCTGATGTCGCTGCGGGAGGGCGCTTTTTCCTCCGTTTTTATGGAGGGCATGTCCCCCGGCCCCTTGCTGATGGCCGCCGGGATCATGGGCCTTGTCCTTCGCCGGGAGCGTTGGCCGGAGAAGCTGCACAGATTTACCGGGCGCCTGGCACAGGCCAGTTTCTGCATCTACCTGGTACACATTATGGTGCTTCGTCTGGTGGTGCGCCTGGGTATGTCCACCACGGCGCTCCCCATCCTCGCAGCCCCGGCTATTGTGGTAATCCTGACGGCCGTGGGCTGGGCGATCTATGAGATCCTGTCGCGCATTCCCATTGTCAACAAATGGCTCGTCTAATTATGAACAAAGTTTTATAAGGAGCGTTACACATGAAAAACACCGAGAAGACCATGGACAAGATCGTGGCCCTGTGCAAAGGCCGCGGCTTCATCTTCGCCGGCAGCGAGATCTACGGCGGCCTGGCCAACACCTGGGACTACGGCCCCCTGGGTGTGGAGCTGAAGAACAACATCAAGAAAGCCTGGTGGAAGAAGTTCGTCCAGGAGAACCCCTACAACGTGGGCCTGGACGCCGCCATCCTCATGAACCCCCAGACCTGGGTGGCCTCCGGCCATCTGGCGGGCTTCTCCGATCCTCTGATGGACTGCCGGGAGTGCCATGAGCGCTTCCGCGCCGACAAGGTCATCGAGGACTGGTGCGCCCAGACCGGCTTTACCCTGCCCAAGCCCATCGACGCCTTCTCCCAGGCTGAGATGAAGGACTTTGTGGAGGAGCATGAGATCCCCTGCCCCACCTGCGGCAAGCACAACTTCACCGACATCCGCCAGTTCAACCTGATGTTCAAGACCTTCCAGGGCGTCACCGAGGACGCCAAGAACACCGTCTATCTGCGTCCCGAGACCGCCCAGGGCATCTTCACCAACTTCGTCAACGTCCAGCGCACCACCCGCCGCAAGCTGCCCTTCGGCATCGGCCAGATCGGCAAATCCTTCCGCAACGAGATCACCCCGGGCAACTTCATCTTCCGCGTGCGCGAGTTCGAGCAGATGGAGCTGGAGTTCTTCTGCGAGCCGGGCACCGATCTGGAATGGTTCCAGTACTGGCGCAACTTCTGCCATGAGTGGCTGCTGGGCATCGGCCTGAAGGACGAGAACCTGCGCCTGCGCGACCACGACCCCGAGGAGCTGTGCTTCTACTCCAAGGCCACCACGGACTTCGAGTTCCTGTTCCCCTTCGGCTGGGGCGAGCTGTGGGGCGTGGCCGACCGCACCGACTACGACCTGACCCAGCACCAGACCGTGTCCGGCCGTGACCTGACCTACTTCGACCCGGAGACCAACGAGCGCTACATCCCCTATGTGGTGGAGCCGTCCCTGGGCGTGGAGCGCAGCGTGCTGGCCGTGCTGGTGGACGCCTATGACGAGGAGGTCGTGGACGCGGAGAAGAACGACGTCCGCGTGGTGCTGCACCTGCACCCGGCGCTGGCTCCCTACAAGGCCGCCATCCTGCCCCTGAGCAAGAAGCTCAGCGAGCCCGCCCGCAAGATCTACGAGGAGCTGAGCAAGGAGTGGATGCTGGACTTCGACGAGACCGGCTCCATCGGCAAGCGCTACCGCCGCGAGGATGAGGTGGGCACGCCCTTCTGCATCACCGTGGACTTCGACACCGTGGGCGATGCCGAGCACGAGGGCGACAACTGCGTCACCGTCCGTGAGCGCGACACCATGGAGCAGGTGCGTATCCCCATCAGCGAGCTGAAGGCGTATCTGGCCGAAAAGCTGGCGTATTAAGAGCAAATGAGCGCAAAAAAGAAAGCCCTTCGGGGCTTTCTTTTTTTGCATGCTTGCCGCTTCCGTAGGGGACGGCGTCCCGCCCGCGCGTTCTCCGCTTTTCACACCCCGGTGCCGTCAAAGGCCGGGGTGTAGGCCTCCTCCGCCGAGGTGCGCTCCTGCACGAAGCCGTCTGTGATGCCGCAGGCGCGCATATACGATACCGCTGCCCGGTACTCCGCCGCCGTCACCCGCCGCGCCAGCCGCCCGGTCATACCGGCGGGCGGCGTGTACTGGCTCATCAGCGACACCACCACGTCCCCCGGCGCAAACGTCTCGGACAGCCAGTCCAGCACCCGGCGGGTGTTGTCCGGATACCCCGGCAGCACCAGATGCCGCACGATGACGCCCCGCTGCATGACGCCGTTTTCGTCATAGACCGGCCGCCCCGTCTGGCGGAACATCTCCCGGATGGCATCGCAGGCCACGGGGAAGTAGTCCGGTGCGCCGGACAACGCCCCGGCCAGAGCGCCGTCGGCGTATTTCAGGTCGGGCAGGTAGACGTCCACCCGACCCTCCAGCGCCCGCAGCGTCTCCACCCGCTCATAGCCGCCGCAGTTGTACACCACCGGCACCGGCAGCCTCGGCTCCAGCGCCGGCAGTATCCACGGCAGGAAGTGGGTGGCCGTCACCAGCTCGATGTTGTGGGCGCCCTGGGCGATCAGCTCGTCAAATATCTCCCGCAGCCGCCGGGGTGTGATGTCCTTTCCCTGGCCGCCGGCGGAGATGCGCCCGTTCTGGCAGTAGCAGCACCGCAGGGTGCAGCCGGAGAAGAACACCGCGCCGGCGCCCCGCGTGCCGGAGATGGGCGGCTCCTCCCATTGGTGCAGCGCCGCCCGCGCCACCCGCAGACCGGCGGGCATACGGCAATAGCCGTCTCCCCGCGCAGGTGTGCGCTCCGCGGCGCACAGGCGGGGACAGAGGGTGCAGGTCATACCTTGTGAATGTCGAAGTCGGGGCCTAAGTCCCCGGCCATCCAGTGGCGGCGGCACAGGCCGATGTACTTGTCGTTGGCGCCCAGCACCACCTGCGCGCCCTCCTTGACCACATGACCGTTCTCGTCAAACCGGGCATTGAAGGCCGCCTTCTTGCCGCACCAGCAGATGGTCTTGACCTCCTCCAGCTTGTCCGCCAGCACCAGCAGATGGTAGCTGCCGGGGAACAGGTCGCCCTTGAAATCCGCCCGCAGGCCGTAGCAGATCACGGGGATGCCGCAGTCGTCCACCAGATGCACCAGATAGTACACCTCCTCCTTGGTGAGGAACTGCGCCTCGTCAATGATGATGCAGGCGTACTTCTTCAGTTCGTCCTCCGGCATGGCGCGCATCTCGTCAAAGTAGATGCACGGGTGCTTCAGACCGATGCGGGAGTAGACCATGTGGTCGCCGTCCCGGGTGTCCAGCCGGGGCTTCACCAGCAGCGTCTCCTGCCCCCGCTCCTCGTAGTTGAACCGCGCCATCAGCGCGTTGGCTGTCTTGCTGGAGCCCATGGCTCCGTACTTGAAATATAGCTGCGCCATCGCTTTTCTCCTTTTTGTCCGTGTTATATGTCTGTCCGGCGGGACGGAAGCGTCCCGGTCTGTGCTGTCAGCTCCGTCAATACCATGTGATGCCCTCCACATGCTGTATCTGCGTCCGCAGGTCGTCCAGCAGCGTCTCCGCCGCGGCGGACAGGGCGCGTCCCTTGGGCGTGACCAGATAGAACGTCCGCTCCGCCGGCGGGTGCGCCAGATGCAGCACCTGTACGTTGCTGAACATCCGCAGATACGGCCCGGTAGCTCCGGCGGGGATGATGCTCCACCGCTTGCCGCAGGCGGGCAGCGTCTCGGCCAGCTGGGGCGTGTCGGCGTACAGCAGGGGACGGGCGTCCACGCCGAACCAGTAGTCGTGCCACTGCAATATCTCCGGCTGACCGTAGATGAGGATCTCGTCCTGCACATGCAGCGTCGTGGCCTCCACTGGCTCCGTCAGCGCCACCGTTTTGGGCACCACCAGGAAGAAGCCCTCCCGGAACAGGGGCTTGGCCTCGATCTGCAGGTCGTAGTGCAGGCCGCCGTCCACGATGGCCATATCCGCGTCGCCCCGCGCCACGGCGGACACCGCCTGATCCGTCCGCATGGACTCCACCCACAGGTTCACCGGCAGCTCCCGCTCCAGAAACCGCTGGTACACCGGCGGCAGGATGTACTGGTTGGCGGTGTAGGCGGCGATGACGTGGAGGAACTCCCGCTTCTCCGCCGCGGCGAAGGTCTGCGTCTCCGCCAGCAGGTTCTGCCACCGGCGCGCCAGCGGCAGGAAGTGCTGCCCCGCGTCGGTGAGGGTGATACGCCGCAGCCCCTTGCCCCGGTGGAACAGCGGCGCGCCCACCTCGTCCTCCAGCGCCCGCAGCCGGGCGGACAGGGACGGCTGGGTGATGAACAGCGCCTCGGCCGCCGCCGTCATGGTGCCGTGATCCAGCACGGCGAAGAACGTCTCGATATCCTGATTGGTCATGGCGTTCCCTCCGTAATTATAGCTTGCTCCTATATTATACCGCATAATAATCAATTTTACAAGCATAATATCTTGTGCTATCATAATGCCACAATCAGGAAAGGAGTTGTTCCTCATGGCAAAAACCCATTCCAAGTCCATTACCGCTATGGCCATCGCTGTTGTGCTGGTCACCGCCATCATCGTCTACACCTTCGTGTGCCTCTTCACGGGGAACATCACTCCCCTGAGCCGTGTCACCGCCATGCTGACGCCGGTGTGGTTCGTGGCGGAGCTGACGCTGCTGTGCACGCTGCTGTAACGGCGCGGCACCCTTATCTTACTCAGATTTCTTCCTTTTTCTCTCTTAACACGGAAAACGCGGGCGCGCAGGCGTCCGCGTTTTTCGTTGGGCAGGGTGCCCTCACCCCGCCGCCCTACGCGATGCAAGGATATGCCCCTGTAGGGCGGGACCCATGTGTCCCGCCGCAGGATATGCGTTGATTTCGGCGGGGCACGCGGGCCCCGCCCTACAGGGTGCGGCGATTGCGGGCGGATGTGGACATCCGCCCCTACGAACGTCTAACGGGGCATTCCGTGCGGGACGCCGTACCAAAGTGAACGGTTTGCCGCGCCCACCGCATCCGGGCGCCGCCGCAAAATACTACGAACCCCGAACTATTTTGCCGCAAAAGTCCGCGATTTGTAACGCTTTCGTTAATAATTCGCCTCCTCTCTTGCAACTTTTCTCTCCCGGTGGTAGACTGGTTCAGAATCGCAGTTTAACGGGCAAAAGGAGAAGGATCTATGGCAGGCTTCAGTGTAAAAAAACCTCTCACCGTCTTTGTGGCGGTGCTGGGCATTATTGTGCTGGGCGTGGTGGCATACCTGAAAATGACCCCCGATCTGCTGCCCAACATGGACTTCCCCTACGTCATCATCGTCACCTCCGACCCCGGCGCCAGCCCCGAATCGGTGGAGCAGACCATCACAAAGCCCATGGAGCAGTCCATGTCCACGCTGGATAAGGTCAAGGACGTGACCTCCACCAGCCAAAACAGCGTGTCCATGGTGCTGCTGGAGTTCGAGGACGGCGTGAACATGGACACCGTCAGCGTGGACATCCAGCAGAAGATCTCCGTTTTGCAGGGCAGCTGGGAGGACACCGTCTCCGCGCCCTATGTGCTGAAGATCAACCCCTCCATGCTGCCGGTGATGGTGGCCGCCGTGTCCAGGGAGGACATGGACGTGTACGAGCTCAGCGACTTTGTCACCGATGAGCTCAGCGGCAAGCTGGAGGGTGTGTCCGGCGTGGCCAGCATCTCCGTCAGCGGCGCCGTCACGCGGGAGGCCCACGTGATCCTGGACGAGAAGAAGCTGGACGCCCTGTCGGAGAAGCTG
>SFLD01000081.1 GCA_004553545.1 Clostridiales bacterium | reverse complement strand
C
Source organism: Clostridiales bacterium (assembly GCA_004553545.1). Classification (GTDB taxonomy): domain Bacteria; phylum Bacillota; class Clostridia; order Oscillospirales; family Oscillospiraceae; genus Oscillibacter. Next base: position 2,317 of record SFLD01000081.1, on the reverse strand, counting down.
GCTTGACAGGGTAATCGTTTACCGATATAATGTTGCCGAAAACACTGGGAAAGCGGCCCTCCGCCGCCCCGCCCGCGAAAATACGAAGGAAAGGATCGAACGACTATGATCTATTCTGCCGAAGTCCAGCACATGTGTCCCGTGGCCAAGGGTGCGTACCACGGCCCCGCCCCCATCCCCGAGGAGGGGAAGTGGGTCCAGGCCAAGGAGATCGGCGACATCTCCGGCCTGACCCACGGCATCGGCTGGTGCGCCCCCCAGCAGGGCGCCTGCAAGCTGACCCTGAACGTGAAGAACGGCGTCATTGAGGAGGCCCTGGTGGAGACCATCGGATGTTCCGGCATGACCCACTCCGCCGCCATGGCCAGCGAGATCCTCATCGGCAAGACCATTCTGGAGGCCCTGAACACCGACCTCGTCTGCGACGCCATCAACACCGCCATGCGGGAGCTCTTCCTGCAGATCGTCTACGGCCGGACCCAGACCGCCTTCTCCGAGGGGGGCCTGCCCATCGGCGCGTCTCTCGAAGACCTGGGCAAGGGCCTGCGGAGCCAGGTCGGCACCATGTTCGCCACCCGTGAAAAGGGCCCCCGCTACCTGGAGATGGCCGAGGGCTACTGCACCCGGATCGCCTTGAATAAAGACGACGAGATCATCGGCTACGAGTTCGTGAACCTGGGCAAGATGATGGAGGCCATCAAGAAGGGCACCGACGCCAATGAGGCCATGGAGAAGGCCAAGAGCCACTACGGCCAGTGGGACACCGCAGCCAAGTACATCGACCCCCGGCAGGAGTAAGAGAAGGAGGAATTGAGAAATGGCTCTGTTTGAAAGCTACGAAAGACGGATCGACAAGATCAATTCCGTCCTGTCCCAGTACGGCATCGGCTCCGTGGAGGAGTGCCGGGACATCTGCAAGGCCGCCGGCTTTGACCCCTATGAGATCGTGAAGGGCATCCAGCCCATCTGCTTTGAGAACGCCGCCTGGGCCTACTGCGTGGGCGCCGCCATCGCCCTGAAGAAGGGCGTCAGGACCGCCGCCGAGGCCGCCGAGGCCATCGGCATCGGCCTGCAGAGCTTCTGCATCCCCGGCTCCGTGGCCGAGGACCGCAAGGTGGGTCTGGGCCACGGCAACCTCGGCGCCATGCTGCTGCGGGATGAGACCAAGTGCTTCGCCTTCCTGGCGGGCCACGAGTCCTTCGCCGCCGCCGAGGGCGCCATCGGCATCGTCCGCAACGCCAACAAGGCACGCAAGGAGCCCCTCCGGGTCATCCTCAACGGTCTCGGCAAGGACGCCGCCCAGATCATCAGCCGCATCAACGGCTTCACCTACGTCCAGACCCAGTTCGACTACTATACCGGCGCGCTGAACATCGTCCGGGAGATCGCCTACTCCGACGGCGAGCGGGCCGCTGTCCGCTGCTACGGCGCCGACGATGTCCGGGAGGGCGTCGCCATCATGCACCACGAGGGCGTGGATGTGTCCATCACCGGCAACTCCACCAACCCCACCCGCTTCCAGCATCCCGTGGCGGGCACCTATAAGAAGGAGTGCCTCGAGCAGGGCAAGAAGTACTTCTCCGTGGCCAGCGGCGGCGGCACCGGCCGCACCCTCCACCCGGACAACATGGCCGCCGGCCCCGCCTCCTACGGCATGACCGACACCATGGGCCGCATGCACTCCGACGCCCAGTTCGCCGGTTCCAGCTCCGTCCCCGCCCACGTGGAGATGATGGGCTTCCTGGGCATGGGCAACAACCCCATGGTGGGCGCTACCGTCGCCGTGGCTGTGGCGGTTGCGGAGAGCAAGAAGTAAGAGGGAATAACCTTTGGGTTTCCCTCTGAAAAGTTCGGATACCTGATTTCCATTCAAATACAAGCAGGAAGCACGTCATCTTCGCGAAAATGCGAATGATGTGCTTCCTGTTTTTTGGGAGGATATCCTTGCGTTTTTTATGGAATGTACTATAATGGACCTATATCAATCCGGAAAGGACGGTGACATATGAAGAAGTTTGTTTCTGCATTTCTGGCGCTGCGTCAATGGGGGGCAGAGCAACCTCATCCTGCTCTGCCAACTGGGGCAAAGCAGATGGAGGATTCGAGCTCCGTTCCGCAAGGTAGGAATCATCCTGTCCCCCTTCCACTGCTTTTCTTTCTTCCTGACGCTGTTTTCGCAGAATTTCATCCGGCGACGGTTTGCTCCCCGGCCGAAAAAGGCTGTTTCTTTTTCTCGCTTCCGGCTCTGATTTCTGCTCCTGCTCCTGCTCCTGCATAAAAATCGGGTCATCCACCGGAAGGTCAATCACCACAGAGG
>SFLD01000015.1 GCA_004553545.1 Clostridiales bacterium | reverse complement strand
CATGTCGCCGGGAAAAATGATTCGGATTCTTTCCGGCTTGCGCCGGAAACCAGGAAGGGGAATCCCCTTCCTGGACCTTTCCCCGGGGGACGGGGGACGGGAGTCCCCGGTCGGCTGCCTGCTTCTATCGGAAGTGCCTGCTGTCCGCTTGGCCGCGGAGCGGCTTCGGCGGCGGAGGGGCCGCTGCGGCGGCAGGACGAAGGTCCCCAGTCATCTGCCTGCTTCTATCGGAAGTGCCTGCTGTCCGGCTCGCCGCTTGGCGGCTTTGCCGGCGGGGGCTTTTGGCGCCGTAAGTCCAAGGCTCCCTTGTGGAAAGGGGGACGTTTGCGAGCGCCGCCGGGGGCGGAAAAAGCGCGCAAAAAGGAGTGGCAGTGGTCAAAATTCTGTGAGCGATAGCGAGCAAAGAATTTTGGGTACCATGACCGACGCCCCAAACGCCAGCGGCGTTTGGTCGGCGGAGGCCATGCCTTAGGTACAACAGGAGCTGGCGCCCGAAGGGCGACTGATGGATTGTCGGCTGAGACTTTCGCTGAACGCATTATCCCTGTCAGGCCCTTTTACCCGCTGCTCTCGCGGTGGGTACGCGAGTTGAAATTTGTTCCTCCCAATGCCTTCCTGCCGCCATTTCGGGGGCATTTGCCCGGCGGCGGGAAGGCTCCCTCCTCAAACCTTCCAGGGTGTTCCCGGCACGGGACACCTTCCTTCCGGCCATGCCGGAGACTGGAGATGCAATATGGAAGATCCAGAGCATCGTCAAGAATGAGCGCTTCAAGGTGGATGCCTACTTCTTCTGCGGCTTCCCCACGGACCAGCCCAATGAAAAGCTCATCCAGCTCTGCGAAAGCTACCTGGAAAAGCAGGATACCGAGACGAAAACCGCCATGCTTGCCGAGATGGAGCGCATGGTTTCCGCTGGGTCCGTCCTGGACGCTGGAAAGAACGTTCTCGGCAGCACCGCCGATGTCCAGCGGGTGCTGGAAGCCCGGGATCTGCTCTGATAGTCCCCTCCCCCGCACTGAGAAAAGAGAAAAACGACCACAAATCAAGAAGAGAGAGGTGCATTCAATTGAGTAATCCGCAGAATCAGCCCACGAAACTGAAACGAGTGCTGGGCTTCAACGCAGCATACGGCGCCGCGGTGGGCCTGGTGGTGTCCGGCACCGCCATGTTCTCCGTGGGCAACGTGGCCGGTACCTCCGGCTTTGCCACCTGCGTTTCCTCCGCCATCGCCCTGATCCCCATGATGGCCACGGCCTTCGCCTTCGGCGAGCTGGCGGCCATGATCCCCGGCGGCGGCATGGTGGGCGATTACACCAAGCCCGCGCTGGGCCGCTTCTGGGCGACCTTTGCCACCCTCATCGGCTACGTGATGCTGATCGCCTGCGACGGCGGCACGCAGCTGGTCATGGGCGGTCTCTGCTTTGAGGAGATGACCGGTGTTCCCCACATCGTGGTGAGCCTGGGCCTCCTGGCCGTCATTCTGGCCGTCAACCTTTATGACGTGGGCCTTTACGGAAAGTTCGAGGGCTACGCCACCATCGGCATGATGATCATCTACCTGGTGCTGGCCGTCGTCGGCGCCACCGGCGCCGGCACCGCCTTCGGCGGCGCGCAGGAGGTCGTCAACACGGAGTTTCTGCCCGAGGGCGGCTGGGGCACCGTCTTCAGCACCGTGGGCGCGGCCATCTGGTTCTTCATCGGCTTTGAGTTCGCCTGCCCCATGGCGGAAGAGAGCAAGAAGCCCTATAAGCACATCCCCTACGGCCTGATCCTGGGCCTTCTGACCATCCTGGTCATCGACAACATCTTCGTCTACGGCGCCGTCAAGTATACGGACCTGGGCGTCCTCAGCACCTCCGCCGTACCTCAGACCCGAGCGGCCGTGGCCATCATGGGTCCCGTGGGCGGCATCATCATGAGCGTTCTCACCACCCTGGCCTCCTTCACCACCGGCAACGCCTACGTGGCGGGTCTCCCCCGCATGCTCTACGGCCTGGCCCGAGACGGCTCCATCCCCGCGGTCTTCGGCAAGATCCATCCCAAGTACCGCGTCCCCATGGCCGGCGTCTGGTTCACCGTCTTCCTGATCGCCCTGACCACGGTCTATATCACCGCCATGGGCGGCACCTCCGATGTCATCAACCTCTTCATCAACACCGCCTGCGTCACCTGGCTCGTTACCTACATCATCGCCATGGTGGACGTCCTGGTCCTGCGGAAGAAGTATCCGGACTTCCCCCGGCTCTGGAAAGCCCCCATTGCCTGGGTCACCCTGCCCATCGGTATGCTGGGCGCCCTGTACGCCATCTCCACCCTGTCCTACGTCATCCCCTACGCGCTGATCGTGATGGCCGTGGTGGCGGTGTACTGCATCGTGTGGAACAAGAGCCACAAGAAGCCCATCAACGAGCAGGTCCCCATCGAGGAGCTGGTGCAGCAGATCCGGGAGCGCTCCGAGTACCTGCCCGTCTGGGATGAGGCCGTGGTGGAGTGGATGAACAACCGCCGCACCGCCAAGGGGAACTGAGACAGAGCCCCCCAACAAGAATACCTCCCTGGGAAGCCTTTGCCTCCCAGGGAGAAACAGGAGGATATATGCGCCGCATTGCAGATCGGATCAACGGAGACCAGAAAGCGAAGGAAGGCAATCTCAGCCGCCGGGCGGACGGAAAGCTGGATACCGTCGCGGAGGGCATGCGCAAAGCGGTGGGCCAACGCTGCACCGGAGTGGAGAAGGATTTCCTGGAGCGGACAGTGCTGCTGGACGGCTTCACCTATCTTCGGAGGCTGCACCTGGCTTACCGCCACGAAAACCGCCTTCTCTCCATCTCCTATAACCTGGAGTGGAGCAGCGAGGTGGAGACGGACGCCTACTTCCACGAGGTGGGCGACTGTGTCTTTGCCCTGGAGGCCAAGGGCGGCCTGCGGGTGAAGGGCCTGGAATGGGTCTGCCGGCACGGAGAGCTGTCTGCGGAGGAGCAGCGGGCCTATCTGGACCGCCTCAGCAATCCGCTGATCCTGGACCGGGTCCGGGCGCTGGATCTCCACAGTCTGGCGGTCAGCCACCAGGACGGCAGCGGGACCTGGCAGATCCATTTCGGCACCATGATCGGGTCCGCCACCTGGCTCCTGATCCCGCCCGTGATGCAGGTCATCCGCATCCAGGATGCGGAGTACCTCCGCCTGGCGGAGCTGGTGGACCTCCTGGCAGACGCGGTGATCAATAACTGAGACCCGGGCAGATCCCGCCAACGCGGCAGATGTCCGCTCAGGAAGCACAAAACGTCCCCGCCGATCGGCGGGGACGTTTCCTTTCATTGCTGGCCGTAGCTGTGGCGGACGAAGTACTGCATGGCGGTGATATCGTCCTCCGAGATGGGGCAGTAGCGCCCGCCCATGGCCCGGATGCAGAGATAGATCCGGGCAGTGGCCTCCAGCACGTTGGAGACCGTGAAGGCCTTCTCCAGATCCTCACCCAGGCACACCGCCCCGTGGGAGCGGAGCAGGCAGGCCATGGCCTTGTTCCCCAGGGCTTCCACGCAGCTGCGGGCGAGCTCCGGACTGCCCGGCAGGGCGTACTTTGCCGCCTGCACCGGCGCGCCCAGGACCTGAGCCGCCTCGTCCAGCAGCAGAGGGATCCCCTCCCCCATGGAGGAAAAGGCGGTGGAATAGATGGGGTGGGTGTGCACCACGGCGTTCACCTCCGGCCGGGCACGGTAGACGGAAAGGTGCAGTTCCTTCTCCACAGAGGGCTTGCGCTTCCCCTCCCGGATGGTGCCGTCCGGCGTCAGGACCACGATGTCCTCCCTCACCAGGGTATCATAAGCCATACCGCTGGGAGTGAGATAGATGAGCCCGCTCTCCGGGTCCCGGAGGGAGATGTTGCCCCAGGCGCCGATGGTGATGCCGTTTTTCAGCATGCGGATACCGGCGTCAATGACCTGCTGTTTGGGATCCATCGTATCGCTCCTTTCTCACTCAATGCCCAGGGACCGGAAGGCATCCTCATAGGGTGCCCGGCAGAGTCCCTTCTCCGTGATGATGCCGGTGATGAGGCTGTGATCCGTCACGTCGAAGGCAGGGTTGAAGACCTTTACGCCCTCCGGCGCCATCCGCTCCTTGTACCACATCTCCGTGACCTCCTCCGCGGCCCGTTCCTCAATGGGGATGCCGTCGCCGTCGGCGATGGACATATCAATGGTGGAACTGGGCGCGCAGACATAGAAGGGGATGCCGTAGTGCCTGGCCAGAATGGCAACGCCGCTGGTCCCGATCTTGTTGGCAGCGTCACCGTTGCGGGCCACCCGGTCGCAGCCCACAAAAATGATGTTGACCTTGCCCCGCTTCATCAGGAGAGAGGCCATGTTGTCGCAGAGAAGGATGGTATCCACTCCGGCGGCCTGCATCTCAAAGGCGGTGAGCCGGGCCCCCTGCAGGAGAGGCCGGGTCTCGTCGCAGTAGACCCGCAGATCCTGCCACCCCTGCTCCAGGGCAAGGTAGATGGGAGCGGTAGCGGTACCGTATTTGGCGGTGGCCAGGGTACCGGCGTTGCAGTGGGTCAGGATGCCGTCCCCATGGTGCAGCAGCCCCAGGCCGATGCGGCCGATATTCCGGCTGATCTGCACGTCCTCCTCCCGGATGCGGTGGGCCTCCGCAAAGAGGCGCTCCTTCAGCTCCGGGATGGGGAGCCGGGCATTTTCCCGGGCGGTGCGCTCCATCCGCTCCAGCGCCCAGAAGAGGTTCACCGCCGTGGGACGGGAGGTAGCCAGGTAGTCCTTGGCCGTCCGGAGATCCCGGAGGAAGCACTCGGCGTCCTCCGCCCGGCTGCGGGATGCCTCCAGGGCGAGGGCGTAGGCGGCGCAGACGCCGATGGCCGGGGCGCCCCGGACCCGAAGTGTCCGGATGGCCTCCCAGATATCCTCCAACTTGCTGAGGTGCAGCACCCGCACGGTGCCGGGCAGCAGCGTCTGGTCCAGGATCTCCAGGCAGTCGCGGTCCTGGGAGAGGAGGACCGTATCCAAATCCAATGCGTTCATAAGAGAAATTCCAGCCTTTCTGCCGCCACAGGGCGGCGGACAATGGGAGGTCATGGGGGACGGCAGCCGCTGAGAAGGCAGCCGTCCCCCGAAGAAAGTGAAAATCAGGGCTCAGTCATAGACCGGTTCCCCGGCCAGGTGGGCCAGCAGCTCCCGGAATTGGGGATACTGGGCCGTCAGGAGAGCGCGGTCGCCATCCTCATAGTCCTGGGGCAGGAAGCCCGGGGCCATGGAGGTCCCCAGCAGCGCCCACTTCCCGCCCGGGACCAGGCGGGTCCCCTGCCAGGTGTTCCGGGGCACAGTGATCTGGACCTCCTCGCCGTGGAGGATGTCCTGTCCCATCCGGATCACCCGGCCGCTGCCGTCGGCGGAGAGCTGCAGCATCTCCACCGGGTCGCCCAGATAGAAGTGGAAGATCTCCTCGGTGGGCAGACGGTGCATCCGGGAGAAGGTATCTCCGCTGAGGAGATAGAGGATAGCGGAGCAGACCGTGTGCCGGCCCTTCCGGCCGGGGATGACGGCCTCCGGCAGCCATTCGTCGCTGATATAGGTCTGGCAGTAAACACCGCCCTCCTGGTCCAGAGGGATCATATGAAAGTGTTCCTTGATCTCCTGTGGCGTGATGTCATGGTTCATCGTGCAGGCTCCTTTCCATTGGGTTCAGGCTTTCTTTTTCCGGCGGGAGGCCTCCCGGGCATAGCAGCTGACCGCCAGCGCCGCCACAGAGAGGAGGTAGGGGAACATCTTGATGATGGAGGAGGACATCCCGGCGCTGTTGAGCTCCACCCGGATGCCCAGGGCATCCGCGAAGCCGAAGAGGATGCTGACGGCCCAGGTGACGAAGGGATTGCCGTTGCCGAAGATCAGGGCGGAGAAGGCCGTGAAGCCCCGGCCCTGGACCATGTCCTCCGTAAAGCCCGTGACGGACACGGTGGAGAGGTATGTCCCCGCCACACTGCACAGCAGACCGGACCAGAGGATGGCAAGAAGCTGGATGCGCTTGGGCTTGACGCCGCTGGTCGCCACAGACTCCGGCAGCTCACCGATGGCGCAGGCAGAGATGCCGAAGGGCGTCTGATAGAGCAGCAGCGCCGTCACCAGCACCATGAGGAAGGAGATATACGTGAGGAGGTTCTGCTCCCCGAAGATCCCGCCCAGGATCGGGACAACCTTCAGGAAGGGCAGGCTGATGGTGGGGAGCTTCCCCATCACCTCGGAACGGAGCGTCCCCTGGGTGTCGTAGACTGCCCGCAGCAGGAAGGAGGTCAGCCCCACCCCCAGGAGGTTGATGCCGATGCCGGTGATGATCTGGTTGGCGTCAAAGCGCAGCACCGCCAGGGCAAAGAGCAGCGAGAGGGCGATGCCCGCCGCGATAGCGAAGAGCATCCCCGCCGCGATGCTGCCGGGAAAGGCGATCTGCCCGCAGATCACGGCGAAGGAGCCCACCAGCATCATGCCCTCCAGGCCGATGTTGAAGATGGCCGCCTTCTGGCAGAAGACGCCGCCCAGCGCCGCCAGGGTGATGGGCGGCGCAATGCGGACCGAGGCGGAAATGATGTCGTTCAGGGCAGTGATATTCATGCTTCTCCCCCTTTCTTCCCGGGCGCCTTGGCCGCCTTCCGCCGGCCGCGCAGCCAGTTGACGGTGAAGCGGGCGCTGATGGTGAAGATGATGATGCCCCGGACCACATCGATGAGAGAACTGGGCACATCCGCGATGCGCTGCATGATGTTGGAGCCGTTTTTCAGTGCGGCAAAGAAGAAGGAGGTCAGCAGGATGCCGAAGGGATTGTTGTTGGCCAGCAGGGCGATGACCACGCCGTCGTTGCCGATCTGATTGCTGAAGCGGATGGGAAAGCGGTGGTGGATGCCCATGACCTCCACCGCGCCGGTGGCGCCGGCGATGGCGCCGGAGAGGATCATGGCGGTGAGGATCACCTTGCCCACGTTCATGCCGCCGTAGCGGGCGAAGTCCCGGTTGGCGCCGCAGACCTTCAGCTCATAGCCCAGCCGGGTCTTGTAGAAGAGGAAGGCCATGCCGATGAGCACCGCCAGCATGATGTAAAGGCCGGTGGTGGCGTTGGAGTCCCCCAGCCAGGAGAGCTTGGTGAGCCAGGCGTTCTCCGGAATGTAGTTGGTGGAGCGGGCGTTGGCCAGTGTGCCGTCGCCCAGCATGGGGCCCAGCACGCAGTAGTCCGTGAAGTAGTAGGCCACGTAGTTAAGGAGGATGGTCACCACCACCTCGTCGCAGTTGAGCTTGATCTTCAGCAGGGCCGGGACCACGGCGTACAGCGCTCCCGCCAGGATGGCGAAGGCCAGCGTCGCCAGGATGGCCACGGCATGGGGGGCGTCCCCCAGCTTCATGGAGATGTAGGTCGCCCCGATGGCGCCCAGATAGAGCTGCCCGTCCACGCCCATGTTGAAGAGGTTCATCCGGAAGGTCAGCGCCACGGCGAGCCCCATGAGCCCGTAGGGGATCATCCAGCGGACGGTGCCGCCGATGTCCCGGCTGACGCTCTGATAGATGGCCTTGAAGACGATGAAGGGGTCATAGCCGGTGAGGAGCAGGAAAAGACTCGTGAGGACCATGGCGGCAAGGATCAGCAGCAGCTGCCGCAGCAGGGTCTTCCCTGCCGATGCCGCCCGCTGGTCCTCCGCCAGCCGTCCGAAAAAGCGATCGACGCCCAGGCTCTTCATAGCGCACCTCCATCCAGTTCCATTCTGCGGGAACCGGTCATATAGAGGCCCAGTTCCTCCTCCGTCGTCTCCTCCGGGCAGAAGGTACCGACGATTTCTCCCTCATACATCACGATGATCCGGTCGGAGAGGGACAGGATCTCTTCCAGCTCCGCCGAGACCAGCAGGATGGCCTTCCCGCTGTCCCGCAGAGCCACCAGCTGCTTGCGGATATACTCGATGGCGCCGATGTCCACGCCCCGGGTGGGCTGGGCGGCGATGAGGATCTCAGGGTCCGCGTCCAGTTCCCGGGCCAGGATCACCTTCTGGATGTTGCCGCCGGAGAGGGTCCCCAGGGGGTACTCTCCGTTGGGCACCTTCACGGCGAAGCGCTCTATGAGCTCCCCGGCATGGGCGTTCATCCTGGGGTAGTCCAGTACGCCGCCCCGGCAGTAGTCCGGGGTATAGTAGCTGTCCAGCATCAGGTTCTCGGTGATGGAGCAGGTCTTGGCGCCGCCCACCTTCATCCGGTCCTCCGGGATGTGGGACATCCGGTGCTCCCGCCGGGCCCGGACACCGGCCCGGCACAGCTCCGCACCATTGACCCGGATGGACCCGGACGCCGGAGAAAGCCCCGTGAGGGCGTTGACCAGCTCCGTCTGGCCGTTGCCCTCCACGCCGCAGACACCCAGGATCTCGCCCTGCTTCACGGAGAAGCTGACGTGATCCACCGCCCTCTGGCCCCGCTCGTTATAGACCTCCAGATCCCGGACCTCCAGCACCCGCTGGCGGAAAGCGGAGGTATCCCACTTGGGGATCCGCAGGTTCACCTCGCGGCCCACCATGAGGTTCGCAAGCTCCGTCTCATTGGTCTCCGCCGTGTTGACCCGGCCGGTGACCACGCCCTTGCGCATGATGGTGATGCGGTCCGTGGCCGCCATCACCTCTTTCAGCTTGTGGGTAATAATAATGAGGGAGCAGCCCTGTTCCCGGAGGCGGCGCATGATCTTGATAAGCTCCTCCACCTCCTGGGGCGTCAGCACGGCGGTGGGCTCGTCCAGGATCAGGATCTTCGCCCCCCGGTAGAGGGCCTTCACGATCTCCACCCGCTGCATCTGACCCACAGAGAGCTGATAGACCCGGGCGTCCAGGTCCAGCTGGAAGGCATAGCGGTCCAGGATCTCCTGGACCTGCCTGCGTGCGGTCTTCCGGTCGATGAACGGCCCCTTCTTCGGCTGGTTGCCCAGAATGATGTTCTGGAGCACGCTGAGGGAGGGGGCCAGCATGAAGTGCTGGTGTACCATGCCGATCCCCAGGGCGATGGCCTCCCTGGGGGAGTGGATCTGGACCTCTTTCCCGTAGACCCTGATGGTCCCGGAGGTGGGACGCTGCATACCATACAGCTGGTTCATGATGGTGGACTTGCCGGCGCCGTTTTCCCCCACGAGGCCGTGGATCTCTCCCTCCCGGACCGTGAGCGAGACATGGTCGTTGGCCAGAACACCGGGGTACTCCTTGACGATGTCGATCATTTCTACTGCGTTCATGGGACTCACCGAACCTTTATCTTAGGATAGGAAAAGGGCGCAGGCAGACCCACGTCAGCCTGCGCCCTCCCTTGTCTTGTCATGTTCCCCGGAGGGGAGATGCCATCAATAACCCTTCACGCGGTCCAGGTCCGGCAGCTCGATGTCATGGACCACCTGGATGGAGCCGTCCTTGATGCCGGCCATGGCAGCCTCACCGGCCTCCTTGGCAGCCTGGAACTTGTCCGCCTTCTCAGGCATCTTCTCCGCCAGAGCGTCCAGCAGGGCGGTATCCACAAAGTAGGTGCCAGAGGCGATGTTCATGTAGCCGTGCTCACCACCGGGGAAATTGCCCTCCACCAGCTGCTTGACCGCCAGGTAGATATTCTCGCCGAAGTCGATGCCCATGTAGGCGTAGAAGCCGTCGGGGCAGAGGGCGGAGTTGTCGCTGACGTCGCCGGAGACATAGACGCCGGCCTCGTTGGCAGCCTCGATGACGCCGATCTGGCTGTTGCCGGCGTCGGTCTGGAAGGCGTCCACACCGGCGTTGATCATAGCGTTGGCGATCTCCTTGGCCTTGGCGGGGTCCTCATAGCTGTCCACGCTCATGAACTTCACGTCCACATCGGGGTCAACGGACAGCGCGCCCTGCATGAAGCCGGAGCAGGCCTCGCACACGCCCGCAGCCTGGTCGCCGCTGATATAGCCCAGGATGCCGCTCTCAGAGAGGGTGGCGGCGATGACGCCGGTGACATAGGTGCACTCCTCGCCCCGGTACTCCGTATCCCACACGTTGGGATAGCTCTCGCCGTCCACATTGATGTTCTGGAAAACGGCGGCGAACTTCACGTCGGGATAGTCGGCAGCCACAGCCTTGGTGGCCTCCGTCATGGGGGAGAAGGTGGTGAGGATCAGGTCATAGCCCTCCTTGGCCATGGCGCGGATCTCCTCTTCGTAGGAGGCGGCATCGGTGACTTCCATGGTCTTGACGGTAACGCCGAAATCGGCCTCCGCCCGCTTGGCGCCGGCAAACATGGCATCCACCGGGCCCATATCGCCGGACTTCTGGTTGGAGATCAGGACGATCTTGTACCCATTCTCGCCGCCAGCGGAGCCGCTGGCGGAAGCGCTGGGGGTGTTCTGACTGCCGCAGGCGGCCAGAGAGCCTACCAGCGTCAGCGCCAGCAGGGCAGAAACAAGCTTCTTCATTTCATTTCCTCCATTCGTTTTCTTCGCCTTTTCTTATCTGGCAGCCCAGTCCCGCAGGGACGGAGCATTACCAACGGGTATTGCCGCCGTCCACGCTGATGGACTGGCCGCGGATGATGACGGCATCCTCGCTGGCCAGGAATCGGATCACCCGGCCCACCTCGTAGGGCTGGATGAGCCGCCCCAGCTGCGGGGGCCCCCAGGTCTTGCGCATCTCCTCGACGCTGCCGCCAAAGAGCCGGATGGATTCGTCCATGCACTTGCGCAGCATGGCGGTGTCCACGGCGCCGGGGCAGACGGCGTTGACGTTGATGTGATCGGCGGCCCACTCCAGAGCCATGCTCTGGGTCAGGTTCATCACTGCCGCCTTGGAGGCGTTGTAGTCGGCCATGTTATCAAAGCAGACCTTGGCGCCGTTGGAGGAGACGTTGACGATGTTGCCGGGCAGGCCCTTGGCCTTCAGGCGCTTGACGAACTCCCGGCACATCTGCATGAGACCCTTGACGTTGACATCGAAGGTCAGGTCCCAGTCCTCCTCCTTCATGTCGTCCAGCCGGTAGTAGGCCACGATGATGCCGGCGATGTTCACCAGCACATCCACCGTGCCGAAGGCGGCCTCCGCCTGGTCAAAGGAGCTCCGGATGGAGTCCCAGTCGGTGACATTGACGATGGCGGTGGCGATGTTCTCCGCCGCAAAGCCCTTGCTGACGAGATCTGCCTTGGCGGCATCCAGCAGTTCCTGCTTCATATCCCCCAGGACCACCTTGCCGCCGGCTTCCAGAAACGCGGTGGCAGTGCCCCGGGCCATCATGCAGGAGCCGCCGGAGATATAGGCGACCCGTCCTTCCATGGATACAGACATTCTGTGTTCCTCCTATTTCTCAGTTGATGGGGATCAGTCCCAGAAGAAAGCGGGCGCCATCAGCACGCCGCCGTCCACCGTGAGGATCTGTCCCGTGATAAAGCTGGCCAGCGGGGAGCCCAGGAAGAGGGCGGCGTTGCCCAGATCCTCCGGCCGCACCAGGCGGCCCAGGGGTGCCCGCTCACAGTAGCTCTGACGCCAGCCGGGCACCCAGGTATCCAGCATGGGATTCTCGATGAGGCCGGGAGCGATGCAGTTCACCCGGATGCCGTACTTGCCCCAGTCGTGGGCAAGGCCCCGGGTCAGGAACTCCACCGCCGCCTTGGAGGTGCCGTAGTGCACCAGGGTATCGCTGGGGCAGGTGGCGTTGATGGAGGAGACGTTGATGATGGCTCCGCCATCCTTCTGCTCCTTCATGATCTTGGCCGCAGCCTGGCAGAGGAAGTACACGCCCCGGGTGTTGCTCTCCTGCATCTCGTCCCACTCTTCCCGGCTCATGTCTAGGTTGTTCTGGTGGGGATAGATGCCGGCGTTGTTCATCAGCACATCGATCCCGCCGAAGTCCCTGGCGATGGCGTTCAGAACACCGGGGATGGAATCCACGTCCCGCTGGTCCAGGGCGTAAGCTTCCGCCTTGCCGCCGAAGGCCCGCAGGGCCTCCACCTTCTCCGCCGCAGCGGCGCCGTTGCTGTGATAGGTGATCGCCACGTTGGCGCCGGCCTCCGCAAAGCGATGGGCGATGCCCACGCCGGCCCCGGAGGCGCCGCCGGTGACGATGACGTTCCTGCCGGTGTAGTCGATGGCCCGGCAGACCGCGTTTTTCTCCATGTCCATTGTGTATCCTCCTTCTCATTGCTGCCGCGTGTGCTGCTCCCGGCGGCCGCGGCGCTCCGCCGGGAGTCCCCCTTGGGATGGACCGTTCCAGGCGCCTCCGCCCGCTTCCGCCTCACCTTTTCCCCGTGTGAGACGGAAGCGTCAGGCCCCTGCGCCTACCTTGGCGAAGATCAGCGGCTCTTCCGCCGGCCGCTCCGCCGTGATGGCCAGTGCCTGGCGCATCGCCGCCTCCGCCTGGGCAAAGCGGCCGGCGTCCTGGGCGATGAGGCGGCAGATCTCCTCCCCTTTCGCCACGGCGTCCCCGGCGCCCTTGGCGAAGATGATGCCCGCCGTGTAATCCAGCCGGGAGTCCTTGGTCTCCCTTCCGGCACCCAGCATCATGGAAGCCTTGCCGATATCCTCCGCTGAGCGCACCGTGAGGTAGCCGTCCCGGTCCGCCAGGATGACCTGCTCCCGGGGGACCGGGTAGTATTTCTCCGGGTGCTCCACCACGTCGTACTCTCCGCCCTGGGCCGCGAGAAAGCTCCGGAAGGCCCGGAAGGCACTGCCGTCCCGCAGGCTCGCCCTCGCCCGCTCCAGGCAGTCCTGGTAGCTTCCCTTCCCTGCCAGGGAGAGCATCTGGGCGGCCAGGCAGAGGCAGACCTCCGTCAGATCCTCCGGTCCCTGTCCCCGCAGGGTGGCCGCCGCCTCCTGGACCTCCAGCAGGTTGCCCACGTTCCGTCCCAGGGGACGGTCCATGTTGGTGATGACGGCCACCGTCTCCCGGCCGTTCCGCCGGCAGATGGAGACCATGGCCTCCGCCAGCTGCCGGGCGCTGTCCAGGTCCTTGATGAAGGCGCCGCTGCCCATCTTCACGTCCAGCACCAGCTTGTCGGCGCCGGAGGCCAGTTTCTTGCTCATCACGCTGCTGGCGATCAGGGGGATGCTGGCCACGGTGGCCGTCACATCCCGCAGGGCATAGATCTTCTTATCCGCGGGAGCCACGTTGGCGGTCTGTCCGGTGATGGCCATGCCCACCGTGTTCACATTGCGGATGAACTCCTCCTGGCTGAGGGCCACCCGGAAACCGGGGATGGACTCCAGCTTGTCGATGGTGCCGCCGGCGTAGCCCAGACCCCGGCCGGACATCTTGGCCATGCGGCCGCCGCAGGCCACGATGATGGGCCCGATGACCAGGGTGGTCTTGTCGCCGATGCCGCCGGTGCTGTGCTTGTCCACTTTGATGCCCTGGATGCCGGAAAGATCGATCTGATCGCCGGAGTCCGCCATCACGGCGGTGAGGTCCGCGGTCTCCCGCTCGGTCATTCCGTTGAGGAAGATGGCCATGATCAGGGCCGACGCCTGGTAGTCCGGCAGACGCCCTTCACAAAGCTCCTTCACGAAGAAGGCCAGCTCTTCCCGGGTCAGCTCGCCATGCTGGGTCTTTCTCTCGATGATGTCATAGATCCGCAACGCAGAGTCCCCTTCCCTTGTTTCAAATTTATCAATTAAGTCCAATATTTACAAACAGAATTTCAATTAAAAGATAATTTTATCATTAAATTTCCTTTGATATAATTATTACCACCGGCGTGTCGGTTTGTCAATTGAAATATTTTCGTATTTTTTTATAAAAATACTGGACATTTCTTGCTGTTTTGGCTATAATCAAAATGGAATTTTAGTTTCAAGACATTACGTATCGATAAGCCCTGCCTCTGCCCGCTATTTATTGCAATAAAGGTTGGCCTATTTGATAAAAAGGAGCATCAGCGATCATGGCACGAACTCCCCTCTCACAGATCGAACGCAGAAATGCGGCGATCCTGGAATACATGCACGGCCACTCCAGCGTCACGGTGGATGAGCTGGCTCCCTACCTGAACGTTTCGGAGATCACGGTCCGCCGGGACCTCAACTATCTGCTGGGCGCCAAGATGATCCTGCGCACCGGCGCCGGACGGTACTCTCTCAACGAGGACCCTTCCTTCGATGTGGATCTCTTCCAGCGCTACTCCCTTCACCACGCCGAGAAGGTCAGCATCGCCCGCGCGGCGCTGGAGCTCATCGAGTCCAACAGCGTCATCGGAATGGACTCCAGCACCACCGTTCTGGAGCTGGGCAAGATCCTGCAGCAGAAGCAAAACCTCACCGTGGTCACCAACAACCTCTTTATCCCCGCCTACCACTGCCAGCATCCCAGCCTGCACATCTTCTTCGCCGGCGGCTCGGTCTATCTGGCCCAGAACTCCACAGAGGGGGCCGACACCTGCCAGGCCATCTCCACCTTCCATTACGACACGGTCTTCCTCTCCGCCAACGCGCTGGACTTTCAGAACGGCCTCAACAACACGGATTACCGGTCCATTGACGCGAAGCTGGCCTACGCGGAAAATGCGGACCGCCGGGTGATCCTGCTGGACAGCTCCAAGCTGGGCCGCAAGGCGGGGAAGTTCTTCCTCCCCCCCTCTCAGATCGACCTGGTGGTGACGGACAGCGGCATCACCCCCGAGCAGCGCGCCGCCCTGGAAAGCGCCGGCATCCCCTTTCAGGTAGCGGAGTGACCTCTTCCAACATAAGAAGCGGTGTCCCGGCAAACGCCCGGGACACCGCTTCTTATTTCCTCACCGCCCGCCATCTGCGGAGAGGAAGAGCCCCTGGGCCGCCTCTGCGAGGCGGTCCAGGGGCTCTTTTTTATGCTCTTGATCCGGTATGCATTCAGCCCAGCATGGCTGTGATGCCTTGGATGGCTTCCGTTTCCGCGGTGACGGCGTCCTTCAGCAGGGCGGTCTGCTGGTTCAGGGCCGCCTGATAGATGGCGATGGCCTCGCCGCAGTCGATGGTCTCCCCGGTCTCCTGGGCGGCGATGAGGTCGAAGAGAGACAGGGTGGCGCCCGCCACCTGGGCAAAGTCGAAACCCTTCCCGGTACCCCAGAAGGTGTTGCCGGGGTTCTTCTCCTCGGAGTAGATGTCCACCAGCATCTGGTAGACCTCGGGGCTGAAGTTGTAGAGCAGGTAGTCCGCGCCGCTGTTGACCTGCCAGGCGAGATCCAGCGCGCCGGTCTCCTCCTCGTTGGCGAGGTCCTGGTTCTCCAGGTCCTCGATGAGGGCGCCCAGGAGCTCCACGTTGCGCTGATACGCCTCGAACTTGCTGGTGACCTCATCGCCCAGAATGATGCCCACAAGGCCGTCCTGCGCGGCGCGGTATGCGTCCAGGGTCAGCTGGTTCAGGACCTTGCCCTCCGCCCGGATGGCATCCAGCTCCTCCTGAGAGGCATCGGCGGCCGCGGCGGACTCATAGCGGGCGTTGACGTCCGCGATCTTCCCGTTCAGGGTCTCGGCAGCGGTCCGCAGCTGGTCGACGGCGGCGAGGTAGACGGCGCTGTCTGCCCCGGCGGCGGTGGCCAGCTCCTCATTGAGGGCCTCCTCCAGGTCGTCGCAGGTCAGGGTCAGGTCCAGGGCCAGGGCCGGGGTCTTGTCGAGATAGATGGCCAGGGCGCCGAAGTTATTGAGGTTGGTCTGCATGACGTCGGGGGAATAGGTGTCCCGGTCGTCCGCCAGGGTGTGGTAGCGGTCCTCGGCCCAGCTGCCCTCAAAGCCGGGGATATTGATGAAGTACGGCACACCGTGCCAGCGGTAGGAGATGCCGTCCTCCTGGGTGTTGGTGTCCACGGAGACCGGGTCCAGGCCCTGGGGATAGACGCCGTTGACGGGCTGGGAGAAGACGCCGTCCTCCCCGGCCATGGCGGCCGCCAGGTTCGCAAACTCCGGCACGCAGCTGATCTTCCACTGCTGGGCGCCGTCATAGGTGCCGGGGAGCTCAAAGTTCAGCATGGCGATGGTCTTGCCGGCCCACTCCGGATGGGCGGTGTGGATCATCTCCCAGGCGCCGGTGGTCCAGTCATACTGGCTGCCGATGGCGCCCCACTCCTCCGCGCCGTGGCAGACAAAGAGGATGTCGTTTTCCGGCTGGTAGCCGGAGTCCACCATGCCCTTGGCCATGGCCAGGACCAGGCCGACGGCGGTGCTGTCATCCTGGAAGGCCTTGAAGAAGAGGTCATAGTGGGCGGAGACGATGATCTGCTGGTCCGAGGAGCGGCCGGCGATGCGGCCCACCACATTATAGGTGGTGCCCTGGTCGGGCTCCAGGACGTTGTCCAGGATCAGCGTCGCCTGGTCGTTGCCGGCGGCGATGGCCGCCTGGATCTCCTTGGCCTGGTTGACGCTGATGCTGACGGTGGGCATCCGGTCCACATTGGCGTAGGTCTGGATGGTCATCATGTCGTCGGAGTACTGGGCGTAGTCCGTGAGGGAGTAGGTCACGAGAGCCGCGGCGCCGTGGAGCCAGGCCTCGTTGGTGAAGTTATCGATCCAGCCTTCCTCCCAGTCCATGGCCACGAGGACGATCTTGCCCTCCACGTCCTTGCCCTCATAGTCCTCGGCAAAGCCGGTGCCGCAGTCCACGATCTCCGCCGTGAGGCCCTCCGGCCCCGTGCCGTTGGCGGGATAGGAAGCGGGCATGATGTCGATGTCCGTCCCGGCGATGGTCAGGGAGGCATCGTTGAACTGCCAGCGATCCACGGTGACGGGGACCTTTTCAAACCACCGGGGTGCGCTCCCTCGCGTTCGCCCCGGTGGTTTTTGCTGCCTGCAGCGATCCCAGCGCCCCTGTGCCGCAGTTCCCAGCTCCGGAAATTTCACAAAAAAGTCCATGCAAAACTCTATCTTTGGTGCAGAGTTTCGTGTATACTGTGTGTGAAAAATCGATCGAAGGGAGCGACCACTATGGACCGCAGTATCAGAGACCACCTGCTGTCGATCGGCGAGATGGCGGAGGCGAACCACGTCTCCATCGCCACGCTCCGGCTCTATGACCGGATGGGGCTTCTGAAGCCCAGCTACCGGGACGCGGAGTCCAACTACCGGTACTATGACATCCGCCAGACCTCCCGGCTGGATATCATCCGCTACCTGCAGAATCTCGGCATGAGCCTGGCCGAGATCCAGGCCCTGCTGGAGAAGGAGGACATCATCCTCATCGAGCAGAAACTCATTGAGCGCAACAACCAGATCCACCAGCAGATGCGGGATCTTGAGGCCATGCACGAGGCCGTGGAGCGGGCCATCCAGTCCATCGAGCGCTACCGGAAGTCCCCTGCCAGCGGGACCATCTCCCTGGAGTTCATCGACCAGCGGCACATCCTCTACATCCCCTGCCAGGAAAACTTCTATGACGGCGGCGTCGTGGCTTATGAGAGGGCCGTGGGGGAGCTCCGCCGGGAGCTGATGCGTCGGAACGTCCCCCAGCTCCTCTCCTACAGTCTCGGCACCAGCGTGAAGCGGGAGGACTTCCAGCGCCAGATCCTGACGGCGGACAAGATCTTCATCTTCGGGGACAAGCATCTGCGGGACTACGGCGAGAATTTTCAGGTCATCGAGAGCGGCATGTTTGCCTGTCTCTACCTGGACGACTTCGACCAGGAGGCCGAGGGCGCGCGAAAACTTCTGGCATACTGCCAGGCCAACCGCTACACCCCCAGCGGCGACTACCTCTGTGAGGAGATGACGGAGCTGAACCTCTTCGACCACCGGAAGCGGAACATGTTCATCCGGCTCCAGGTCCCTGTGACGTTTTCAAAAAATTTGTGAAATTTCTGACGAAAACATCTTGACTCTCACCCTGCTGCATACTTTATGCTCTTCCCAGAAAGCGAAACCGAAAGGGATCCCCACACTGAAAGGAGCATTTTTCTATGGAGAAGATCAAGATCGTGCAGTATGGCTGCGGCAAGATGAGCAAGTACACCCTTCGCTATGCCTATGAGCATGGCGCACAGATCGTGGGCGGCATCGGCCACGGCGCGTCCGTGGGCCAGGACATCGGCGACTGGGCGGGCCTGGGCGTCAAGACCGGCGTCATTATCTCCGACAACGCGGAGAAGGTCCTGGATGAGTGCAGCGCCGACGTGGCCATCATCACCACCCGCAGCTTTATCGGCGATATCTACGAGGCCATCGAGCAGTGCGTGACCCGGGGCATCAACGTCATCACCACCTGCGAGGAGGCCATCTATCCCTGGACCACCTCCGCCGCCATGATCAACAAGCTGGACGCCCTGGCCAAGGCCCACAACTGCACCATCACCGGCAGCGGCATGCAGGATATCTTCTGGATCAACATGGTGGGTCTCGCCGCCGCTGGCTGCCATCACATCACCAAGATCAAGGGAGCCTACAGCTACAACGTGGACGAGTACGGCATCGCCCTGGCCAAGGCCCACGGCTGCGGCCTGACGCCGGAGGAGTTCGAGGCCCAGATCGCCCACCCCACCGACTTCGAGCCCTCCTACGCCTGGAATGCCTCCGAGGCCATCTGCAACAAGCTGGGCCTCACCATCAAGAGCATCTCCCAGAAGCATGTCCCCTGCCTCATCGACAAGGACATCTACAGCGAGACCCTGGGCCGGGAGATCAAGGCCGGCAACGCCATCGGCATGTCTGCGGTGGTCACCATCGAGACCATGCAGGGCATCACCGTGGAGGAGGAGACCATCGGCAAGGTCTACGGTCCGGACGACGGCGACATGTGCGACTGGGAGATCCTGGGCGACCCCCGGACGGAGTTCCACGTGGTGAAGCCCGCCACGGTGGAGCACACCTGCGCCACGGTCATCAACCGCATCCCCTCCCTGCTCCGCGCCCCCGCCGGGTATGTCACCTGCGACCAGCTGGAGCCCGTGGAGTACCTTACCTACCCCATGGAGCTCTCCTGCTGAGCGCCGCACAGACCGCTCCCTGTCGTATGCTCTGACTCTTTGACCGACGGGAGAACTGTGCCGCCCTCCATGATACGGCGGCCTCTTCCGCACACCGGATAAAAAATCGGGTCTGACGATCCTGTCAGACCCGATTTTAACGTTCCGGCAATGGGAAAAGGCTCCCCCGGCTTATCGCCGGGGGAGCCTGCTCTTTGCGCGGAAACGATCCTTAGGTGAAGTTGCGGAGGATCAGGATGAGGTCCTGGATGTCCACGGTGCCGCTGCCGTCCACGTCGCAGCGCTGGGCGGAAGCCCAATTGCTGTCTGTGGAGGTAGCCCGGTAGAACATCTGGCAGTAAGTGATGTCCAGCAGATCCACCACGCCGTCGCCGTTGAGGTCATAGCTGACAGCGGGCCCCACAGCGGTCTCCGCCCGGGCGGTCTTGATGCCGCACTCCAGGTAGACGGCGTTTCCGTTCTCGTCGTAGCCGCAGACGCTGACGCCGGTGAGCCGGACCCCCAGGCTGCCGCTCTCGGCTTCCGCCTTCAGGCGCAGCTCGGCCAGCTCCGTCAGCTGAGCCCGGGTCAGGGTGCCGCCGGCGCCCTTGCCCAGATAGCTCAGCACCATGACGCCCTGGTTCCCGGTCCACTGGACGCCCAGAGAGGTGAAGCCGTTCTTCCCGACGACGGTACCGCCGCTGAGACCCGCGTCCCGCTCAAAAGTGAAGGACACGGTGGCGACCCCCGTCATCTGCTCCATCTGGAAGGAGAAGGGCACCTCGCTGCCGCTCTCCGTCCGGCCGGGGGCAGAGAGGGACGCCAGGGCCTTGCCCTGCTGGGCGGCGGTGACCGTCACCTGGCAGCTGGCCTTCAGGCCGTTGCTGGCAGCGGCGGTGATGACGGCGCTGCCGGCCTTTCTGGCGGTGAGGGTGCCGGAAGCATCCACAGAAGCGACCGACGCGTCAGAGCTGGACCAGGTCACCGTCCGGTTGGAGGCATTCTCCGGCAGGACCGTCGCCTGCAGGGTGGTGCTGCTTCCCTCGGTGAGAGAGAGCTGCTGACGGTCCAGGGTCACGGACGTGGGCTGGATCACCGTGGCTCCCGAGAGGGAGTACCAATCGGAGACGAACTGGTTATCCGCGTAGTCGGCAATGGCGATCTTCGCCTGGGTCAGACCGCTGAATGCAGCACTGCTGAGATCAAATTCCACCGTAGTCTCTGCACCGGGAACGGTCTCCCGGGGATTGATCCAGCCAGTGAGAGGCGAATTTCCCACCGTTGCGGCCACGGCCTGGACGTAGTGGTTGTCCTTGACGGTGACCTTCCAGGTGGAACCCACGATCTCACTGCGGATGACCTGGGGCTTCTCATTGTCGATGGTCAGGGGGAAGGAGATCGACTGCGTGCCGCCAACCACCTGACCGGTAACCGTATAGGTATACTGCCCATCCGGCAGGGGAGTGTTCCAGCTGTCCACAGGGATGAATCCCTTTTTGGCCATAGGCGTGTAGAAGCTCTGGTTGTAGTAATGGCTCTTGCTGGCCTGTTTGCTGGTCTCCGTGTAGACTGTGGAGCCATCGCTGTCCGTGACCGAGAAGGTCAGGCTATCCGCCGAGCGCAGCAGAGCGCAGACGGCGGTGACATTCTGGCTGGTATCGCTGGTGATGGCGATCTTGTCTGCATCATAGAAGGAATAGGCGTTCCCATAGAGGGGAGAACCCAGACCATAGCCGCCGCCGGTGCGGTTGTCGAAGACGCCCAGCCACATGTCCACCACGTTGGGCTCCTCCCCGCTGTAGGCCGTGGCGTCAAAGAGGGGTGCCTTCGCCCAGTCGCCGTAGAAGCCCATGTAGGGCAAGCTCAGGGCGACGGTCTCGTCCCCGCCGGCGGGCGTCAGAGTCACAAAGCCCTCCACATAGATGCCGTTGGGGAAGTCCCGGTCCAGGTTGGCTTTGCCCTTCTCCGTAAGGGAGAGGGAGACATTGACCGTCTGCGGATCCTGTCCAAGGGTAACAGCGGCAGGAGCGGTGAGGGTATACTCCTCCGCCGTCAGAGGACGGGACTGCTGGGCAATGTAGCTCCGGCCATTCTCCGTCACGATCGCTTCCGTCAGCACGCTGACGGAGACCTCATAGGGGATGCTCGCCGTGCCCTGCAGGCGCTTGACCTGGAAGGAGAACGACCACTGACCATCTTCACTGGCTCCGGTCTCTGCCTTGGGGCGGCCGCCGTCCTGGCCCACAAGACAGGCGTTGGCAGCCGTGGCACGATCCAGGTGGATGAGACCTGCCCCCTGCTTCCGGGGAGATACCGGATTCCCGTTCTCATCCAAAACAGGGACCGCCGTGCTCATGAGGAGATTCTCCACCAGGGCGCTGCGCTCCTGGGTGGTCATGTTGAGACCGTCCAGCTTCTCATTGATGTACTGGTCCAGAACGGCCGCCGCGCCTGCCAGATGAGGCGTTGCCATAGAGGTACCGCTGAGGGAACCATAGGAGTTGTTCGGCATCGTGGAATAGATATTGCCGCCAGGGGCGGTGATCTCCGGCTTCAGCTTCAGATCCGGGGTAACGCCCCAGGAGGAGAAATCGCTCATCTGTCCGCTGAAAGCATCCGAGAACTGGCCGACATAATCCGGGCTGGCCTTTAAGGTCTTGTCCGCCTGGGCCAGCATTTTTTCACCATTTGCTCTGCTGATGAAGACGCAGGGAATGGCATAATCTGTTGCCATATTGATCGTGGCGCCATCAACGTTATCATAGATGATAGCGGCGGAAGCGCCAGCCTTCACAGCGTTGGCCTCCTTCTGCTGGAAGGTCAGGACTTCACCGTTTTCCTCCCCGCCCCGCTGGATCAGCGCGATCTTCCCCTTCAGATCTTTCCCGCTGAAGTCCGTTGTGGCGCCGTGACCGCAGTCCACATAAGCAAAGCTGCCGGAAAGGGCAGTGAAACGCGCGGCATCCGCCTCTTCGGCAGAATCGTTATACGGGATCCGTTCGGTTCCTACCAGGAAGAACGGATTGGTGCTCTGCGCATTATTGACGCTGGCCACAGACAAGGGGGACTCATAGGTAGAGGGAGAGCCCACAATGCCGTAATCCGGGTTGGTGGTGTAGGGTAGGTCATTGCCGGAGGCGCCATTATAAGTGGCACTGTAGTCATTGCCTGCGGCGCAGAGCAGGTTGATGCCAGCCTCCTTCACCCGCTGATAGACGGCATTCATTGCCTTGGTAGAGGCGGTGGTAAAGCCAGCAGCACTGCCGAGGCTCATGTTGATGGAATCCGCGCCCAGCTTCACAGAGTCATCCAAGGCAGCCAGGATATCATCATCATAAGCGCCCGTGCCTTCATCATCAAAGACCTTCATGATAAAGAACTGGGCATCCGGAGCAACACCGGTAACGGTGTCGCCGGAGTTGGCCCCCACGATGCCGGCGACATGCGTTCCGTGATAGTGACCGGCGACGTTGGTATCGCTGCCCCGGTAGTCAAAGGCAAAGGGGATCTTGCTGGAGTGATAGACCGCCTTGGCACTGAGCTTACCGATGGTCAGGCTGTTGTTCTGGATCAGGTCATTGATATCACTCTGATCATACTTGGGGCTATTGACCTGGCCCTGGAAGGCCTCATGGTCGATCTCCAGCCCGGTATCCAGAATGGCCACCACGGTTCCCTTGCCGGTGTAGCCGTTGTTGTGCATGATATCGCCGCCGATCATGGGGACGCTGTCCGCCAGCTGGATCTCAGCGTCCAGCGGCTCCACCAGCGGATGGAGCTCCGCCACGAAGGCGTCCTTGACGCCGTCGGTATTCTGGATCGCCTCCAGGTCGCCGTAAGCCGCCGTTACGGAGAAGCCGTTGATCACAGCGCTGTACTCGCGGTTCACCTGCAGATCCATTCCGCTGCGCTCCAGTGTGCGGATAACACGGCTCCGCTGGGCGCTGAGGGAAGCCTCCTGCCGCTGCGCCTGGGCAGAGCTCAGGTAGTCGCTGACGCTGCCATAGGCCTGAACGGCCTGGCTGCTGGCCAGCAGAGGGGCAGCTTCCAGCTCAACGACAATGCGTACCTGGTCGTTGGCCCGGAGTCCCTCGGGGTTGATCTCTTCCTTCTGGAAGATGGCATAGGGATCCTCCTCCCCACTCCGGTCCACGGCAAAGGCGGGAATGCAAAGTTGCACAGAAAGGGCGGCCGCCAGCAGGACGGTCCCGAATCTGCGCAGAGATTTCAATGTCATAGTGCAGACCTCATGCTTTCCTTTTGATTCTTGCTGTCTTTTTGGGTAGAGCAACGGCCGCATAGAAATATTATACACCGCAAATTCACTTTCGCAAGAGAAACCTACCAAAAAAAGTATGAAAATTGTGCAGATAATTTTCCGTTCTTTTTTGTGATTTCGTAGAAAATGACGGGAGCAAGAAAAAACTGGCTTTTCCGGAATTGACACGGAAACCGGTTTCTGCTACTCTAACAGAGTCTTTTTGGGTATGCCATGATCGCAAAGTTAGCGTTGACTAAATCTGACCATTTCAGAAAAGAAATCGTTTTTCCGTCGAATAATCTTCGCTTTTTCGAAATCTGTGGAAGAATTTTCTTGTTTGATTTTGGCGTCAGAATGGAAGTCACAGGGAGGAGACGTGATCACCAGTGAGTTCTACCGGAGGACATTCCGGAAGAGGTTCCTGCCGTCAGGCTGTTTTTCCCTGCCGTCAGGGTGGGGTGCTGTGCGCTTCACGCGCACTTTTTGATTTCCTGTGTTTGGATAAATATCCATTTATTTCCTACAGGCAGTCCGTCCCCTCCTGTATCGCAGTACCTCTCTCCCTTGTTTTCCAGCTCCCACAGTAAAGCAACTCAGCATTTTCCGAATCTCCCGCAATCATTTCAAATGTCCCGGCCATCTCCGGGACCCAGAAAGGAGAATACACGCATGCAAAGATCCGCATTCGCTCAGGAGGCCAAGAAGTTCTTTCTGATGGCCGCCAGCTTTGCTCTGGCCATCGTCCTGCTGGGCGGCGTCAAAGCCGCCGCCGCTTCCACCGAAGTCACTACGGATCAGGGCACCTTTACCATCGGTTACGGCGGCAGCGGTTACAACAAATACGATGCTCCTACCGTTATCGGGTATAAGGGCAGTGATTCCGATGTGACCCTACCCACCAAAGTTACAATCAATGATACAGAACAGGACATCACGATCCTAGGTGATGCCTTTAAAAGCAACACCGCCATCACCTCTGTGACGATCCCGGAAGGTTATACCAGCATCGAGGGAAGCGCACTCAGTGGCTGCAGCGGCCTGACTGCTGTCACGATCCCCGGCAGCATGACGCAGATCGGTTATACCGCCTTTAATGGCTGCACCAGCCTTACCACCGTGTCGTTTACTGAGAACAAGGATGGCACGCTGAAGTTCATGAACAAGGTCTTCAACGGCTGCACCGCCCTGGAGAGCATCAACCTGCCGATTCAGACTAGTGATGTCAATGGCGATGGCAACATTTTTACCGGCTGCACCGCCCTGAAGAGCGTCACTGTCACCGAGGGCTGCACCAAATACTTCTCCGACAACGGCAGCCTGTATGCCAAGAATGATGCCGGAACCGGTGCGATTCTCTGCACCTACGGAAATGTTCCGGCAGAACTGACTATCCCTGCCACGGCAGGCGGTCTGCCCGTGACTGCCCTTGGCATCATGACGTTCTATGAGAACAAAGCGATCACCTCTGTGACCGTCCCGGCCAGCGTGACTGTGTTTGAGCGTATGTGCCTCAGCTACTGCTCCAATCTGAAGACGCTGGTCCTCCAGTGCGAGACCGCTCCCGAACTGGGCAGCAGTCCTTTTACCTATATGGCCGCTGACAGCGTAATCTATGTTGCCAATGAGACGGTCGCCGCCGCCGTTACTTCCTCGAACTATACCGCCGGCAAGACTACCGTCAAGGTCGGTACTCCCTCCGCCACCACCGTCGCCAGCGTCTCTTTGAAGGCTGCGGGCTACGCGGACGGCAAGGTCTCTTTCGACCTTTACCTGGACAGCGCCACTGAGCTGAACGCCGCCATGTTCCAGCTGCGCTTTGACGCCGCCCAGGTCACCGAAGGCACCGTCACCGTGGCGGACAGCAGCTTCACCAACAACAACTTCCAGTGGACGGAAGCGGACGGCACCCTCACCGCCGTGCTGCAGTTCGGCAAGACCGGCGATGAAAACCTCACCTACGAAGAGTCTGTGAAGCTGGCCACCATCACCCTGCCCCTGAAGGACGGCGTTACCGGCAATATCACCGCCACCATCTCCAAGGCCGCAGCCGCCGGCGCTGGCGAGGATGCCGGTCCCCAGGTGGATGCCGCCATCACCACCGCCACCGCTTCCGTCTTCATCGCCAGCTACGATGTCAACGGCGACGGAAAAATTGACCTGAAGGACATCGCTGAGGCCCAGCGCTACTATCAGGCCAAAACCGGCGATGAAAACTGGACCAAGGCTCAGACCGCCGACGTCAACGGCGACGGCGTAGTGGATATCCAGGACTACATCGCCCTCTTCCACGCCGTGGTCGACGCCATGGGCTGGTAAGCAGCTCACACGCAGAATTCAAATGGGAGGAACCGCATGAATAATTCGATTAAGGCCTTCGGGAGCCGCTTTGCCGCGCTCCTTCTGTGCCTGTGCATGGTCTTTACCATGATCCCCAGTGCCTACGCTGCCGATGAGGAAGATGACGATCTCATCGGCGCCAACATTCAAGACGGTGTGCTGGTGGGCTACTATGGCCCCGGCGGCGACATCGTCATCCCCAATACCGTCACCGCCATTGCGGGCGAAGCTTTCAAGGGGAACAAAAAAATCACTTCCGTCACCATCCCTGGCAGCGTCCAGGAAATCGGCTACAGCGCCTTTGAGGGCTGCCCCAACCTGGAGAAGATCCTCTTTTCCAATCCCAAGGACGGTGCCCAGCTGACCATCCGCGTTTCCGCTTTTATGGATTGCCCCAAACTGACGGAATGCACCATCCCTGCCGTTGCCAAGTATGTTACCGGCAACGTGTTTAAGGGCTGCAGCAGCATGACGGAGATCAAAGTCGATCCTGCCAATCCCTATTACTTCACGCAGAATGGTGTCATGTTTGGGCCTTGGGTGGAGGAAGGCGAACCTCAGTATGAGGATGAGAATCTGGCACTTATCGCCTATCCCTGCGGCAATACCGCCACGTCCTATACCATTCCCGAGACTGTCAACGGCAAAACTGTAAACCAACTCTGGGCCAGCAGTTTCCGCAAAGCCACTCACCTGACTCACATTGAAATTCCCGCCACCTGCACCAAGCTTGGCGGCAACGCCTTTGAGGAAACCGGCCTCACCGACATCACCATCCCCGCCACTGTTAGCAGTATGGGCAGCGGTCTCTTTGAAGCCTGCACCAGCCTCACGGATGTGAGCTTCCTCAACCGGGTCGGCACCCTGGAGTATGGTTTTTTCCTGGGCTGCAGCAGTCTGCAGCGGGTGAACTTCACCGGCGGCGGTCCCAGCAGCATCGCAATGTACGCTTTCCAGAACTGCACCAGCCTTTCCAATCTGATCCTGCCCGAAGGCCTCAGCAGCATCACCTTGGGTGCTTTTGAAGGCTGCACCAATCTCCAGCGGGTCTTCATCCCCAGCAGCGTCATCAGCTTCCCCAACTCGGAAGACACATTCTTTGACCCCTTCCCTGACTCTCCCAGCAACCTCATCGTCTATGTGGTAAAGGGCTCCAACGGCGAGAAGTGGGCCGTGAACCACGCCGAGGAGTTCGGCTGGCCTTATGAAGTGGTCTCCGGCGTAGACGCACTGGCTACCCTGGATGCCGGCACCTTCTCCCTGGTGGATATGGGCAATAAGGTAAAGCTGGATGGCGAATTCAAGCTGGGCACTACTCTGCGAGTAACTCCTGTGTACTCCGGCGCCCAGTATGATGCATTCCAGACCCAGGCCAACGGAAGCGCTTTTGCTGTGTATCAGATCAATCTGGAACCCACCACAGCCATCCTGCCCGAGAGTATGGACCTGCAGATGGGACTTCCCTCCGGCCTGACCAAAAACAGCAAGCTTTACACCTATCGCAGCGGCAATGTCGAGGCTCTTACCTCCGCCTATATCAGCGGCAGTGTGACCGCTTCCGTTGAGGAGCTGGGTTACTTCGCTCTGATCGACAGCACCTCCACTCCTGTGGAGAACCCTGATGTTCCCACCGGCATCTCCCTCAGCGCATCCACGGCCACAGTGGAGGCCGGCAAGCGCCTGCAGCTCACCGCCACCGTGACCCCCGATACCGCCACAGATAAGAGCGTCACCTGGACCACGAGCGCTCCCGCCGTTGCCACCGTTTCCAAGGGCGTCGTCACCGGCGTGGCCGCCGGCACCGCCACCATCACCGCCTCCACCGTCAACGGTCTCACGGCCACCTGCACCGTCACCGTCACCGGCGGCACCACCCCGGACCCCGAGCCCCAGCCCACGGCGGACATCTCCGCCGAGAGCGCCGGCATCCGGGTGGACGGCAAGACCTCCGACGGCAGGATCTCCTTCCCCCTGAGCCTCACGGACCCCTCCCGGGTGGCCGCCATCCAGATCTGGTTCACCACCGACGGCAGTGACGTCTCCGTCTCCGGCCTGGGCGGCTTTACCCCCGTGGGCGCCGTCAGCACCAGCCAGGTGAACGGCCAGACGGTCTACACCGCCGTTCTCAGCTACCTCGGCGGCAGCGAGGGCACCCTCAGCGCCGAAGGCCGCCAGGATGTGGCCCAGATCGCCGTCCGCGGCGATAAGCCCACCGTCACCGTCACCGATCTCAAGATCTCCGGCTGGACCACCGACGGCGATCCCAGCACCGTAGCCTACGGCACCATCAAAAACGGCATCGATCCCAGCAAGGCCACCTACTCCGGCGAGAAAAACTACGACGTCAACGGCGACGGCGTCGTGGACCTGCTGGACATCACCACCGCCCAGCTCTACTACCGCGCCGCCAAGGGCGACAGCAACTGGAGCGCCGCCAGCCGCTGCGACTTCAACGACGACAATGTCATCGACGTGGCGGACTTCGTGGAGATCTGGCTGCACTACACCGTTCGGGGCTGATCGCATCCCCTACCAACGAAACCGCGGAGCGTGCCGGTCGACCGGCACGCTCCGCCCTGGAGGTTCTCATGAAA
Organism: Clostridiales bacterium; assembly: GCA_004553545.1. Lineage (GTDB taxonomy): Bacteria > Bacillota > Clostridia > Oscillospirales > Oscillospiraceae > Oscillibacter. The sequence goes on along the minus strand of SFLD01000015.1, from coordinate 7,523 downwards.
CATCATCTGGCAAAGCTTCTCAGCGGCTTCCTGGCCGTCTGTCTCCTGGCAGGCAGCGCCCTGGCCGCCGAGATCACTCCCTCGGTCTCCTCTCTCCAGCTGGAGAAGGATCAGGCCACGTTTTCCTTTGACATCAAGCTCCATGTGGACGAGGCCTTCGCTGGGGCGGAGTTCGGGCTGAAGCCCTCCGCCTCCGACGTCTCCCTCCAGTCCTTGGAGATGCTGGGCAGCCTGAAGGAGGAGCCCCAGACCAAGACCGTGAAGGACGGCGTGCTGTACTTCTGCTTCTACAGCAGCAGCAACAAGTATCAGCCCGGCGACTACACCGTGGCCCGGGTCACCTACGCCTACTCCGGCACCGCTGCCCGGAACGTGCAGCTGGTCTCCTCCAAGATCGTCACTGTGGACGCCAGCGGCCACACCTCCGGCGATACCTCCACGCCCGCCTTCACCGTCAGCGTCACCCGCGTCGGCGGAGACTCCGGCGGCGGTACGGGCAGCGGCGGCAGCACCGGCGGTGGCGGCGAGTCCGGCGGTGAGACGCCCGCGCAGCCCGGCTCCGGCACCTTTGTGGATGTCCCGGAGGATTCCTTCTGCCACGATGCCGTGGAGTGGGCCGTGGAGCACGGCATCACCAACGGCGTCACCGACCAGTACTTTGACCCCAACGGTATCTGCACCCGGGCCCAGGCCGTGACCTTCCTCTGGCGGGCTGCCGGGAAACCCGCGCCCCAGAACCGCGAGATGCCCTTTACGGACGTCGGCCCCAACGCCTACTATCATGATGCCGTCCTCTGGGCGGTGGAGCAGGGCATCACCCGGGGCACCACGGAGACCACCTTCTCCCCCAACCAGCAGTGCAGCCGGGGCCACATCGTGACCTTCCTCTACCGGGCCCAGAATTCTCCCCCCGCTCTGGGGACCAATCCCTTCACGGACGTGTCCTACGGCAGCTTCTGCTACCACGCAGCCCTCTGGGCGGTGACTCACGGTGTCACCAACGGAACCACCGCCACCACCTTCAGTCCCAACGCTCCCTGCACCCGGGGTCAGATCGTAACCTTCCTCTACCGCTGCCTGGCAGAGTAAGGGAACCACTCTGCAGGACCCAGACTGATAAAGACAATCTGCCCATCGCTCGCAAAACCCCCGGAACAGACTCCCCCGCAATTTCATAAACCACGGCGGTGTACGTTTCCGTGCACCGCCGTGGTTTATCATGGGAAAATCCTTTCACACGCAGGGGCCTCGTCTCCCCTGCTCTCTCGCAGCCCCGCTCCGCCCCTGGGGGGGAGGCGGGTCAGACACATTCATCCAGTTGGCCGGCGATGGCGTCCTCGATCATCTTTGCCATGCGCTCTGTGGTCAGCGGCATGATCTGGCAGGGCATGGGGCCGAAGGAGTCGATGATCTCCACCAGCCTTCCGTGGTCCTGCGGGTCAGCTGCCAGCTCGCCGTAGCGGAAGGCAATGCCGAATTCCTGATAGAGCTTCTTCAGCGCCGCCAGCGCCTCTTGCAGCAGCGCTTCCTCGTCCGTTCCGTCTGTAGTTACGCCGAGGATCTCGCTGAAATAGCGGCGGAAGATGGCCTTATCTTCGCTGGCACGGTAGATCTCCCTGAGCCAGTATGGAAAAAGGCCCGTCAGGGCATGGGGATAGTCCAGCCCCAGATACCGCTGGGCGAAGGACCGGAGCGGATAGGGGGCAAACTCACCCTCGCGGCCCAGGTCGTCGATGCCGGAAAGAGCCAGGGCGCTGTTCAGCAGCAGGGTTCCCTGCGCATTCACATCCTGCTTGTTGGCAAGGCTACGACGCAGGCGTTCCAGCACGGTCTTCATGGAGGCCTCCGCATAGTGCTCTGCCAGCGGGGAGCGGGTCAGGTTCAGATAGTTGAGGGAGAACTGCACAAAGGAGGTCATCTGGCCATAGGCCAAAACTCTGTCAGGCAGGGACATGACGTACTCGGGGTTCAGCCAGGTGAACACGGCTTTCCCCACAGAGCAGCCAACCTGCAGGCCGCTCTCGTCCAGCGTGATCTGAATGTCCGCGTTGGTCTCAGAGCCAGACATGGGATTCGTTGGGATGGTGACCACCGGCAGCATGGGGCGGCCATCGGTGGATACCTCATAGGTCAGGAATCTCTCCATGGGGACATCCGTATTCCGCGCACCGAAGGCGATGGCCTTGGCCAGGTCCATGCTGACGCCCCCGCCGATGCCCAGGACCACGTCGATCTGCTTTTCCGCACACAGACGTGCTCCCTCCTGGACCTTGCTCAGCAGCGGTTTTCTCCCCGCGTTCAGTGGGAAAACCACAAGCCCCACCCCGGTCAACGCACGCTCCAGCGTCTCATAGTGTCCGCCGGAGAGAAAACTCCCCGTGGGGATGACCAGCATCCGCTGGCCCAGCTTCGCGATCTCCTCCGCGACCCGGGGCAACTGCTCCGCGCCGTAAAGGATGCGGATGCCGCCCTCATAGATGAAATCCTGCATCAGTGCTGTTCCTCCTGTGCCGCGAAGCTGCGGCCCATTTGATAAGCCTGTTCCATGGCCGGGGAATGGCGGATGTCCCCGGCATCGTTGGCCCCGGTCCCGAGAATCACGCCGCCCTCAACGGAATCCGGCACACAGCAGGTAAAGCCCCGGAGCGCGGCCTGCATGGTTTCCGTCAGCGCCTCGTCCGGCGCGGCGCAGGAAATGATGAAATAGAAGGTCTTGCCCGCCAACTGGGAGAAGAAGGCATAGCTGCGGTCAATGACCGCCTTGAGCTGCGCCGTCATGGAATAGAAGTAGATGGGAGAGGCCAGGACGATGACATCCGCCCCCAGCATTTTCTCCCGGATCTCCACCATGTCGTCCTTCTGGACGCAGACGCCGTCATTCCGGTAGCAGGCATTGCAGCCCAGGCAGCCTGCCACCCTTTTCCGGGCAACCGCGATCTTTTCCACGCTGCATCCGGCTTCCTCTGCGCCCCGGGCAAATTCGTCGCTCAACAGGCAGGAATTCCCGTTCAGCCGGGGACTGCCCTCCAAAATCAGGATCTTTTTCATTCCGCACCTCTCAGTTCGTGATGCCCAGGCTCTCGTTGGCGCCCAGCGTCTCGTCCGCGATCATGTCCGCCATGCACTGGGCGATGGCGGCCCGGTCCACGAACCAGCAGGCAGGCTTTTCCCCCTCCCGCGTCAGGCGGTAGGTCTCGCCCTCACCGTCCCGGATGCCGGGACAGCGCAGGAGCGTTGTCACAGCGGAGCTGGCGGCGATGGTGTCCGCCGCCGTGATATACTCCGGCATCTTTTTCGCCAGCTGATTCAGCATGATGCCGTGGATGCCGCAGATCTCATGGTGGATGCCCATGCCGGTGATCCAGATGATGCGCTTTACCGAAGTCTCCTCCACCGCCGCGGCGATGTTCTGCGCCATCGGCAGTACGTTGCCGTCCAGCGAGCAGAGCAGCACGTCCTGCCCTTCCATGGCGCGCTTCACGTCCTCTGGCTTGAGCACGTCGCCCTGAATCACGTTGACGCCGCTCAGGTCCATGCCCTCAAATTTCTGCGGGTTCCGGACGAAGACGGACAGTTCAATGTCCGCGATGGACTGCATCTTGTGGGTCAGGTATTTGCCGGTATGTCCGGCGGCGCCGAAAATCACAACTTTTTCACGGCATGCATGCCGTTGTTGGCGGTGTGCATGTACTTCATCAGGCAGGGGATGGGGGCAAAGTAACCGGAGAGGCCGAAGGCGTTGGTCATCTGCTCCTTGTTGAACTTGCCGGCGGCGATGGCGACACCCATGGTATCCCAGGTGGTGCCGGAGGCGCGGGTCTTGATCTCACGGGAGCGGAAATTGCCCAGGGACTGACCGATGCGCATGGCGATCTCAAAGCCGGCCACCATGGCGGTGAGGAAGTCCTTGCCGGAGCGGCCCTGGTTCTCGGCCACCGCCAGAGTGGCGGGGCAGACCATGGGAGCCACATACAGCGGGGGAGAGATCGCGTTGAAGTCCATGGAGTGCATCAGCTCGCCGTTGGCGAAGGCGACTTCGTCCATGGGGAGCTTCTCGCCGGTGCCCAGAATGGTAGCCTCCGGGGCGCCCCCCTTGGCCTTGACCAGCTTGACCGCCGTGGCGCCCTTGTCCAGGGGATGGGAACCCAGGCCGCAGCCCACGATATCCATAAAGATCCGTTTCGCGGTGTGAACGACGTCCTCGGGCAGGTCCTCATATTTCAAGTCAGTAAAATACTCGACTACTTGCCTGGTGATTCTATCGTCTGCCATTCCATTGTCTCCCTTCTAAAGTCATGATGTATTTTTCAGTCGTCCTTAGAAGCTTGGCCAAGCATTTCTAAATCCACATTCAGCATAGCAGTTCGTTTGGTATCTGTCAATATATCCAAAATATGATATAAAACCGACCATAATATTGTGATTTTTTATTAAATAAAGCTAATATTTCAAATAACACCGATTTATAAATCCAATGCAGCCAGGTGTAGTCAAAGCAACTTGCACACTTATCCTACCCACCTTCTCCAGCGCTCTTTCTCCCCCACCTCTCAACAGGCAAAAACCCGAGACACCGCACTCGCAAGCGCCCCTCTCCCACCTTGGTGATTCATTCGTCGAGACGTCCGTAAAGTACTCCCGGCAGTTGATCCTGGCATCTGAACATAGATCGTCCTTCCGTCCATGTCCATCTAGCCAATGCACTTCACGCCCAACTGCTGGCTCAAGGTCAGAAACATCTTCTTGATGGCAACCTCTTGCCCTTAAATACTCATATCAGACGGTCCAGCAGACTTTTAATCTGACTGGCTTTGTCGTTTTCTATTTGCTGCGTTGCCGCACAGGCAGCGTTTCATGCTGGGTTGCAACACGCTTTGGGTGTTCCTCCTCCCCTGCTTTCTAATTGATTCCCTTCACGGAGCCCCCGGCGCGGAGGCGCCGGGGGCTTTTTTCCGCAGGCTTTGTCAGAACAGCCAAATACGACGCCCCATTCCTGTCATAATCGCCAAGAATTTATCAATGTTTCAGATTTTCCTCCCTTTCCCCGTCTGAATTTCACGTTTGATTATTCAAAATCGAAAAAATATTCAATTTTGAATAAGATGTCTTTGTATTTTTTTGACGATTTATTCGCATTTGAATAAATCGTCAGGAAAATGTCAATTTCCGCAGTTTCCGGACTTGGCACGCCGTTTGCTTATAGAATAGCACAACGAGAAAAAGGAGTGATAAGATCCATGCCGCTGCACGACATCCGCATTCTGGATCTGACACGCGGCCTTTCCGGCAGCCTTGCCACCAAGTACCTGGCAAACTACGGCGCCGAGGTCGTTAAGGTCGAGCCCCCCAAGGGGGACCCCACCCGCCGCTACGCTCCCATCCGGAACGGCGAGAGCCTCTACTTCCGCTATCTCTCCGCCGGGAAGAAGAGCGTCCTGCTGGACTACGCCCAGCCGGAGGGCGCCGCCCTGCTGCGAACGCTCCTCCGGAAAGCCGACGTGGTCTGCACGGACTTCCGTCCCTCCGAGGCCAAGGCCCTGGGCCTGGACTACGAGAGCCTGAAGGCGGAGAAGCCGGACCTGATTCTGGCCTCCGTCACCCCCTACGGCCTCACCGGTCCCCTGGCGGAGGCTCCCGCCTCCTCCCTGACGGTCCAGGCCCGGTCCGTGGCCATGGATATGACCGGCATGTCCGGCGGCTATCCCGTCCAGTCCGGCCCCAGCATCCCGGAGCATTACGCCGCCGGGTACCTGGCCACCGCCGTGATGCTGGCCCTCATCGACCGGGAGAAGCGGGGCGTCGGCCAGCTGGTGGATATCTCCCTGCAGGACGCCATGTACTCCTGCATCGAGGCCGCCCCGGTGGCCTACAGCACCATCGGCGAGGTCCAGTCCCGCAAGGGCAACGATGACCCCTCCTGCGCCCCCTACGACACCTTCCAGACGGCGGACGGCTACCTGGCCGTGGGCTGCGCCGCTCAGGATCACTGGGAACGCTTCTGCGACGCCCTGGGCTTCGACGATCTGAAGAACGATCCCCTCTGCGCCACCAACGACGACCGGGTGGCCAACTACGCCTCCTACCTCCGTCCCGCCCTGGCGGAGCGGCTCCTCCGCTGGGAGAAGTTCGACGCCGAGAAGCGCTGCCGCGACGCCAAGATCCCCTGCTGCGCCGTGCTGGACGTGCGGGAGATCGTGGACGCCGAGAACACCCGGGTCTGCGGCTTTTTGCAGCAGCAGGGGGACTTCTGCTTCCCCTCCATGCCGGTGATCCTGGCAGAGACGCCCCCCACTTACAGTGAACGGGTCCCCGTCCTGGGGGCCGACAACGACGCCATCCTTTCGGAAGGAGGAAACGACAATGGGAATGCTTGACGGTGTAAAGGTCCTGGACTTCACCCACGCCTACGCTGGCCCCTTCTGCACCATGACCATGGCGGACTTCGGCGCCCAGGTCATCAAGATCGAGAAGGTCTCCGGCGGTGACCAGGCCCGGGGCTGGGGCCCCTTCAAGAACGGCTACAGCGGCTACTACGCCTCCTTCAACCGGGGCAAGCAGAGCCTGCCCCTGGACCTCCGGGCCCCGGAGGCCAAGGAGATCATCCGCCGGCTCATCGCCGAGTCCGACATCATCTGCTCCAACTTCAAGGCCGGCACCCTGGAGAAGATGGGCTTCTCCTACGAGGAGGTCCGGAAGATCAAGCCCGACATCATCTACGCCGAGCTCTCCGGCTTCGGCAACAAGGGCGCCCTCTCCGCCTACGCCGCCTATGACAACGTGATGCAGGCCGTCAGCGGCGTCATGGACCTCAACGGCTTCCCCGACGGCGTCCCCCAGAAGATCGGCCCCGCCATCGGCGACAGCTACTCCGGTCTCGTGCTGCTGATGGGCATCACCATCGCCTACTACCGCAAGCTCAGGACCGGCCAGGGCTGCCGGGTGGACGCCACCATGCTGGGCAGCCTCATCACCGCCCTGGAATACCCCGTCATGGAGTATACCGATTGCGGCAATCTCCTCCACCGGGACGGCAACCGCAGTCCCTGGTACGCCCCCGGCGACGTCTACCGGGCCAAGAACAGCTACGTAGCCCTCTCCGTGAAGACGGACGCCATGTGGCAGACCTTCTGCCAGCGGACCGGCTTCCCCCAGAAGGCCGACTATCAGACCGCCGCCCTCCGCCTGGAGCACCGGGACGCCCTGAAGACCGACCTGGAAGCCTTCCTGCGGGACACCACCGGCAAGGAACTGGAGGCCAAGCTCGCCGGGACCAACATCCCCGTGGCTGAGGTCATGGGCATCGCGGAGAGCCTCCGGGATCCCCAGCTCCTAGCCCGGGACATGGTCATTACCGTGAAGGACCCCGTCCTGGGGGACATCCAGCTGGTGGGCGACCCCATGAAGCTCTCGGAGAATCCGGTGAAGACCGACGTGCCCTCCCCCACCCTGGGGCAGGACACCAAGGCCATCCTGCTGGGATTGGGATACCGGCAGGAGGAGCTGGATGACATGAAACACCACAA
>SFLD01000080.1 GCA_004553545.1 Clostridiales bacterium | reverse complement strand
CGACGCCGTTGGCCTCCTCCTTTTTGGTTGCTCTCCAGGCATTGCGGGGGAATCGGAGAATCCCTCCTGCGTTCCCGGCATTACGGCGGAGCGTTCTCCCAGGCGGATCCCGTAGGTCTCCTCCGCGTATTTCCTGTCCAGGAAGCAGCCCGAAGCGCTGGCGATCCTCGCGTCCCTTTCCGCCCTGGTGTTCATGTCCTCCGGCTTGGCGCAATCGATGGCGAAGCGGAAGTCTCCGTCATCCACCCCAAGGCGGAAGCGGACAAGCCAGTCAAGGAGCCTCTGCATCTCCTGGGAGACCAGTTCGCAGTCCGCCTCCAGGATGTCCTGCCTTACCTTGTCCTGCGCCCCTCCCATGGAGAGCCCGGAAGATCTGTCGCTGGAGGCCAACTGCCCCAGGATGACCAGGGTGGCGGTCTCGTCGCAGTATCTCTGGAAGCGTTCGAAGGCGTCGTGGTTTCCGCCGGATGCCCCGTTGAGCATCTGCATGTCGGTCTCGGCGGTTCCCACCCCTCCCCCTCCGGAGCGTACGGCAAGGATGGAGCGAAGGAGTTCGGTCCTCTTGGCGGCGTCGTTGAAGTCCCCGGACGGGAGTTTCCCCAGGATGAAGGGGACGCCGAAGCGCTCCAGGAACTGGTTCCATAGGGTGAAGGATGTGTTTTTGAAGAGATAGAGCCAGAGCAGGGTGCGGAGAAGCCCGTTCCTGACAGGGAGTCCAGTCATCCCGTCCGCCTGGCAGTAGAGGACTTGGGCGGGGTGGAGGGAGGGGAGGGGAATGCGCCCCCCGGTGTCGGTCTCCAGGGCGGGGTTCCCCCCCTGGTCGAACACCCACCTGTCGGAGGAGATGGGGCGGAAACCGCGGATCCCCCCTCCGCCGGGAGCCCAGTCCACCACAACGCCGGAGTATCCCATGCCGATGCAGCGCATGAGGGCCTCCATGGCCTTCCGGCATCCTGCCTTCTTCAATATGGCTTCCAGACGCGCCGCCTCATCGGGATCTCTTTCGCTTTGGACGCTCCACCGGCATCCAAGGACGGCAAGCCGGCGCGTCTGCAGATGGGCGGCGAACCGTGGCTCCTTCTCCAGGATGACCTCAAGAAGGCGCGCCTGGTCTCCCGGCTCCCCGTCGTCTGCGTCCCGGATGATGGAGGCAAGCTTCGCAGGGGTGAGGCGGGTCCTTGAGTACAGGTCGTCGGTGACGGGGATGGTGGAGGAGACCAGAGTGTCATCCTTGTCCCAAGGGCCTGGATGGCCTGCGGCCTTTCCAAAGGCATAGCGGATCCTGGAGGCCAGGACGCTGTTCTTCAGTCTCTCGAACATGGTTGCTCCTTCGTTGGGGAAAAATTCATTGACGGGCTTCCAATCATGGGAAGGAAGTAAACCTTTTTGAAATTGTTACATATCGGTTTCAGGCTAGAACGGCTCCTCCGGGGCGTCCCCGTCCCACTCCTCCCGGGGGAGAATCCCATCCCCTCCTCCTCCCGTGCCGGGGAGTGGCATGGCGGAATATGTGGCGGGGGAGTCCACCGCCATAACCATGTAGCGGAGTGCGTCCATGGCGTGGTCGTGTTCCTTTCTCGGGGCCTCCCTGTCGTTCCTTCCGTCACGGTGTTCCTCCCATCGGTATTCGTAGAACTCGTTCACCAGGTTCGGGCAATGGCTGGATACCATGAGGCGGGGGCGGGAGTCCCCCGCCATGGCCAGCCTCCTCTGAACTGCCTGTATCCCAGGAATGACCGCCTTCCTTGCGGGGGTGGTGGGAAGCCCTGCGGACGCCAGAACGGCGCGGGCCTCCGCGTCCTCCGGGTCCGCCACTGTCTCCCCTATCCCTCCCTCTGCCTGAAGAATCCTTGGGGCCAATTCGTCCGCCCTCTTCCCCCGTTCGTAGAGTTCCCGATAGACCCATAGCCTCCCGTCTCCATCCACCGCCCCCCATAGGCAGCAGAACGGGTTTGTGTATCCGAAGTCTATGGACCGGATGCGCTTCCACTGTTCCGAACCTTCCGGCAGTCTGTCGAATCCGTGAATCTCCGGGTCGAATCCGTCATAGACCATCCCCTCGTTGTTGCACCACTCCCCCAGGAGCATCCTCCTGCGCATGATGCCGGGAAGTGCCTCCAAGGTGCGGATGGCGTCCTCTGGGAGGTACGGGTTGTCGTATGGTGTCCAATGGAGGCGCGCCCAAGCGGAGGCATCGGGAAGGGGCACGGCCTTCCTGCTGTCCGGATCCGGGAGGATGTGCTGGACCCCTACCTGGTGGAGCCAGTGCCTTGGCCCCTTGGGATTGACCTGCGTCGCCTCGTTGATGAAGATGTGGAGGTATTCGTCCCCCAGGATTTTGTCCACCCTCTCCGCATCGTCAAGGCCTCCCACGCGAATCACGCTTCCGTTGGGGAACCGGCACTCCATGGGCGCCTCCAGATATCTCGCCCCGCAGCATCCAGGCGGGAGCAGCTTCTTCAGGGTGAGGTTCCACAGGGTCGTCCTGGCATGGTCAAGCCGCCACCGGGCGACCAGGATCCGGGCGCCGGGAAAACGGGAGGCCTGGTAGATGAGCCAGGCGATGGTCCCGTCCGTCTTCCCCGAGCGCGCCCCTCCGTCGAAGAGATACCGCCGGTACTTCTCGTCCTCCAGAAGACGCCACGCCTCCCTCTGCTTCTGGGTCAGTTCGTATATCTTGCTCGGGGACATGTTGATTCCTATCGTAGAACGGGAAACCGTCTTCATTCGGGAACAGAGGGATGGGATCCAGGATGACGATGTATCCTTCTTCCATTTCCTATGCCTTGATGACAAGCACCTGCGTGTTCTGTCCCTGCGGCTGGGAATCCGCTGCCGTGAGGCCAAGGAGTTCCAAGGCGCGCATGGGGTCATATAACTTCAGGCGCCACCCGGTCTGCACCCCGTCCCTGTCGAACACGGGGAGGCAGTATTCCACGGCTGGGGACAACTCAGGGCTCATGACCTTCTGAATGTCCACATTTCCATCCTCGTCCAGGTAGTCTGTATATTTTGCCGCGGCGATGGCCCCCAGCCTCTCGTTGGCGTCCCTGGCGTGCAGCCTGATGGCCTCCAGGGCCTCGTCGTCGAGTTCCCGTATCCTCCTCCGCACGTCTGCATTTGTCAGCAGGAGGCGCGATGCGCACTCCCTGGCGGACTTGGGGGAGTATCCAGCGGCGATGTAGGAGGCCGAGGCGTTCCGCCTGTGGTCCCCCGTGTAGTGCCGGCAGAATGCCTCGTGCCTGGCGTTCCGGAGCGGGCCTGCCCCGCCGGCGTCAGCCACGGGCGCCATCCCCGTCGTCCCCATAGTGGATTCCCCATCCATCGCGCCACCATGACTTCCCGTCCGGCGCAGGCCTTCCAGGGTCCATGAGGTGGACGTAGAACACGTCCCCGCCCACGCACGCGGATGCGGTGACGCACCGCCTGGAGGCGAAGCGCACCACGAGGTTCACCCCCAGGTAGTCGATGTTCAGCCGGTCGTGCATTCTTGGGGCAAGCCCAGCCAGCGTCCTAGATCTTTCCATGGTCTTCTCCCGCTCCCTGCCTGATGGCATCCATAAGCCTGTCCCGGATTTCCCGTGCGTTCCGGAGTGCCTTTTTCCATTCCGCTGCGCACTTCATGGCCTCCTTCTCCATGGCTTTCACCCGGATGGAGGCCTCGGCGAACCGGCTGGCTAGTTCTTCTCTTCGAACATCCATGCTGTCATTTTCCTCAGCGTTGCGTGGTGTCTGGAACTCATGGCGAGGATGTCCCCCCATGGGGACATTGCGGAGTCCAGGATGCCAGGGGCGGAGATGTGGAGGTATCCATCCATGGCAGGGAACCGCCGGATGATGCCCAGGAAGCGCTTCCTCACCGCCTGTTTGGAGCATCCGGAGCCGGAGGCTATCTCCTCAAGGGTCATCCCCGCCGCCCTCTTCAGCATCATGAGGCATGAGACACCATCGTCCCTTGATGCCTCCACTATGGCCAGGTTTACCCGCCTTGCCATCTCCGCAGCCATCCTGAAAACTGACTCCCTGCCTTCCCCGTCTTCTTCCTCTTCGACAAAGGCTTCAGCGGATGGGACGGTAGCCACCGCATACTCGAATCTTGGATTGTCCGGCATTCTTCCTCCTTGTTGCAAAATCGCTCTACAACAGTGTCGGAAGGACAACCCGCCACAATTTCTGCCTCGCCACTTTCTCCATCTCTAGCCCTCC
>SFLD01000014.1 GCA_004553545.1 Clostridiales bacterium | reverse complement strand
TAGAACCTGTCTCAATCACATTACCGCAGGCGCAAGTAATCGTAGTCTGCTGATAATTGGGATGGATTCCTTCCTTCATTGCTCTCGTTCACCTCTTTCCCTTGTAACTACCTGCGTCAGAGCTTTCACCCCACGCAAGCTAGATTAGTTTACCACAGACTTTTGGGAATTGCAAGCTCTTTTTTCTCATTTCCGCCGCTTTTTCCGGCGGTCTCCGGGAAAACAGGACGCTTTCCGCCCGTTTCAGAGCTCCACCGTCTCCCCCGCGTGGAGAAAACAGAGGATCCTCCGCCCCACCGGCCGCTCCAGCACCCGGGAGAGGGCCTTGCTGTAGGCTTCCAGCTGGGGGCGGTAGCGCTCCGCCCGGAGACGCAGCTCCTCGCCTTTTACCCGGTCCGTCTTGAAGTCCAGCACCGTCAGGGGGCCGTCCTTCCCGCCATAGCAGCAGTCCACGATGCCCTGCAGCAGCACATGGTCCTCCGCCGCCGCATCCTCCGAGAGGGCCAGGGCCGGCAGCAGCACCGTGAAGCGGTACTCCCGCAGCAGCGTCTCCGCCGTGTGCAGCTCCTCCGCGATGGGGGAGCGCAGGAAGCACTCCAGCTCCCAGGCCGGGATGGCCGCCGCCTGGGCCGGGGTCAGCAGATGCCGCTCTGTGAGACGCGCGATCTGCCCCGCCGCGTCGAGGTCATGGAAATCCAGATACTGGAGGGCCAGATGCACCGCCGTGCCGGCCTCCGCCGACGTCAGGTCCCCGCCGCTCCGGCGGAATCGGGGCTGGCTCAGGGGCCGGAGGGAGGGGGGCCTGGGGGCGTCCTCGGCGATCTCCCGGTCCGCCTCCCGGCCCTTCATCTGGGTGGCCGTCAGCTTGGCGGGCAGCGCGGTCTCCGCCTCATAGGGGTAGCGGAACTCCAGCAGCGCCGGGTCAAAGGACCGCTCCTCCCCCGGCGTCTCCGGGGCCTCCCGCCAGTCCGGCAGAGGCAGATCCCCGGCAAGCTCCGTGTCCGAATGGACCCGTACCTCCCAGGGCAGATCGCTCTCCGTCAGCTCCGGCGCCGTACCGGCCAGGGCCCGGAGGGGCGCGCTCTCCCAGCGGCAGAGCAGGGGCAGCAGGATCCAGTCGCCGTAGCACTTTCCCTCCGCCACCGCCCCAGGCTCCGCGGGGCAGCCGGCTTTCGCCGCCAGGCTCCGGATCTGCCCCTCTGCTTTGCTCCGGGCGTCCACCAGGATGAGCTTCTCCTTGGCCCGGGTCATGGCCACGTACAGCACGCGCTGCTCCTCCTCCTTGTTCTCCCGGACGAGCTGTTCCTTCAGCGCCGCCTTGGCCAGGGTACGGTACCGGATGCGCCGGGCAAGGTCCACCCGGTCCGGTCCCAGCCCCAACTGGGGATGCACCAGGACGGAGGACTTGTAATCCTCCTGGGAGAAGGCCCCGCTGAGGTCCGCCAGCAAAACGATGGGGAACTCCAGCCCCTTGGACTTGTGGATGCTCAGAATGCGGACGCCCCGGCTCTCCTCCCCCACGCTGACCCGGGGGCTCCGGCCGGAGCCCAGCAGCCGCCGCATCCAGCTCACAAAGCCGTAAACGCCGCTGCCGCTGCCGCCGCTCTCCCAGCGCCGGGCCTGCTCCGTCAGGGCGATGAGGTTTTCCCGCCGCTGCTCCCCGCCCTCCATGGCGCCGAAAACGCCCAGGGCGTTGCGCCGGTGATAGATGTGCCAGAGGAGCTGCCCCACGCCCAGGTCCCGGGCCCGGAGCCGGAAGTCCTCCAGCTCCGCCAGGAAGGCCTGGCAGTCCGCTCCGCCGTCCGCCCGGACGGCGTCCAGGTAATCCCCCTGCCGGTCCCGGCTGCGGATCTCCGCAAGACGGGAGGGGGAGAAGCCGTAGAGCGGCGACCGCAGCACCGCGATGAGGGCCACATCCTGCCGGGGGTTGTCGATGAGTTCCAGCAGGGACAGCACGGTGGAGACCTCCACCGTGGAGAAGAAGTCCGCGCTCTCAGAAAAGGCCGCGGGGATGCCCTCCGCCGCCAGCGCGGCGGCAAAGTCCGCTCCCCGCCGCCCGGGGGAGCGCAGCAGGATCACGATGTCATCCGGCCGGCAGGGCTGGAGGCTCCCGTCCTTCGTCACCGGGAAGTGCTCCGCCAGCAGCGTCCGGACCCGCCGGGCCACGAATCTCGCCTCGGCGTCCCTGGGCTTTCCGCCCTCCTCCCCGCCGCAGCAGAGCAGGTGGTACTCCACGGCGCAGTCGTCCCTGGGGGGGTACTTGGCCTCACAGCGGAGCGCCTCGTCCTCCCCGTACACCATGCCGCCCATCTGGGGGGAGAGGATGTTCCGGAAAACGAAGTTCGCCGCCTCCAGGATCTCCCTCCGGGAGCGGAAGTTCCGGGAGAGCAGGATCTTCCGTGGCTCCCCCTCCTCCGCCTCTCCGGCGGGCCGGTAGGTCTCGTACTTTGCCAGAAAGATCCCCGGGTCCGCCAGGCGGAAGCGGTAGATGCTCTGCTTCACATCCCCCACAGTGAAAAGGTTCCGCCCCTCCCGGGAGATGGCCTGAAAGATCCGGTCCTGGACCTCATTGGTATCCTGATACTCGTCCACTAGGATCTCCCGGTACCGGGAGGCCGTCTGCCGGGCAAGCTCCGTGGGCCGCCCCTCCCCATCCAGCAGGATGGCCAGGGCCAGATGCTCCTGGTCGGAGAAGTCCGCCGCGTTGCGCCGCAGCTTCTCCTGCCGGTAATCCTCGGAAAAACGCTCCACCAGATCCAGCAGCGCCGTCATGGCAGGGGCCATGGCCGCCAGGTCCTCCATGGCCTCCCGACCGGAGATGTCCATATCCTTCCGGAGCTTCTTCCATTCGTCTGAGCAGGTCTTCCAGCAGACGTCGCCGCGCTCCTTCTCCGGTCCGCCGTTCCGCACCTGTCCCCGTTTGGGGAAATCGATCCCGGCCAGGCCCGCGGAGAGACTGTCCCAGTCCTCCCGCTCCGCCAGGCGCGCCAGCTGCTCCGCCACGTCCAGGAAGGAGGGCATGTGCTTGGCCGCCAGCTTCTCGTCGCTCCGCATCCGCTCCGCGCAGTCCGTGAGCCGCCGGGACCAGAGTTCCGCCCACCGGCGGATCTTTCCCCGCAGGATGGCGGCGTAGGGCGTGGCGTCAAAGTCCCCCTCCGCCGTCATGGCCGCCCACTGCGCCCGGTTCTCCCGCAGCCAGACAAGGGGCCAGGCGTGGCTCTGGATCTTCCCATAGAGCTCCAGCACCAGGTCCTCCAGCTTCTGGTCGTCCCGGCCGTGGCCCAGGGTATCCGCCAGCAGCGCCCCCGCCTCGCTGAGCTCTCCGTAGAAGCCATCCAGCGTCCGCTCCAGCACCCGGCGGCGCAGCAGCGCCGCCTCGTCCTCGTCCAGGGTGCGGAAGTCCGGCGACAGGCTCTGCCGGTCCTCCTCCCGGGCCAGCAGGTGGGTGTTCTCCCGCAGCAGTCCCGCGCAGAAGGCGTCCACCGTCTTGATGTCCGCCTGATAGACCCGCAGCAGCTGGCTCCGCAGGTGTCCGTCCTCCGGTGTGAGGGCGATCTGGCGGCTCAGCTCCGTCGCGATCTTGCCCCGGAGCTCCGCCGCCGCGGCCTTGGTATAGGTGATGATGAGGAAGTCATCCACATTGGCGTGGTCCTCCCGGAGATAACGGAAGAGCCGGTCCACCAGCACCTTGGTCTTGCCGGACCCGGCGGCGGCGGACACCAGCAGGCTCCCGCCCCGGTCCTCCACCACCATTCTCTGTTCCGCCGTCAGCTGCAGCTCAGCCATGGTCCTCGCCTCCCTCCTCGCTTTCCAGGGTATCCCAGAATTCCTTTTCATCCATCTTCTCCCGGTAGTGCCGCCGGTCCCGGCC
Source organism: Clostridiales bacterium (assembly GCA_004553545.1). Taxonomy (GTDB): domain Bacteria; phylum Bacillota; class Clostridia; order Oscillospirales; family Oscillospiraceae; genus Oscillibacter. The sequence goes on along the minus strand of SFLD01000014.1, from coordinate 40,368 downwards.
GTGCCCGTCCTCAAAGTGACAGGCCCCCGCCCACTGGCAGTAGCGGCAGGCGCCCTGGCTCGGCGTCTGAAAGACCGGGTCCGCGTCGATGTTCCCGTCCCGGATCTCCCGGGTGATCCGGTGCAGCAGCCGGTCCACATAGCGCCGCAGCTGCCCCAGTTGCCGGGCCGAAGCCAGGGACCCCGAGAGGTCCCCCGCCTTGTCCACATTCATGGGGAGATACACGGGCCGCTCCAGGGCCTCGTGCTCCATGGCCCGCAGCACCTCCGGGTCCCGCAGCAGCAGCCCGCAGCGGTGCAGCTCTCCGGCCCGCTTCGCCGCCAGCAGCTCCGGCGAGATGTTCCGCTCCGCGGAGAGGATCTCGTCCCGGGCCGGGAAGTAGAGGACTCCCGCCGGCTCCACGGGCATCCCGAAGTGGCGCTCCCCCTCCGCCTGCAGGGTGAAGAGATAGAGCAGCATCTGGATGTCCAGGCCCATCCGCACATCCGAGAGCCTGAACTCCTTCCGCCCCGTCTTGTAGTCCACCACCCGGAGGTAGAGCTTGCCGTTCTTCACCCAGCCGTCCACCCGGTCCACCTTGCCGCCGATGCGCAGCTCGCTGTCCGGTTCCCGGATGGAGACCGCCGGCAGCGTCTTCCCGTCCCCGAAGTCCAGCTCGAAGGCCACCGGCACGAAGTCCGAGTGCCGCAGCTCCTCCGCCGTCTCCCGGACCACGGCAAAGGCCGCGTGCCGCAGCCGGTCAAAGAGATAGTGGAACCGGGGCGACCGGTCCTGGAAGTTCCGCAGCTCGCTCTCGGCGTATCGGGCGATGTACTGCTCCGTCAGGGTCCGGAGGGTGTCGTCGTCCACCTGGGCAAAGCCCCCCAGCTTCTTCACGTCCCGGACCACGTTCTCCAGAATGTAGTGGAGGAAGGTGCCGATCTGGGGCGCGTTGAACTGGGCCTTCTCCCGGACCCTGGCCTGGAGGCCGTACTCCATGAAGTAGGCGAAGTGACAGGTATTCATCCGCTCGATGCGGGAGGCGGAGAAGCGGAAGCTGTCCCCGTACAGAGCCCGGACCGCGCTGCGGTCCAGCCGTCCCCGGTCCATCTCCGCCGCCCGGTCCATGGCCGCCATGGCCTCCGGACGCTTCTGGCGGAAGTAGGCCCGCAGGGCCGCATTCTCGCTGCGCCCCGCCGCCTCCAGGGCCGGGATCTCCGCCGTCAGGCGGTAGGGGCGGCTGGGGTCCGAGCGCCGCAGGAGCACATCCGGGAAGAGCCTGCGCAGCCGCTCCACCACGAAGGCCGGGCGCAGCGCCGTCCCCGCCCCATCAGAGGCGGGATAGCTGAGGAACAGCCCCTCCGTGGGCTGGCAGAGGGCGGCGTAAAGGTTCTGGAGCTCCAGGCTCATCTGCTCCATGCCCCGGGGCGCCAGACGCAGCCCCACCGACGCCAGCTCGTCCCGGTCGCTCTCATTCAGGATGCCGCCTGCCGCGGCGGGGGCCGGCAGCACATGGTCGTTGGCCCCCAGCAGGAAGAAGTATCTGCAGGTGTGCCGGTCGTTGCGGCTGATGTCCCCCACCGTCACCTGGTCCAGCGCCGCCGGGATGGTGCCGACGCTGTACTGGGTCAGCACCTGGCGCAAAAGCCGCTGGAACTCGTCTGTGGTGATGGGCTCCTCGCCCAGCAGCTCCACGAACTGATCCAGCGCCTCGCAGAGGATCTCCCAGAGCTGGGCACACTCCTCCGCCCGCTGCAGAAGGCCCGCCTCGGCAAGGCGCGTCCGCTGCTCCTCCAGGGACTGCTGTAACTTCACGCTCTCCAGAAAGCGGTACAGGGCCTCCACCTTCCCAGCAGCGGTCTCCGCCGCTTTCATCCCGTCCCGCAGCAGGAGGAAGGGCTGCCGCACCCGCTGCCGCAGGGCGTTGATCTCCGCCAGCTCCTGCCGGTCGGCGTCGCTCCACTCCCGGCCATAGCCCGCCGGATGGGCAGCCCAGTCCTCCTCCCGGAGCCAGAGGCTCCCGTGGATGTCCCAGGTCAGGGCATAGTTCTCCAGCCGGTCGCACTCCTCCGCCGTGAGCCCGGCGAGACCGGTCTTCAGGCAACGGAAGAGGTCCTCGGCCTCAAAGCCGGAGCTCAGGGTCTCCATAGCCCCTGTGACGAGAGCCAGGGCCGGGGTCTCCAGGATATCGCTGCGGCGGCTCTGGTAGACCGGGATGCCGTAGCGCTCAAAAACGCTCTCCAGCAGGAACTCATAGTCCCCCATGTTCCGGGCGCCCACGCCGATGTCCCGGTAGCGGCACTTGCCCTCCGCCGCCAGCTTTCGGATGGCGGCGGCGCACTCCTCCACCTCGGCATAGGGGTCCGGAGCCTCCAGCAGGCGGATGGCCTCCGTCTCCCCCTTCCAGGGCTGGGCTGAACCCAGGAAGCCCTGCTCCAGCCGCCGGAGCGGACTGCCCTCGTCGCCCCGGGGGTTGAAGTCCAGGGTCTTCGCCTCACAGCCGGCCTCTTTCGCCAGCCGGAGAAGGGCGTCCCGGGTGCGGTACGAGACATCGAAGAGCTCGCTGCGCCCGCCCTGCTTCTCCCCCAGCAGGGACACGGTGACGCTCCGCCCCTGCCGCAGCAGGACGGAGAGCACCTTCTGCTCCTGGGCGGTGAAGTAGCTGAAGCCGTCCAGGAAGAAGTCCACGCCCTCCGCGATTCGGGACTCCTCCAGGTGGTCGCAGAGCTTGCTCATCCGGTCCCGGGCGTCCAGGCCCGGCCGCTGCAGCCGCGCCTGATAGGCCCCGTAGAGGAGGCTCAGGTCCCGGAGCTTTTCCCCGGTGGCGCCGGTCAGTTCCTCCCCCCGGCGGCTCAGATCCTCCGGCGAGACGGCAAAGCTCTGGAACTCGTCAAAGAGGTCCAGCATCCCCGTGAGGAAGGCCGCCTTCCGGGAGGGACGGCGGTAGAGCTTCAGCTCCGGCGCCACCTCGCCCAGGGCCTTCTGCAGCGTCAGGAGCTTGCCCCCCTGGTCCAGCGAGACATCGGCAAGCCCCCCGGTGACGGAGAGCACCCGGGTCCCCAGCCGCCGGAAGCTCAGAACCTCCGCGTGGCGGCTGGCGGTGTCGCCGCAGGTGCGGCAGAGGTCCATCTCCGCCGCGTAGGTGGCGTGCTCCGGCACCAGCAGCACCTGCCGGGAGTGATCCCCCAGCGCCGCGATGCGCCGCAGCATCCACTCCGTCTTCCCGCTCTTGGCCCGTCCCATGAGGATCGTCAGCATCGGCGAGCCCCCCTTTCGTTTCTTTCGCCCCATTCTACCATAGAAACGGTCCCGAAAACAGCCCTCATTGCCTTTTTTTCCGGAGCGTGCTATGATGGGAAAGAAATCTTCGACGGTTTTCCCGTCCCAAGGAGGCCCGCCATGCATATCCCATCCTCCCCCACTGCCGCCCTGACCCTGGAGCGCTTCGCCCCGGCCCTGGAGGCCGCCCTGCTCCCCTCCCCGGATTACGACGTCTCCCGCTGGCTCTACGTCCCCAACCGCTACTCCGAGTACCGGTACATCCTGGGCACCCGAGGGCAGAAGCCCCTCATCTGCATGGGCATCAACCCCTCCACCGCCGCGCCGGACGCCCTGGACCCCACGCTGCAATCCGTCCAGCGCATCGCCCTCTCCAACGGCTACGACAGCTTCCTCATGTTCAATGTCTATGCCCAGCGGGCCACCCGGCCGGACGACATGGAGCGCGCCCTGAACCCAGAGCTCCACGCCGAGAACCGCAAGGCCTTCCGCTACCTCCTCTCCCTCTCCCCCGCCCCTGCCGTCTGGTGCGCCTGGGGCAACGTCATTGAGAAGCGGGACTACCTTGCCCGCTGCGTGGGGGACTTCCTCACGGACGGCCAGGCCGTGGGGGCCCGGTGGTACAGCGCAGGCCCCCTCCTCAAGTCCGGCCATCCCCATCACCCCCTCTACCTGAAGGCCACCACCCCCCTCCAGCCCTTCGATGTGGCGGAATACCTCCGTTCCCCCCGCTTCCAGAAAACCCCCTGAGACCCGAAAAGACCGCCGGAGGGAAGCCCAGCTTCCTCCGGCGGTCTTCTTTTTGAAATTCTCTCAGCGGAAGTACGCCATCAGCTTTTCCCAGAGCTCCACGGCCTTGAACTTCAGCTGGTAGCCGTCGCTCTCGGTGATGAGGGCCACTTCCTCCTCCGTGAGCCCCGCCGCCATGGCGGTCTGAGAGAAGCTTGAGGTCGTCTCGGCGCAGAGGGGCGGAAAGACCACGCACCACCAGTTATGCCCCTCCCCCTCCCCCAGGACCACCCGGAGGGCCAGGTACTCCCCGGCAGGCAGGGAGAAATCCTCATACTCCCGGGTGGGGAAGACCGTGGGCCGCAGCTCCGCCGTCACCGTCTGCTTTCCGCCCTCGGCGGCGATCCGGGCTCTTGCGGCGTCCTCGATCTCCGGCAGGGCGGCGGAGAGCCGCTGCTCTGCCGTCTCCCGGTCCGGGCAGTCCGCCAGGATGTCGGAGGCCGTCTCCAGCACGCTGTCCCGGACCTTCCGCTTCAGGGCCTGGTCCGCCTCCGAGTCGGAGTTTGCCAGCACATGGAGCCGCAGCACCTTGTCCGAGAGCTGCTGCTGGGTCCGGTCCGCCCAGGTGCCCCAGGCAAAACTTACCAAAAGTGCGATGAGCAGGGCCCATTCCCATCTTGCCGCACGTTTCATGAAAGATCCCGTCCTTTCCCCAAGGCTCCGGCCGGAGCCGTACTGTCTTTCGGAATTCTGGACGGGATCTCTTACTTTTATACCGGTTTTCTGAAAATTTTCCCCAGGGGAATTTCGGGGAAAAACGGGGAATTTCCCGCGGTCACGTGAGCTTCCCCAGGGGTCTCACCGCATAACTCTCCCCCAACGGGAGAGTTTTTTCCTGTGCTGCCCGGGCCAGGCCCTCCTCCCGGAAGATTCCAAACACCGTGGGTCCGGATCCGCTCATCCCGGCCCCCAGGGCTCCCGCCGCCAGCAGGGCATCCCGGATGGCGAAGACCGCCCCGCATTCCGGCGGCAGCACCTCCTCAAAGACGTTGCCGAGCCTCCCGGCGACGCCCTCCAGATCCCCGTTTTCCAGGGCTTTCCGCATCCCCGGGATGTCCGGGCGGTGCCGGATGGCCACGCTGTCCGCCCGGGCGAAGAGCATGGGCGTTGGGATGGGAAAGGGCGGCTTGCAGAGGACGATCCAGCAGTCCGGCAGGGGCGGCAGGTCCGTCAGGATCTCGCCCCGGCCCGCCGCCAGGGCCGTTCCGCCCCGGAGGCAGAAGGGCATGTCGCTGCCAACCTCCGCGCCGATGGATTCCAGGGTAGTGTCTTCCATTTCCGGGGCATAGCGGTCCCGGAGGATGCGCAGAAGGGCCGCCACGTCCGCGCTGCCGCCGCCGAGGCCCGCGTAGGCCGGGGTCCGCTTGGTGATGGCGACGGTAAGAGGGGGCATGGCCCGGCCCAGCCGGGCGAAGAAGGCCTCCGCCGCCCGCTGCTCCAGGGTCTTTCGCCCCTCCGGCGGGGTGAAGCCCGCCATGGAGAGGGTGAACCCCTCGCCTCCCTCCGCCAGCTCCACGGTGTCGCAGAGGGACACCGTCTGCATAACGCTGCAAAGCGCGTGGTAGCCGTCCGGGCGCTTTCCCAGGATGTCCAGGGCCAGGTTGATCTTGGCGGGGGCCTCCCGCCGGAACGTCTCTTTCATGGTCACGCTCCTCTCTTGGGGATGGGAAAGCGTCCCCGGACGGGGCCGTCCGGGGACGCTGGGGGATCACTGGATCTTCCGGGCCTCCACGTAGTAGCGCTTATCCTGGGCATGGCCCATGGAGAAGGTCTTGCGGGGCAGCACACCGTCGGCCATGACGGTCTTGAAGAGCTGCTCCTTGCCCATGGCGGGCAGCAGGAAGCCCATGTTGCCGGGCTTGCTGCCCAGCTCCCGGGTGACCTCGTCGCCGTGGATGTAATCCACCTCGCCGCCATGCTGCTTCAGGTACTCATCCAGGAAGCTCTGGAGGGTGCCGACAGCCAGCTGCATCCTGGGATCGGGGACGGTGAGGAAGCCATCGTGGCCCTCCCAGCAGACCTCGATGGTGTGGCCTTCCCCCTTGCCCTCGTAGACGTTGGGATAGGCCTTCCTGAACTCGGCCATAAAGGTCTCGGGGTCCGCGCCGAAGACCACCCGGTGGATGGGCTCGAACTGCAGGGCATCGTCGTGGTTGTTGACGACCTCTACGAGAGCGTAGCGGGCGGGAAGGTTTTTCCACTCGCTCTCCGGCGTCACCTTCTTGAGGTTTTCGTAACAGGCCTTGGCGGTGGCCAGGGAATGGTTGCCGTCGCCCACGGCGAAGAGCAGGGGCTGGGCATCCCGGAGGCCGTACTTCTCCTCCATGGCCTGGGGGGTGCAGAGGGCGGCAAGGGCATCCGCGACGCCGTCGATCTGCTCGGCGGTGAGCTGCCAGCCGGTGAGGTGGCCGCCGCCCTGCTGGAGATCGAAGTCATAGAGCTTCTCTATCTTGGCGCTCTCCGCCGTCAGGGGCTCGATGACGCTGCCCTTGGGATCGTCGATGAGGAGCATCACGTGGGGCAGCTCGATGGGGGCGTCCTGCCGGACCCGGACCCGGGGCGGGATGCGGGAGAGGACGGTGCCCTCGGTGGCCCGGATCAGTGCGCCGGAGCCGGGGGTGAAGTCATACTGGTCCAGGTCCACCATGCCGATGAGGCCGTGGCGGATCTTACCGTCGGACTGCCTGCGCTCGACGTAGAGAAGGGAATCCGGAAGGGTCTGGAAAACGCCCTGGTCCAGATACCGCTTCATGGCGGCGTTGATGTCCGCGATGTGCTCGTCCACGTTGGGGTCATTGAGCTTGGCCTCCGGCAGGATCAGCCGCAGGGTGGAGGGGGCGTCGCCCACGTTCTGCTCCACGGCCTCCCAATACTCCGGCTGGGAGGTGAACTGGTCGCAGGCCACCACGGCCCACTTTTCCATGTCGGCGTCCTTGGGCAGGAGGATGTCGGCGGGATAGAATCCCAGCTTCTCAAAGTTCTTCATGTCGTGTCCCCTTTTCATTTTTTCCCGCCGCGGCGGGTAGCGTCTCAGAGTGCCGCCCGGATGGCGGAGAGGAGGTCATCGAAGCGCTCATAGGCGGGGAGGTCGGGATTCTCCGCCTTGATGGCCCCGGTGCTGCGGAAGAGGAAGCCCGCCTTGCTGGCGCGGATCATGGCAAGGTCGTTGTGGCTGTCCCCGGCGGCGATGGTCTCGTAGCCCATGGACTGCAGGGCCCGGACGGTGGTGAGCTTGGACTGGGGGCAGCGCATCCGGAAGCCCGTGATCTCGCCGCTCTCCGCCACCTCCAGGGAGTTGCAGAGGATGGTGGGCCAGTTCAGCTTCTCCATCAGGGGCTTTGCAAACTCCTCAAAGGTGTCGCTGAGGATGACGGCCTGGGTCTCCCGGCGCAGGGCGTCCAGGAAGTCCTTGGCCCCGGGCAGGGGATCGATCCGGGCGATGGTCTGCTGGATCTCCCGCAGGCCCAGGCCGTGCTCTTTCAGGATGCCCAGACGCCAGCGCATCAGCTTGTCGTAATCCGGCTCGTCCCGGGTGGTGCGCCGGAGCTCCGGGATGCCGCTCTCCTCGGCAAAGGCGATCCAGATCTCGGGCACCAGGACGCCCTCCATATCAAGGCAGACGATGTTCATAGTGCAGGTCCCTTCTCCCGGGGAAGGCAAAAAATCTTCCGCAGGTCTCACAAAAAGTATGGTTTTAAGTATTTTACCAAAGTCCGCCGCGCTTTTCAATGCCAAAGCCGCATTTTCCCGTATGGTTTCCGCCGGGACCGGGTATGCTAACGGCATCCCGCGAGACAAGTTTACGGTACGAATGGAGGGAAATCCATGGTCTGGGACAAGATCGCTCTGGCGCTGACCATCATCGGCGCGCTGAACTGGGGCTGCATCGGCATCTTCGGCTTTGACGTTGTGGCCTTTCTCTGCGGCGGACAGATGGCCGTTCTCAGCCGGATCATCTATACCCTGGTGGGCCTGGCCGGCATCTGGTGCATCACGCTGCTCTTCCGGGACAGCGATGAACGGAGCCCGGGCGTTGCCTGAGGGAAAGGGGCAGGAGCGATCGCTCCTGCCCCTTTCCTTCCCTTCGGCCGCATTGCCGCCGGATGGCGTTTCGTTAGTTCCGGACCTCGCCGCCGTTTTTGCCCTTTCTCTCGGCGGAGAGGGCCTTGGCCTCGCCGGCGTCCGGGGTCACGTAGAGGGTCCTGGCGTTGATATAGGTCACCATGCCGGGACGGGCCCCGGCGGGCTTTTTCACATAGCGGACGGCAGCGCAGTCCACGGGGACGTTGGCGCTGTCCTTTGCCTGGGAGAAGCAGGCGGCCAGCCGGGCGGCCTGGAGAAGATCCTCCTCCGGCACCTCCTGTCCCTGGCAGCAGAGGATCACGTGGGAGCCGTGAATCTTCTGGGTGTGGAACCAGAGGTCCCGGTAGTCGGCGGTCTTGGTGGTGAGCTGGTCATTCTGGCGGTTGTTGCGGCCCACCAGCACCCGCCAGCCGCCGGAGGTCCGGAACTCCCGGGGCTTCGTGACCCGCTTGAGCTCCTTCTTCTCCTTGCCGGAGCGCTTGAGGAAGCCGTTCTCCCGGAGCTCCGCGCGGATGTCCAGGAAGTCCTGCTCGGTCTCCGCCTGGCGGAGCTCCTCCAGGACGCTCTCGAGGTACGCCTCGTCCCGCTCCGCCAGGGCCATCTGCTCCGTCAGGTACTTCTCCGCCGTCCGGGCCTTGGTGTAGCGCTTGTAGTACTTGGCGGCGTTCTGCTGGGGCGTCAGCAGGGGGTCCAAGGGAATGGTGATCTCCCGGCAGTCGGGGTCATAGTAGTTCTCCGCCGTCAGCTTGGTCTGGCCCCGCTCCATGCGGTAGAGGTTGGCGGTGATGAGCTCGCCGCTGATGCGGAGCTGGTCCCGGTCCCGGCACTTGGCGAACTCCTGGCGCTGCTGGGCCAGCTTCCGGCGGCAGCGGTCCCGGGCGGAGGTGACGGAGCGGATCAGGTCCTGGCCCCGCTGGCGGGTCCGCTCCTCCCGCTCCCGGGACTCGTAGAAGACGTCCATCAGGGCGGAGAAGCTCTCCATGGGGCGGTTCTCCATCAGGTCCCCGTACTGGCGGATAGGGAGGTAGGAGAACTCCGCGGGCTTGCCGTCCCGGTAGAGGCAGATGGGCTGGAAGTCCCCGTCCTCTACCCGCCGGCGGAGGGAGAGGAGGGCCTGCCAGAGGGCAGCCTCCTGCTCCGGCGTCAGCTCATAGACCCGCTTGCCGCTGTCCCCCGCCGCCTGGAAGACCAGCTCCCGGGCAACGAGAGGCGAAAGGCCGAAGTAGGTATCCAGCAGGAAGGCGTCCGCCGGGCGCTCCGGGTTGGCGGCGGCGAGCGCGGCGCGGAAGTCCGCCTCGTCCCCCTCTGTAAAGGGGCGCTTTTCATGGGTGGGCGGCAATTCATAGAAGAGGCCCGGCAGCACCTGCCGCTCCGGGGACATCTCACTGTCCACCCGGCGGAGGCAGTCGATGATCCGGCGCTCCTCGTCCAGGAGGATAAGGTTGGAGCGGCGGCCGATGGCCTCCAGCACCAGGGTGCGGCGGCTCTCCCGGCCAAACTCGTCCGTCACCCGGAACGTGAGCTCCGCGGAGCGCTCCATCCCCGGCTGGGTCAGGCTCTCCACCCGGCCGCCCACAAGATACTTGCGCAGCAGCATGCAGAACATGGGGGGCTCCGCCGGGTTGTCCCGCAGGAGCTCCGTAAAGTGGATGCGGGGGGAGCCTGCACCGGCGTTCAGCAGGAGGCGGCGGTTTCCCCGCAGGAGCAGGATCACCTGGTCCCGGGAGGGCTGCTGCACCTTATCGACCCGCAGGTCCAGGAGCTGGGGCCGCAGCTCCTCCAATACGGCCCGCAGGCAGACGGCGTCCAGGGCCATGGTCTCACTCCCCTTCCTCTTGCAGCATGGCAAGGAACAATTCGTGGATGCGTGCGGTGTCTCCCTGGAGGTAGAGCCAGCCCAGCAGGGCCTCCAGGGCCGTGGCGGTGCCGTACTGGGCGCGGCTGGCGTGGCTGGGGACGCTGTGGACCTGGGCGTTGCGTCCCCGGCGGAAGACGTCCGCCTCTGCCTCCGTCAGGAGGGGCAGGATGCGCTGGGCGCATTTCGCCTGGTTCTCCGCGCAGACCAGGCGGATGGTGGCCTGGTGGAGGCCCCGGCCCGTGGCCTTTCCATGGACGCAGAGCCAGGAGCGCACCAAAAGCTCAAAGACCGCGTCCCCCATGTGGGCAAGGCCGATGGCACTGATGCCCCGGAGCTGGTCCTTCGTGAGGTGCGGCTGGAAATAGTTCTCTTTCATGGCAGTGTTCCCTTTCGTGACTTGGTGATCCGCTCCCCCTTCCGGAAAGCAGGGGATCGGTCTCAGCGCCCTCCGGCGCGGCAAAACAGAAAAAGCCGTGGAACTGCAAGAGTTCCACGGCTTCTATTCTGGTCCGAGTGGCGGGATTTGAACCCACGGCCTCATGGTCCCGAACCATGCGCGCTACCAACTGCGCTACACCCGGATGCAGCTCTCTTATTATAGGGCCCTTTCCCCCGCTTGTCAAGAAGAATTCTCCGATGAGGGAGAGCCGGGGCCTGACGGGCCCCGGCTCTCCCGGTTTTTGGGGGATCTCACACCACGCCGTAGGCCAGCATGGCGTCGCCGACCTTCAGGAAGCCGGCGATGTTGGCTCCGGCGGCCAGGTCGCCGGGCATGCCGTAGGCCTCGGCGGCGTTGGCAGCGTTGTGGTAGAGGTCCGTCATGATGTGGCGCAGGCGGTTGTCCACCTCCTCAAAGCTCCAGGAGAAGCGCATGGAGTTCTGGCTCATCTCCAGGGCGGAGGTGGCAACACCGCCGGCGTTGGCGGCCTTGGCCGGGGCAAAGAGCAGTCCGGCGGCCCGGTAGACGGCGATGGCCTCCGGCGTGGAGGGCATGTTGGCGCCCTCCGCCACGGCGCAGCAGCCATTCTGCACCAGGAGCTTGGCGGAAGCCTCGTTGATCTCGTTCTGGGTGGCGCAGGGCAGGGCGATGTCGCAGGGGATGCTCCAGATATCCCGGCAGCCCTCGTGATACTCCGCGCCGGGATGACGCTCCGCATACTCCCGGATGCGGCGGCGCTCCACCTCCTTCAGCTGCTTCACAAGGTCCAGGTCGATGCCCGCGGGATCGTAGACATAGCCCGCGGAGTCGGACATGGCCACCACCCTGGCTCCCAGCTGGGTAGCCTTCTCGCAGGCGTAGATGGCCACGTTGCCGGAGCCGGAGATCACCACGGTGGCGCCGTCGAAGCTCCGGCCGTTGGCGCGGAGCATGTTGTCCGTGAAGTAGCAGAGGCCGTAGCCCGTGGCCTCCTTCCGGGCGAGGCTGCCGCCGTAGCTGAGGCCCTTGCCGGTGAGAACGCCGGTGAACTCGTTGCAGAGGCGCTTATACTGGCCGAAGAGGTAACCGATCTCCCGGCCGCCCACACCGATGTCCCCGGCGGGGACGTCGGTATCCGGGCCGATGTGCTTGAAGAGCTCAGACATGAAGCTCTGGCAGAAGCGCATGACCTCGGCATCGGACTTTCCCTTGGGGTCGAAGTCGCTGCCGCCCTTGCCGCCGCCGATGGGGAGGCCGGTCAGGCTGTTCTTGAAGATCTGCTCAAAGCCCAGGAACTTGATGATGCTGAGGTTCACGGAGGGGTGAAAGCGAAGGCCGCCCTTATAGGGGCCGATGGCGCTGTTGAACTGCACCCGGTAGCCCCGGTTCACCTGGACATGACCGGCGTCGTCCACCCAGGGCACCCGGAACTGGATGCTGCGCTCCGGCTCCACCAGGCAGTCCATGATGCCCTCCCGGATGAACTCCGGCCGGGCGTCCATCACGGGCTCCAGGGACTCCAGCACCTCGTGCACCGCCTGAAGGAACTCCGGCTGGGCGGGGTTGCGGTCCGCAAGCCGAAGCATTAAGTCCTGCAGATATTCATTCTTCATGTGGCTTATCCCTCCTAGAAATGCAGGAAACTGCGTGGGATGCCCCGCGCAGTTTCCGTCGGATATACAATTGTTTCCCGTTGTGATACAGAATAGCAGTTCTCTGTGCCCCTGTCAATGCCATTTCCGGGATAGGCGAGGGATTTTGTCGCACCGCACAAAAATTTGCCGCTTTGCAGTGTTAAATTTCTTCGGAACCGTCAGATGTTTTCTCCTCCCGGAGACGCCGGAGCAGGTCCTCCGCCGGCAGGGGACGGGCGAAGTAGTAGCCCTGGCAGAGGACATCACCGTAGCTCTGGAGGTACCGGTAGGTCTCTTCGTTCTCCACGCCCTCGAAGCACACGGCGTAGTCCATGCCCTTGGCGGCCTGGACGGCGGCGTCCGCGAAGATGCGGTTGGGCCGCTTCCAGGGGATCTCCCCCACGAAGCTCTTGTCCAGCTTGATCTCCTGGATGGGCAGGCGGAGCAGGAGCCCGAAGGAGGCCGAGCCCGTACCGAGGTCGTCCAGCGCCAGGCGGACCCCCTCCCGCCGGAAGGCCTCGATGGCCCGGCAGAGGACGTCGATGTCCAGCTCCTTGCAGCGCTCCGTCAACTCCAGGCAGAGGTGTCCGGGCGGAAAGCCCTCCTGCCGCAGGATCTCCAGGGTCTTTGGCAGGAAGTCCCGGTGCTGGAGCTGGCCCACGGTGATGTTGACATTCAGCACGAAGTCCGGGCAGAGGGCCAGCATGGCCCTGGCGTCGCTGACGGCCCGGCGCAGGATCCAGAAGCCCAGCTCAAAGAAGCAGGGATCGTTCTCCAGCCAGGGGAGGAAGCGGCTGGGACCCACCTGGCCCCAGAGGAGGTCCTGCCAGCAGAGCAGGGCTTCGGCCCCCACGGTCTTCCCGTCCCCGACCCGGACGATGGGCTGATAGCGCAGCAGGAAGCCCTGCCGGTCCCCCACGGCGTCCCGGTGGATCTGGGCGAGGAGGCGGTAATCCTGCCCCTCCTCCCCGAAGAAGACCAGCGCCCCCTGGCGCTGATGGCGGGATTCCTCCAGCGCGCAGAGAAGGCCGGAGCGGATGGAGACGGTCTCCTCCTCCCCCGTGGAGAGAAGGTACGCCGCCCCCGCCAGCCGCAGCGGCACCAGGGAGACGCCCAGCCGGATCTCCCCCTCCGCCGCGGCGCGGATGGCCTGATAGAGCTTTTCGGCCGCTCCCCGGTCCTCCCCGGGGAGGCAGAGGGTGAAGCGGGGCCCCTCGGAGCGGAAGAGTTCCCCACCCGGGGGCAGCAAAGCCCGGAGCCGGTCTGCCAGCTGGCACAGCGCGTCGCTGCCGCCGGCGTAGCCATAGAGCATATTCACCCGGCTGAAGTCCTGGACGCCCAGCTTCATCAGCACGGCCTTCTCCCCCCGCTGCCGGAGGGCGCCGACCCGCTCGCCCAGGGCTTCGTCCCAGGCAAGGCCCGTGACGGGGTCCAGGCGGTCGGTGATGCCGTGGTTCACCAGGACGCCGGCCAGCAGGTCCGGCTCCCCGTTCTTGCCCCGGAGCACATGGCTCCGGCAGGTGCAGACCACATACTCCCCCGCCCGGTTCCGGGCCCGGTACTCCTGGGTCCTGCCGGAAAACTTGCCGGCAAGGACCTGCCGCAGGTCCTGCTGGTAGCGCTCCCGGTCGTCGGGATGCAGCCAGTCCAGCCAGATGGCCGGGAAATCATAGAGGAACTCCCCCGGCAGGCCGAACTGCTCCACCCAGAAGGGGGAGATCCGGGCCATGTTGGTCTCCATGTTATAGAGGAAGGGGCAGCAGCGATCCCCCGCCGCCTGGGCGACGGCGTCGAAGAGCCGGTCCGTGAGACCGGTGACGTTGCACTGGCTGCCCTCGTTGTGGAGGGTCAGCTGGGCCTTCTGCTCGGCCTTGTCCTTGTACATGCGGTAGTCCGCCACTTTCAGCACCTCCCGGATGCTGCGGTAGCCGCTGCCGGAGAGGGCGTAGCCCACGGCCACGCCGGCGGGATACTCCTTCTCCTGGGAGAGGCGCTGGCAGGCGTCGTGGACCGCCTGGATCTCGCCCTGGATCACGGACTCCGGCTGGTTGTGGTAGAGGGCCATGAACTCGTCGCCGCCCATGCGGTAGATGCGCTCCGCGCTCTTCATCTCCCGGGTGAGGATGCCGGCGATGGCGCTGATGTACCGGTCCCCCTCCAGATGGCCGTAGAGGTTGTTGACCGCCTTGAGATTATTGATGTCGCAGAAGACCACGGCGTAGCTCTGGCGGCCGCCCTCCCGGTAGCGCTGCTCCACCTGGCGGATATCCGTCTCGTAGCAGTGACGGCTCTTGACGCCGGTGAGGGCGTCCACCTGGATCTTCTGGCGGAAGAAGTCCGCCGGATTCTCCAGGGCGAAGAAGAAGCCCACCGTCACGACGGTGAGGGCGCCGCCGGAGAAAAAGAGCTCCGGCACCGCCCACTGCAGCCCCTCCGCGGCCATCATGGCCAGGAGCAGCGGCAGCAGCGCCAGCTTCACCTGCCGGGGGATGCGCCGCCGGCGCAGGAAAAGGATCACCGCGCTGGCGGCGAAGTACAGCATCGCCACGGCGAAGCTCACCACGATGAAAGGCCCCATGCCGTAGTGGATGCCGTTGCCCTTCAGGTAGTAGAGCGGCAGGAAGGGCAGCGCTGCGGCGTAGAGGAGCACCGCCGGCAGCCCCCAGCGCCGGGCCCGGCGCACCGCCGCCCGGGAGGCAAAGCCCAGCCGCACGGTGCAGCAGAAGAACTCATAGGCAAAGAGCACCGCGAAGAGGTAGAAGAAGGCGTGGAAGAGCCGGTTCGCCCCGGCCCCCACCCACCCCGGCGGGTTCATGGCCAGCACCACCAGGATCTCGCAGGCCACGTGTCCCACGGCGCAGAGGGCCAGACGCAGGAAGCTCCCGCTGTCCCGGCCCGTCTGATAGGCCAGGGCGTTCACCAGGAGGAAGAGCAGGATCACGAGGCAGACGATCTCCTCCCGCAGGATCAGCAGCGGATTCATGCGCTCCCTCCTTTCCCGGGCCTCCAGAATTGGAACCGTTTCCACCGTTTTTCAGTGAGATCCGTCCCTCCGGCCGCGTGAATGTTTCTTTATTATACCCCCCGGCTCTCCCCCTGTCAAACCTTGCCTGGACCGAGAAGCCTCTCCTTTTTGCACAGCCTTTCCCCCTTCCCTTTGTACCTTTTCACGGGAAAGCTCTCCCCCTGTCGGGGGAAGCTTGTGGACCTCCGCCTCTTGACCTTCCCTCCGCCGGGTGTTACAATGCCTCTGACCCTCCGCCCTGTCCCTCAGCGGCGGACATTTTCAACGAAAGGGGAGATCTCCATGGAAGCGAAGTGCCCCCAGGAAAACGCCCTTCTCACCGGCGTCATCTGGAAGCAGATCCTGCTCTTCTTCCTGCCAGTCGCCCTTGGCACCTTCTTCCAGCAGATGTACAACACGGTGGATGCCCTGGTGGTGGGCAACTTCGTGGGCATGAACGCCCTGGGCGCCGTGGGCGGGGCCACGGCCTCCGTCATCAACCTGATCCTGGGCTTTTTTGTGGGCGTCTCCTCCGGCGCCACGGTGGTCATCGCCCAGCAGTACGGCGCCGGGAACCGGGAGACCCTCTCCCGGGTGGTCCACACCACGGCGGCGCTGTCCCTCGCAACGGGCGCGGTGCTGACGGTGGTGGGCGTCCTCTTTGTCCCCGGGACGCTGACGCTCCTCCACCAGCCGGAGGAGCTGATGGCGGACTCCGTCACCTACCTCCGCATCTACTTTGCCGGCATCCTGCCGACGCTCCTCTATAACGTGGGGGCCGGCGTCCTCCGGGCCGTGGGGGATTCCCGCCGGCCCATGATCTACCTCATCGTCTGCTGCGCCGTCAACGTGGTGCTGGATTTGCTGCTCGTGGCGGTCCTCCCCCTGGGGGTGGCCGGGGCCGCCATCGCCACGGTCCTCTCCCAGGTGGTCAGCGCCCTCCTCGTTATCGTCCGCCTGCTGCGGACGGAGGATGCCTACCGCCTCATCCCGAAGCGCATCCGCTTCCACCGCCACGAGACCGGGCTCATCCTCCGCATCGGCCTGCCCGCGGGGCTCCAGTCCGCCATGTACAACATCGCCAACACCTATATCCAGTCCCGGATCAATCTCTACGGCACCGTCACCGTGGCCGCCTGGACGGTCCTTGGCAAGGTGGATGGCCTGAGCTGGCTCATCATCGGGGCCTTCGGCATCTCCGTCACCACCTTCGTGGGGCAGAACTACGGCGCCGGCCGTATCGACCGGGTCCGCCGGTCCATCTGGGTGGCCCACGGCATGACCCTCTGCTTCACGGTGCTCTTCAGCGTCGCCATCCTGATCCTGGGACGGCCCCTCTACCTCCTCTTCGGCGCGGACGAGGACCCGGCGGTGCTGGCCGCGGGCATGCGGATGCTCTGGCTCATCGGGCCCTTCTACTCCCTCTATGTACCGGTGGAGATCTTCTCCGGCACCATGCGGGGCGTGGGCAAGACCCTGGTGCCCACCCTCATCACCTGCGTGGGCGTGTGCCTCCTGCGCATCGTGTGGACCACCGTCGCCTATCACGTCTCCCCCTCCTTCGACGCCGTGGTCCTGAGCTACCCCGTCTCCTGGTTCTGCGCCTCCGCCGCCTTCCTGGTCTACCACAGGTGGGGCCATTGGCTCCCGGCGCGCGATCCCCAGAGCTGACGAAAACGCCCCGTCCGGCCGGATGGGGCGTCGCTTTCTTCCAAAACGGCGGAGCCCGCAGGCTCCGCCGTCTTTTTTCAGGTGCTGTACTTGTAGAAGCCCTGGCCGGTCTTGCGGCCAAGGTGGCCGCCGCGGACCATCTTCTTCAGCAGGAGGGCCGGACGGTACTTGGGGTCGCCGGTCTCGGTGTAGAGGGTATTCATGATGGCCAGCACCACATCCAGGCCGATGAGGTCGCCCAGGGCCAGGGGGCCCATGGGATGGTTGGCGCCGTGGCGCATGGCCTTGTCGATGTCCTCCGGCGTGGCAACGCCGGTCTCCACCAGGCCGATGGCCTCGTTGATCATGGGGATGAGGATCTTGTTCACCACGAAGCCCGGGGCCTCGGCCACCTCGATGGGCTCCTTGCCCAGGCTCTCCGCCAGCTCATAGACGGTGGTGAAGGTCTCCTGCGAGGTATTGGCGCCCCGGATGACCTCGATGAGCTTCATGACGGTGGCGGGGTTGAAGAAGTGCATGCCGATGAACCGGTCCGCCCGCTTGGTGGCGGAGGCCAGCTCCGTGGGGGAGATGGAGGAGGTGTTGGTGGCAAAGATGGCCTCCGGCTTCACGATGGTGTCCAGCTGCCGGAAGAGGTCCTTCTTGATGCTCACGTTCTCCACGATGGCCTCCACGATCAGGTCGGCGTCCGCCGCCTGGCGCATGTTGGTGGTGAAGACGATCTTCGCGGAGATGGCGTCCGCCTCCGCCTGCGTCCTCCGGCCCTTCTCCACCTGCCGGGCCAGGGAGACCTTCAGCCGCTCCTCGCCCTTCTGAATGAGTTCGTCGCTGATGTCCCGGACCACCACGTCGTGGCCCTTGACCGCGAAGACCTGGGCGATGTCCAGGCCCATGTTGCCTGCGCCGAATACTGCTGCCTTCATAAAGCTATCCTTCTTTCCCAAAGCTCTCCCGCGGCGGGAGGCGATCGTTTCCCTTCCGCGCCGTTTCTCTTTCCCCGGCGCACTCACATTATAGGTGCTCTCAGCGCCTTTTTCAAGCCCCTTTTCCCCGGGAAAGAGCATTTACAGCCCGGCGGTTTTATGGTATGCTGTCAGGGTATGACACCCCCGCCTCCGGCGGGCCCACATAGGAGGATGCCACCATGCGAATGCGCAAGAAGAAAAACCTGCTGCCCCGGATGGAGCGCTGTGCCGACTACCTCATCCCCGACCCCTATGCCATGCCCGGCAAGTGGCGCTCCCTGATGCCGGGAGCCCGGGAACTCCGGGTGGAGCTGGGCTGCGGCAAGGGCCGCTTCACCGCCGGCACCGCCGCAGCGGAGCCGGACGTGCTGCTCATCGCCATCGAGATGGTGCCGGACGCCATGGTGGTGGCCATGGAGCGCTGCCGGGACGCCGGGCTCCACAATGTCTTCTTCCTGGACGCCAACGCCGACCAGCTGCCCCTCTTCTTTGCCCCCGGCGAGGTGGACCGGATCTACGTCAACTTCTGCGATCCCTGGCCCAACCGGGGCCACGCCCGCCGCCGCCTGACCCACGGGAACTTCCTGAAGCGCTACCGTCAGGTCCTCTCCCCCGGCGGCCAGATCCACTTCAAGACCGACAACCAGCCCCTCTTCGAGTTCTCCGTGGAAGAGATTCCCCGCTACGGCTTCACCCTCTCAGAGGTCACGCGGAACCTCCACGAGAACGGCCCCGTTGGGGTCATGACGGACTACGAGGCTAAGTTCCACGCCCTGGGCCAGCCCATCAACCGGCTGGTGGCCACCATGGAGGAGCCCTGGGAGGAGCTCTTCCCGGAGGAGATCCGGGAGGTCCGGGACCGCTGGCTGGCGGCCTTCGGTCCCCACGTCTCCGAGGAGGACCTGGGCAAGCACGTCCTCTCCGGCGGGAACTATCTCTGGCACCTCTTCTCCTGGGAGCTGGTCCCCCACGAGAGCGGGGACGCCGCCCTCGCCGCCCTGGAATCGACGGACTTCGAGACCGCCTACCTCTTCTACTACGAGCATCCCCCGGTATCGGAGCGGCGCATCCGCCCCGTCACCCGGGAGGAGGCCCTGGCTCTGGCCCGCCGGAACTGGGAGGAGCACCCCGCCATGGAGGGGGCCGACTGGTTTCTCACCGACAAGGACTTCACCTGGACCTACGCCCAGACCCACGAGGCCGCCTGCGGCCCCTACTTCGCCCGGGCGGAGGGCTGAGTTCCCCCCCTTTTCCCCAAAAAAGCCGACCTCCCTGCCGCCTTTTTGCGGCAGGGAGGTCTTTCCCCCCAAAAAGCGGCGTCCTTTCCCGGGAAAGGACGCCGCTTTCGTCAGCATTTTCGGCTCAGGCGGACCGCGCCAAGAATGGCGCAGAGCAGGAACGCCCCCAGGCCCAGCCAGTGGAGCCATCCCCGCTGAAGCAGTTCGCTCAGCAGGATCAGGCTCCAGCACCCGGCCAGCAGGAACATCAGCCGTCCCGCCCTCCGGCAGAGGGCAAGGCTGGGCTCACGGTCCGTCCCCGCCAGGAGGAAGCCTGCCTTCCCCCGGGAGAAGAGCCCGCCCAGCAGCAGGAAAAGGCCCACCGTGATACCGTGCAAGATCTCCATGGCTCCTCCCTTCTCAGGCGGCTACGAGATGTCCAGCTCCGGCGGAACGTCGATCTCCTCGCCGACATATTTTCCGTTCTTCTTCCGCTGGCGGACACACTCCGTCAGCAGGTACTCGATCTGCCCGTTCACCGAGCGGAAGTCATCCTCCGCCCAGGCGGCGATGGCGGCGTAGAGCTTGGGGGACAGGCGCAGGGGGACCTGCTTCTTGCCGTTTTCCTTGCTCTCCATGGGCGCTCCCCCTCTCCTTGGTCGTTCTCGTCTTCTTGGTCGTCCTCGTCTTAGTAAAGGCTGCCGGAGTTCACCACCGGCTGGGCATCCCGGTTGCCGCAGAGCACCACCAGGAGGTTGGAGACCATGGCGGCCTTCCGCTCCTCGTCCAGTTCCACGGTGTTGTTCTCCGCCAGGCGCTCCAGGGCCATCTCTACCATACCGACGGCGCCCTCCACGATCATCTTCCGGGCGTCGATGATGGCGCTGGCCTGCTGGCGCTGGAGCATGACGGCGGCGATCTCCGGCGCATAGGCGAGGTAGGTGATCCGGGCCTCGAGGATCTCCAGCCCGGCGTCCGCCACCTTGGCCTGGATCTCGTCCCGGATACGGCCCGCCACCACCTCACTGGAGCCACGGAGGCTGCCCTCGTCGGCCTGACCGTCGCCGGTGGTGTCGATGCCGGGGGCCACGTCGTAGGGATAGATGCGGACGATGTTCCGCAGAGCGGCGTCGCACTGGAGAGACAGATACTCCTTGTAGTTATCCACGTTGAAGACCGCGGCGGCGGTGTCCGTCACCCGCCACATGACGGCGATGCCGATCTCGATGGGGTTGCCCAGGCAGTCGTTGATCTTCTGGCGGGCGTTGTTGAGGGTCATGATCTTCAGGGAGATCTTCTTGCTGAGCGCCTCCGCGCTGGCGGCCTGGTTGGCGGCGCTCAGAGCCGCCTGGATGCCGTTCTTGCCGCCGTCCACATCCGCGGACTGGTTGAGCTTGGTCTTGGCGGCGGGGTTTACAGAGGTGCAGAAGGGGTTCACGAAGTAGAAGCCCTCCCCCTTCAGCGTGCCGATGTACCTGCCGAAGAGGGTCAGCACCAGGGCCTCCTGGGGCTTTAAGACCTTCAGGCCGCAGATGGGGATCCAGCCCAGGGCCAGCACAAGGATGGACAGCACCAGAAGGGCCACGGTAGCCCCCCAGGGTTGGGCGCAGAAGGCCAGGATACCCAGGATCGCCAGCACATAAAGGGCGATGATGCCCAGCAGCACGGCCATGCCCTTTCTCTTCCCTGTCAGTACGATCTCTTTCATCAGGATCACTCCTTCTCTCTTTATGATATCATCATGATATCATAAAGAAGGCTCCCCTGTCAAGTCCCGGGATGCGGAGAAGGGAGGGCGGACAGAAAAACAGCTCCCGCCGGTCCGGCGGGAGCTGTGAGCGCGGATATGTTACGCCTTCTTGGCGATCTCCACCAGCTTGGTGAAAGCGGCGGGATCGGAGATGGCCAGCTCGGAGAGCATCTTGCGGTTGATCTCGATGCCGGCGACCTTCAGGCCGTGCATGAAGGTGGAGTAGTTCATGCCGTTCATCTTGCAGGCGGCGCTGATGCGGGTGATCCACAGACTGCGGAAGTCACGCTTCTTCAGGCGGCGGCCGGTGTAAGCGTAGCTCAGGGACTTCATGACGGCCTGGTTGGCCACACGGAAATGCTTGGACTTGGAACCCCAGTAGCCCTTGGCCAGCTTCAGGGTCTTGTTTCTTCTCTTGCGCGTCATCATCGCGCCTTTGACTCTTGCCATATTGAAAAGCCTCCTATTCTAAAAACGGTTCAGTCTCTTACTTGTAGGGGATCATCTTGCGGATGGCGTCGACGTTGGTGGCGTCGGCATAGCCGCCGGTCCGCAGGCGACGGGTGCGCTTGGTGTCCTTCTTGGTGAGGATGTGGCTCTTGAAGGCCTTGGCGCGCTTGACCTTGCCGTTCTTGGTGAGGTTGAATCTCTTCTTGGCACCGCTATGGGTTTTCAGCTTCGGCATAATTGAAAATCTCCTTCCGTTGTTTTGCAACTGTCTTGAGTGGATGCTCAAAAATGGGGGACCGGGCTCACTTGCCGGCCTTAGGGGAGAGGAAGATGGACATCATCCGGCCTTCCAGCTTGGCGGCCTTATCCAGGTTCGCCACTTCGGCGCACTGCTCCGCGAACCGATCCAGAAGCCCCTTGCCGATGTCGGTATGCGCCATCTCACGGCCGCGGAAGCGGACGCTGACCTTGACGCGGTTGCCGTCGGCGAGGAACTTCTGCGCGTTGCGCAGCTTGGTGTTGAAGTCGCCGATGTCGATCCCGGGGGACATGCGGATCTCCTTGATCTCCACCACATGCTGATTCTTGCGGGCTTCCTTCTCCTTCTTGCTCTGCTCGAAGCGGAACTTGCCGTAGTTCATCAGCTTGCACACAGGCGGCGTCGCCTGGGGAGAGATCTTCACGAGATCCAGGCCCTGTTCATCCGCGATCTTGAGAGCGCTGGCAGGCGCCATGATGCCCAGCTGCTCGCCGGCGGCGCCGATCAGGCGGATCTCCTTGTCGCAGATCTCCTCGTTCAGTTCATGCACTACTTTGCTAATGGCCGAAACACCTCCTTGAAAAATACAAAAACGCGGACACCCGGCAGGCATCCGCGATCATCCCCGGGCGGAAGTCCGCACGGGTGGAAAGCCACAAAAAGCGTGGCTCAGAAACGATCTTGACCTCTTCACGTATCGCTGGAGGTGAGGCGGATGCACCGGCCTTCTTTGTTTTGCCCTGTTAGTATAGCAGGGGCGGGGCCGCTTGTCAACCGCTTTTTGGGGCTTTCCCGAACTTTTTCCCAAGCTCCGGGGAGATTTTTCGCCGCTTCGGAATTTCTTTCCGCCATTCCGGGCAGAATAGTCCGCGTCCGGGCAGGGTATGCCCAGAAAGCGAGAAAGGAGGTCCCTGGCATGAAGGAGAAGAACCGCAATCAGAACGAAAACCAGAACGAGCAGAACAACGAGAACCGCAGCGAGAACCGTGAGCAGAACCAGAACCGCAATCAGAACCAGCAGAACCGCAGCCAGCGCTGAGACCCAAGCAGAAAGAGGGGCGGATCACCGCCCCTCTTTCCGGTTTTCCCCGTCCAAATGTCCCTCGGTACATTGGGACGAAAAAGTTTTCACCAGTAAAAACGCAGGCTGCCATCCACGTTCCCGCCGATGCCGTCCACCTTCAGCTTGTTGGTGTACTGCCAGTAGTCCATGCGGTAGTAGAGCTGGGGGCAGACCTTCTCCGGCGCGGTGGACTCGTACTTATACTCCGGATACCAGAGGGGGATGCCGGAGAGCTCCCGCAGGTCAAACTTGAAGTAGCCCACGTAGCGGCTCACATAGACCATGGGCTCGTAGCCCGCCTGGGCAATACGATCACAGAAGGCCTTGGCGCAGGCGGTGGCCACCTCCGGCTCTGTGCCGTAGACCCGGTAGGTGCTGTCCTTCATCTCCCAGTCGTAGGTAACGGGGCCGGTGAGCGTACGGCCGTCCAGCAGCCGGATCACGAAGTCCGCCTCCTCGATGGCCTCCTCCACGGTGATGGCCTGGGAGAAAATGTAGACCCCGGTCTTGAGGCCCGCCGCCAGGGCGCCGTCGATGTTCTGGGCGTAGAAGGCGTCGGCGTGGAGGGTGCCGGAGGAGGTGCCCCGGAGGGCAATGCGCACCTGGGCGAAGTCGATGCCGTCCGCCGCCACGGCCTCCCAGTCGATCTGACCGCCGGGGGTGGCCCGGTTCTGATAGGCGGAGACATCGATGCCGGTCTCCGTCCGGCAGAGGCCGCCGAGATACTGGAGCCGCCCGTCCGCCCAGGCGAAGTCCGAAGCCTTCAGGGGATTCACCGGCACGCCCTCCAGCACGGGGATGGTCTTCCCCTCATAGGTAATGGTATTGGGGTCCCCCGGCTTCAGGCCGGGATCGGGGACGGGGTCTTCCTTGGGGGTCTCCTCCTGGATGACCTCCGTACCGCTGAAATTGGTGATGACACCGCTGAGCGCCACGTCCCGCAGCAGCACCGGGCCGCTGACACCGGGGGCGATGATGAGATCCCCGTCGATCTTCATGTCGTGGAGGATCACGCCGTCCCCGGCGCTGACCATGGCGGTGCCGGTCACATCCTCGCTGTACTCCCCGCTCTCCTGCCAGAGGCGGGAGACCAGGTTGCTGAGGATGTTCACCACCTCCGCCCGGGTGATGGGCTCGTTGGGCCGAAGGAGCCTGCTCTCCCCCATGTCGTTGAGCCAGCCGTTTTTCAGCATGGTGACAAGGTAGCCCTTGGCGTAGTAGGCCACGTCCCCGGCGTCGTCATAGGGGATGTCCCCCTCGGTCTCCCCTAGGGCGAAGGCCCGGGCGATCATGGTCACCGCCTGCTGGCGGGTGATGTCGTGGTAGATGAGGGCCTTGCCGTTGTTGCCGAGATAGACCCCGGCGGCGTTGAGCTTCAGGATCGGGCTCTCCCAGTAGTCCCCGGCGGTATCGGAGAAGGTGTCCGGCGCGGCCTCCGCCTGGTAGCGGAGGAAGCGGTCCAGGATACCGGCAAAGGCCCCCCGGGTGATGGTGTCATCCGGGCGAAAGCTGCCGTCCTCATAGCCCCGGAGGATGCCGTACTCCCCGCTCCAGCGGTCGATGGCGCCCTCGGCCCAGTGGCCCGCCGTGTCCGTATAGGCGGCGGAGGCCGCGCCCGTCAGGGCCGCCGCGCAGAGGAGCGCCGCGGCCAGAGTCTTTCCCTTACGGAATGTCATTGTCTGCTCCTTTCCCTCGAAGGCTGTCGAACCGGCAGCCGTGAAAAACGCGGGCACGGTCCGTCCCCGCGGTCAGCTTTCGTTTCCATGGTAGCAAAGTTTTCCTCCCGCGTCAATGCTATTTTTATGTAAACCATAAATTTCCTACCTCCCAGGATATTTCCTCCCCCGGCGGCAAATACTGTCCCCGTTGGGAGGTGCATGATGTCTACTGCCTTTTTTCGGACCCTGATCCTTTACTTCCTCATCATGGCGGGGCTGCGGCTCACCGGCAAGCGCCAGATCGGCGAGCTGGAACCGGGGGAGCTGGTGCTGACCATGATGATCTCAGACCTGGCCGCCGTGCCCATGCAGGATTTCGGCATCCCGCTGCTGGCGGGGGTCATCCCCATTCTGACGCTGCTGGCCCTGTCGCTGCTCCTCAGCCAGCTCGCCCTCCGGTCTCTCCGCTTCCGGGAGCTCCTCTGCGGCACCCCCACGGTGCTGATCCGCAACGGGAAGCTCCAGCAGGAGGCCATGCGGAAAAACCGCTTCACCATCGACGAGGTGCTGGAGGAGCTCCGCAGCCAGGGCTACAGCGGCATCGACGCCGTGAAGTACGCCGTGCTGGAGAACTCCGGCCAGCTCTCCTTCCTGCCCTGGACAGCGGAGCAGCCCCCCACGGCCAAACAGCTGGGCCTGTCCCTGGAGGATGAGACCGCCCTCCCCACCGTCCTCATCAACGACGGCCGGGTGCTGCGGAAGAACCTTCGCCGCTGCGGCCGGGACGAGGCCTGGCTGAAAAAGACGCTGAAAGAGCAGGGCTTCCACCGGCCGGAGGAAGTCTTTCTCCTGACCTTTGCCCCGGAAAGCGGGGTCTTCTGCCTCAGGAAGGAGGACGCCACATGAAGCGCTGTCTGGGACTGCTGCCGCCCCTTCTGATCCTGGCGGTGCTCCTTCTCTTCTGCCTCTGGACCGGGCGGCGGGTTGGAACGGACACGGAGCGCTGGCGTGCCCCCCTGATCCAGTCCTCGGAAGCAGCCCTTCTGGGCGACTGGGACGCCGCCGGGGACCTGCTCGCCGCCAGCTACGACGACTGGCGCTCCCGCCAGTTCTTCCTCCACGTCACGGTCCAGCACGAGGTGGTGGAGGACGCCGAGGCCATGTACCGCCGGGCCAGGGCCTTTCTCGACGGGCAGGAGACAGAGGAGTACCGCGCCGAGCTGGCGGACCTCATCCATCAGCTCCTGGCCCTGGCTGAGCAGGAGGCGCTCAGCTGGGAGAACGTGCTGTAGGTAAGACGCCGGCAAAGGCCGGATGGTTCCCGCCTCCGCCGGGATTTGACATCCGCCCCGCCCTCTGCTATGCTGGAGAACGCAAGGGAGGGATCGGGATGGATCTTGATGGGAAGTTTTCCCCGCCGCGTCTGGCATTCTGCACCCGGCGGGACCCCAGCGGGGCAGAGTTCGTCCTGCTGGACACCGGCGATGACCTCTTGCCCCCTTCCCGGGCGGTGGAGGACCGGACGGGCTATGAGGCCGTTTTGAACCACGTCCACCTTTTCTCCGGCCCACTTCCTCCCGAAGAGCTGGCGAAGGTCCGGACCCTGGCGCTGGCCGCTGCCCAGGATCTGCGCCACGCCCTGGAGCAGACGTTCCCGGACAAGCGCTTCGCCGTCTTCCTGACGCTGAACCCCGAGGACGGCATCCTCCGCTTCCACCAGCTCTGGCCGGGGGAGGTCCCCTACTACCAGGTCTCCGGCACGGTGGAGCGGGACGCGGACGCGCTGCACACGGACATCTACGCCTTTTACACCGGCGGCGCGGGATGAAGCGCCCTTTCCGGAAACACGATAAAGAGAGCGGGGGGACCGACGGTCCCCCCGCTCTTTCTGTCTTCCGGTTCAGGTGAAGTCCTCCCGGTGGGCGCGGACGTAGGCGGCGTTCCGGGCCGCCAGGTCCTTCTCATAGCGGAGGAATGCCTCGTCACAGGCCCGGAGGGTCTCCGTCAGCTCCGCTCCCTCCCGGGATGCCAGGACCTCCCGCCGGGCTTCCAGGTCTTCCGGCACTTCCCCGCCCAGGGCCGCCAGGGCCCGTGCGCAGATATCCCCGGTCCTGGGAGCGCCGATCGCTCGGAAGGCCTCTGGCAGCTCCCGAAGATCGAAACCAGCGTTGAAGAGGAGCTGGTCAAAGCCGCCGTTGTTGACCTCCTCCTCGCAGGTCTGGGTCAGGTAGAAGACCCGCTCCGCCGGGGAGAGGGCGGCCAGGTCCTCGCCATAGGCGCATTTTTCCGCCACCCGGGCGCTGAGCGCCGTGACGAAGCGGTCTTCATCCGTCTCCTCCCAGAGGGCGGAGAGCGCGGGCTTCTCCGTCTTTTTCTTCCGCAGGAAATCCAGCATAGCCTGTCCCTCCCAAATGCCCCCGGTCTCCAGGGAAACCGGGGGCTTGGCATCACTTATCCGAGAGGAGCTTGTTGAGCTCCGTCATAAAGGTATCGATGTCCTTGAACTGGCGGTAGACGGAGGCGAAGCGGACGTAGGCCACCTCGTCGATGCCCTTCAGCCGGTCCATCACCATCTCGCCGATGCGGCTGGTCTTGACCTCCCGGTCCATGGCGTTCTGCAGCTCCTGCTCGATGCCGTCCACGGCGGCCTCCAGCTCCGCCAGGGGGACCTTCCGCTTCTCGCAGGCCCGGATCATACCGCCCAGGACCTTCTGGCGGTCGAAGCTCTCCCGGCTGCCGTCCTTCTTCACCACGATGATGGGCAGGCTCTCCACCGTCTCATAGGTGGTAAAGCGCTTCTGGCAGCTGAGGCACTCCCGGCGGCGGCGGATGCTGTTGCCCTCGTCCGCCGGGCGGGAATCCACGACCTTGCTCTCACTCTGACCGCAGTAGGGGCATCTCATCCTTCGTTCCTCCTGTCCGTCCCGGGGCGCTGGCCCCGGAGACCCGTTGCTTTCCTTGATTCTACCACGGTTTCCGGAAAAATGGTATCCCATTTTTTCATTTTCTCTCCCATTTTCCCGGCAGAATGGGCCGTTCCTGCCCGTCAAAGGCAAAGACTGCCCACTCCCGGCCCTGCCAGACGGCGATCCGGGCCAGGCAGAAGAGCTCCGGCCAGGGGAAGGGCTTCCGCAGGTCGAAGGGCAGGGCCGCGAGACGGGTCTCCCCCTGCCGGGCAAAGAGGACCTCCCGCTCCCGGCCCAGGCGGTTCCGGATCCAGCCCTCCCGGAAGGCGTCCGGCGGCAGGGGCTCCCACTGAGGCGCGCTTCCCGCCGGCGCCCGGAGCTCCAGATGGCTGAGCCGCCCCACGGCGGCGCAGTCCCGGCGGGAGAGGACCCGGGAGAGCCGCAGGCGGCCGCCCCCCGGCTCCGGGACCCCCAGGCGCAGCTCCCCCCGCTCCCCCGCGCCCACAAGGCGGCAGGGGCCGGAGAGGGGGTCCTCGCAGTCCGCCGTGAAGCGGAGGTACAGCCCCTCCTCCGTGACCTCCGCCGTCCCCACGGGGCGCCCCTCCGCCAGGATGTCCAGTCTCTCCATGGTCCTCCCCCCTTCCGCTCATGCCTATGCGGCGGCGGGGGCGGATATGCCTTGCACCCCCTCCCCGCCCATGGTAGAATGGGGAAACGACCTGGGAGGGATTCCGTATGCACGTTCAGCAATTCGTCATGGCCTATGGGGTGGAGCAGGACCGGCTCCGGGCGCTGCTGCCGGAGGGGCTCACCTCTCTGCGGCCGGTGCTGCGGCTCAATGCCGAGATCCGGGACGGCCGCTCCGCCTGTCTGGAGTTCAACACCGCCGTGGAGCGCCAGGACTTCCGGGGCTGGCGCAACATCGCCCACTGGGAGGACGTTCCCTTCACGGCGGAGGGGGAGAGCGTCCTCTTCCACCCGCCCTTCCTGCGCCTGCGCTTCACGGGCGTCGGCATCCAGGGCGGCTGCCCCGCCGAGCAGGACAACGGCGGCTGCCTCTTTCCCGGCGGGACCCCGGAGCTCCGCCTCCCGGAGCCGGTGACGGCCCGCAAGGAGTTCTGCAACTGCACCTTCGCCTGGGACTTCGGCACTCCCGGCGCTCATGGCCAGAGCCTCGGCAAGACCCTCCCCGCCATCCCCACGGAGCCGAAGATCGCCTACCTCCGCCAGGCCCTGACGGCGGAAAACGCCGTCGCCATCCCCTGCGATCAGGTCCTGGGCGCCTACCGGGTAGCCTTCCGGCGCTGAGCGCCGCTCCCTTCCGGAAGAAGGCAGGGAAGCTCCGCCCGCGCCACCGCACCCGTAGGGCACGACAACCCGGCGTGCCGCTTCCATCTCCCATCGGGACGGAAAACCGCAGAGGGAAACGCCCTCCGGCTCAGCCGGAGGGCGTTTTGCTGCAGAGGCTCCGCTGCACGGCGATGGTGGCCAGGGTATCCCCCAGCTGGGTGAGGACGGCGGCCGCCAGAGCCAGCTCGCTGTCGTCCAGGCACCGGGCCATGACCGCCGCCAGGGTATTCACCGCCGTGGTGAAGGCCAGGGCATCGTTTCCCGGCATGGCGCTCCCCTCCCCACCAGTCTATGCATCCGCGCGGGCGGCGGTCTCCCGAAAAAAAGGCGCCCTCTGCCTGGCAGAGAGCGTCTTTGTCAGTCCTTCTTTTCCGGCACCGGCGAGGGCACAGGGGTCTCGTCGGCGTGGAAGTGATTGGTGTGGACGTTGATGTACTGGGCCTTCAGCTTGGAGTAGAGGATGGTCTGGCTGGAGTAGAGCCCGGTGTAGCCCGAGAGCATGTAGCTGATGCCGCAGGCCAGGGCAAAGGCCAGCAGGCCCCCGGCACCGAAGAGCTCCACCGCCAGAAAGATGGAGGCCGTGGGGCAGTTGACGCAGCCGCAGAAGACGGCCACGAGGCCGACGGCGGCGCTGAAGCCCGCGGGCAGTCCCAGAAGCGGCCCCATCACGCAGCCGAAGGTGGCCCCGACGAAGAAGGAGGGCACCACCTCGCCGCCCTTGAAGCCCGCCCCCAGGGTCAGGGCGGTGAAGGCGATCTTCCAGAGGAAGGCCGTGGGCTGGGCCTGGCCCTGCTCCACGGCAGCACGGACGATGTCCATGCCCGCGCCGTTATAGTCCCCGCTGCCGGAGAGATAGGTCAGAGCGATGACGAGAACGCCGCCTGCGGCGGCCCGGAGGTAGGGATTCGGGATGCGCTTTCGGTACTGCGCCCCCACCACGTGGAGGGTGTTGCAGAAGAGGACGGAGACCAGGGCGCAGAGGGCCGCCAGCAGCGCCACCCGCACCATGAGCCAGGGGTCGATCTCCGGCACCGTGACGCGGAAGCGGGTGGGAGCCACCCCCAGGAGCAAAGACACCCCGTAGGCCACCACGGAGGCGGTAAAGCAGGGCACGAAGGCCACGTGGTAGAAGACTCCCACGCTGATGACCATGATGGAGAACATGGTGGCGGCCAGGGGCGTTCCAAAGAGGGCGGAGAAGAAGGCCGCCATGCCGCAGAGGGTGGCCGTCCGGAGGTCCCGGTCATCCAGACGGAAGAGCCGCCCGGTGTGGTAGCCGATGGTGCCGCCCATCTGCAGCGCCGCGCCCTCCCGGCCCGCGCTGCCGCCGCAGAGATGGGTCAGCACCGTACCGAGAAAAATAGCAGGCAGCAGGAGGATCGGCAGGGGCTTGCCCGCGTGAACGGCGTCGATGACGTCGTCCGTCCCCTTGCCCTCGGTCTTCGTCAAGTGGTAGAAGCCCACGATGACCAGGCCGGCTGCCGGCAGCAGCCAAAGGAACCAGGGGTGGGCGGCCCGGAGCTCCGTCACCCAGCCGACGCCCTGATGGAAGGCGGTGCCCACAAGACCGCAGGCGAGGCCCGTCACAGCCGCCAGGGCCAGCCATTTACAGAGTGCCTTCAGATAGAGCCAGGCCTTTTTCAGCCAGTGGAGCAGGGAGTTTTCCATGCTCAGTCCTGTGCCTCCTCCTCCGTCCCGGCGTCAGTGGAGACGGTCTCCCCCGGGCCCTCCAGCCGCTCGGGATGCTGCAGGTACTGGCGCAGCGTCACGGCGAAACGGGCGTACTCCACCCCGGTGCAGATGCGCTCATCCATGACAATGCCCAGGGGCAGGGCCTTCTTCCGCTTGCCGGGCTCCCGGCCAAAGGCCACCTCGGGCTTGCCCATGCAGACGAAGACGCTGGTGGTGCCGAACTCGTAGCAGTGGTGGTAGATGGACCGGGTCTTGATGGAGGCAAGGTTCGTGATGAAAAGGCTGGTGTGGAAGGGGCTCAGGTCGATGATCTTCCGGGGCAGGATGCCCAGCCGGTCCATGAGGTAGGCCCCCCGGAAGATGAGCCGGGCAAGACCCGGCACGGAGAAGGCCACGGTTACAAAGCGGTCCGTGGCGTTGTTGTGCTCTCTCCGGGCGTTACAATCGATGGCGGTGCGGATCTTCTCCGTGATGGAGAAGACGTCGTCCGCGGGCTCCAGGAAGATCTTGAGGACCGTCTCGTCCGGGGTGCCGTCCGCCCGGGTCTTCAGCATCACGAAGCTGACGCAGAAGTGGTTGCGCTCATAGATCTTGCTGTTCATGATGAAGTAATTGATCTTGGGGTGCTGGAGGTAAGCCCGGTAGTAGGCGGCGATGAGCAGGCTCATATGGGTGACGGCCCGGCCCTCCCGGCGCTTCTCCCGGATGTACTTGCGGATGATGTCCTCATCCGCGGTCTCGGTGGTCATGTTCTGGGCGTCGTAGCGCTTGGGCATGACGTAGGGCAGCGCCTGCACCACGGCGGAAAGCCCCTTCACTCTGGTCCCGTCCGGTCTCATGCTGTTATCCTCTCTCTCTTGGACTGAAACGTCCGGATATGCGGCAATCATTTGTTAAGAAATCGTTAACGCCCCGATTCTCTGTGATTATATCCGCTTTTTTCGGGGATTGCAACTGTAATTCCCTTTAATTTTCCTGAAAGATCCCTGAATCCCCGGCGTTTTCCGGGATCAGGCGGGTTTTCCGGCGAAAGGGGGCGGCAGTTCCCGGAGACCAAACATTTTTTTAGGAATTTGAAAAATTTTTCTGTGTTCTCTCTGATTTCGGTTGATTCTGCGATCTACATGTCGTATACTGGGGGTGTGAGATCCCGCATTTCGCGGTTTGCGTGGAAAAGAAAACAGGAGGTAAAGAGTATGAAGTACGGTCGCACTTACAACTTCTCCGCCGGTCCTGCCATGATGCCGGAGGAGGTCCTGGAGGAGATCGCGGCAGAGGTCATGAACTACCAGGGCAGCGGCATGAGCGTGATGGAGATGAGCCACCGGTCCAAGGTCTTCCAGCAGATCCGGGACGAGGCCGAGGCCGACCTCCGCAAGCTCATGGGCATTCCCGAGAACTATAAGGTGCTCTTCGTCCAGGGCGGCGGTACCGTGCAGTTCGCCATGGTCCCCATGAACCTGATGAAAAACGGCGTGGCCTGCTACGTGGAGACCGGCGCCTGGTCCAAAAAGGCCATCAAGGAGGCCAAGAAGTACGGCGAGGTGAAGATCGTCGCCTCCTCCGCCGACAAGAACTTCTCCTACATCCCCGACTGCTCCGACCTGGACATCCCGGCCAATGCCGACTACGTCTACATCTGCGAGAACGAGACCATCAACGGCACTACCTACCATAAGCTGCCCAACACCAAGGGCAAGATCCTGGTCTCCGACCAGAGCTCCATGTTCCTGTCCCGTCCCTGCAACGTGGCGGACTACGGCCTCATCTGGGCCGGCGTGCAGAAGAACGTGGGCCCCGCCGGCATGGCCGTGGTCATCATCCGGGAGGACCTGCTGCGGGAGGATCTGCCGGAATTCGTTCCCACCTACCTCAGCTACAAGACCCACGCCGACGCCGACTCCCTCTACAACACCCCCAACTGCTGGGCCATCTATTGCTGCGGCAAGGTCTTCCGGTACCTGCTGAAAAACGGCGGTCTCGAGGCCATGGCCAAGCGCAACGAGGAGAAGGCCGCCATCCTCTATGACTTCCTGGATCAGAGCAAGTTCTTCACCGGCGCCGTCGTCAGGGAGGACCGTTCCCTCATGAACGTGCCCTTCGTGACCCCCAGCAAGGAGCAGGACGCCGATGTGGTGGCCGCCTCCAAGGCCGCGGGCTTTGACAATCTGAAGGGCCACAAGAGCGTGGGCGGCCTGCGGGCTTCCATCTACAACGCCATGCCCAAGGAGGGCGTGGAGGCTCTGGTGGACTTCCTGAGAAAGTACGAGGCGGAGCACGCCTAAAATCCTTTTCGCTGGAATGGCGCTGCCATCCAGCGGGGAGAGCCCCGTTCAGACGCCTTCCGGGCGTCTGAACGATGGCCTGGCACTTTGCTCGGGTACCGCCGCCTTGGCGGCGACACTTCGCTGCGTGAGTGGGATTTTTCGCCGCGTACATGCCGCGGCGAAAATGAGTTTTCCTCTTTCTCCCGCTGTTGGCGGGAGAAACCGGGGGCTCCGCCCCCTGGCCCCCTTTGCCGGGGGCATCGATACCCCTTCCCCACTGCGATGCGCCTGTCCCCCAACGGGCGCGGGAACACCTTCACTGCCGGTGCCCCTGGGGTGCGCCGGAAATGAACGAAAGGGGAAACATATTATGGCAATTCGCGTACTGGTCACTGACGGCATGGATGCCGGAGCGATGGAGCAGCTCCGCAAGGACGGATTCGAGGTCGTCGAGCAGTTCTACGAGCCCGATCAGCTGGGCGCTGCCCTGAAGGATTTTGACGCTGTCATCATCCGTTCTGCCACTAAGATCAAAAAGCAGCAGATCGACGACGCCAAGGGCGGCAAGCTGAAGCTCATCATCCGGGCCGGCGTCGGCATGGACAACATCGACATCCCCTACGCCGAGGCCGCCGGCATCGCCTGCAAAAATACCCCCCGTGCCTCCTCCAACGCCGTGGCGGAGCTGGCCATCGCTCTGCTCTTCTCCTGCGCCCGGAACATCTCTATCGCCGGGCACACCATGCGGGAAAGCAAGTGGGAAAAGAAGGCCTACTCCAAGGGTTTTGAGGTCTCCGGAAAAACCGTGGGCGTCATCGGCTACGGCCGCATCGGCCGCATGGTGGGCGACAAGTGCCAGGCCCTTGGGGCCTGTGTGCTGTCCGTGGTCCACCGCACCAAGCCCGAGGGCTGCGAGTGCGAGACCATGCACTTTGTCTCCATGGACGAGCTGCTGGCTCAGTCTGACGTCGTCATTCTCTGCGCGCCCGGCGGCGGCAAGGCCCTGGTGGATGCCGAGGCTCTCGCCAAGATGAAGGACGGCGTGGTGATCATCAACGTCTCCCGGGGTTCCAACGTGGACGAGGCAGCCCTGCTGGACGCCCTCAATTCCGGTAAGGTGAAGGCCGCCGGCCTCGACGTCTGGATGAGCGAGAAGGAGCCCAACTGGGCCCTGGCCCAGCATCCCGCCGTCTCCTGCACCCCCCACATCGGCGCAGGCACCAAGGAAGCCCAGAAGCGCATCGGCGCGGAGCTGGTGGACATCGTGGAGCACTTCGCCTTCTGAGAAAAAACACCATCACGCAGAACCCCCGGCAGCATTCGCTGCCGGGGGTTCTTTCTTCCCAAAAGCACGGATATTCCTTGAGATCGGCCATCTGACAAGGAGTTCCGCTTTCCTTTCGTCCGTGAAAGTATCTGGAACCCTCCGGCTACTTTTCCTCGTCAAACAGACAAAAAGACCCCGGCAGCGTTCGCTGCCGGGGTCTTTCCTATTTCATCGCTGCCTTACGGCGTTCGTCCTTCTCAGACGGCCTTGTCGGCGGGAGAGCCCTTGCGGCCGGGCTTCATGACGATCTCGCCCTTGCCGATGGCCTTCACGGGACAGACCAGAGCGCAGAGGTGGCAGCCCACGCACTTATTGTGGTCGCAGGAGGGCTTGCGGTTCTCCTCGTCCCAGGAGATGGCCTGGTGCGCGCCGTCATAGCAGGAGACGTAGCAGCGGCCGCAGCCGATGCACTTCTCGGTGTCGAACTCGGGATACACGACGTAGTCGCGGTCCAGCTCCTCGGCGGGGATGATGTTGCCGTTGGCGATGCCGATGAGGTCCATCAGGCTGTCAACGCCCTGCTCCTCCATGTAGTGCTCGAGACCGTTCTTCATGTCCTCCACGATCCGGTAGCCATACTGCATGATGGAAGTGGTGACCTGCAGGGTGGTGGAGCCCAGCAGCAGGAACTCAGCCGCGTCCTCCCAGGTCTCGATGCCGCCGATGCCGGAGATCTCCACGCCGGGGATGCCGGTGCGCAGCTGCTGCACAAAGCGCAGGGCCACGGGCTTCACGGCCTTGCCGGAATAACCGGAGATGGCGGACTTGCCGTTGACGATGGGCATACCGATCTTGCGGTTGAGGTCCACGTTGCAGACGGACTTGATGGTGTTGATGGCCGCGATACCGTCGGCGCCGCCCTCCAGGCAGGCCTTGGCCACGGGCACCATGTCGGTGATGTTGGGGGTCATCTTGGCCATCATGGGCAGCTTGGAGCCGCGCTTGACAGCGGCGCAGAAGCTCTTGCAGAGCTCGGCGTTGGTGCCCACGTCAGAGCCCATGGCATGGGTGGTCATCTGGGGGCAGGAGAGGTTCATCTCGATCATGTCGGCGCCGGCCTCGGTCACGAGGCGGGCCAGCTCTTCCCAGTCTTCCTCGGTGGGGCCCATGATGGAGGCGATGAGGACCTTGTCGGGATAGTTTTCCTTCAGCTTGCGGAGGTCGGCCAGGTTCTGCTCCAGGGGATGCTCGGCGATCTGCTCCATGTTCTTGAAGCCGACGAAGGGGGTGCCCTCCTTGGTCAGGGCGTCGAAACGGGGAGAGACCTCGTCGATGAGGAAGCTGGCGGGACCAATGGTCTTGAAGACGACGCCGGCCCAGCCTTCGTCATAGGCCTTGGCGCACATCTCGTAGCAGTTGCCTACCGGAGAGGAGGAGAGGCAGAACGGGTTTTCAAAATGTACCCCGAGAAACTCAACGGATAAATCTTTCTTCACCATGTTTTTCAACCTCCAATACGATTGTGGATCTCATATGCGGCGAGCTTGCCCTTGTTGACGGCGGCGACGACGGTCTTGTCGCCCTTGGCGATATCGCCGGCCACGAAGACCTTGCCGTCCACGCTGGTGCCCTCGGCGACGACTTCGTTGCGCTCCACGGGCAGACCCAGCTCGTTGTCGATGTTCTGGCCCAGGGCCACGACGATGAGCTCGGCCTCGATCTTCAGCTCGCTGTTGAGGCGGCTGTGCTTGAAGGTGACGGTCTTGCCGTCCACCGCGGCGGGAGTGTAGCCGCCGATGGTGATGACGCCCATCTCGTGAGCGGTGGCCTTCTCAGCGTCGGAGGCGCGGAACTCGTTGCGGGTGACCTCGATGACGTCCTTCACGCCCAGCATCTTGAGGGTGGTGGCAGCGTCCATGGCGGAGTCGCCGCCGCCCAGCACCAGCGCGCTGGCGGGAACGTTCATCTCGCCGTGCTTGCTGCGGATCTCGGTGAGGAGGTCCACGGCGGAGACGACGTTGGGGTTGCCCTGGAAGAGGTCCAGGATCATGGGCTTGCGGACACCGGTGGCCACCAGGACGGCGTCATAGCCGGCCTTCAGCTCCTCGAACTTGGCCTTGTCCACATCCACGCCGCAGTGAATGACAGCACCCAGCGCCACAATGCGCTCGATCTCGCCGTCCACCACGGTCTCAGGGAGACGATACTCAGGAATGGTGCGGAGGAAGCCGCCGGCACGGTCGGCCTTCTCATAGATCTCCACCTCGTAGCCCAGCTGCAGCAGGGTGGCAGCCGCCTGCAGGCCCGCAGGGCCGCTGCCGACGACGGCGACGCGCTTGCCGTTGGCGGCGCCCTTCTCCAGGACCTTCATGCCGCAGGCAGCCTCAAAATCGGTGACAAAGCGCTGGATGCCGCCGATGTCGATGGGCTTGTCGATGCCGCAGCGGGAGCAGCCGCTCTCGCAGTAGCGCTCGGTGGGGCAGACGCGGGCGCAGACGGCGCCCAGGGCGTTGTTGATGCGGATGGTCTCAGCCGCACCCTTGAAGTTGCGGAAACGGACGCTGCGGATGAACTTCGCAGGATCCGTTCCCGCCGGGCAGGCTTTGGAGCAGGGCGCATCATAGCAGAGCAAACAGCGCTGCGCCTCTTCCATGACGGTGCTCACGCTGTAACCCCGCTCCAGTTCCTCGGTGTACTTCTTAGTCATTTTTCATACTTCTCCTTCCAAAGTATTCAAGCTTGCTAAGGAAATAACGACATCATTGTACAGTTTTTTCGCTTTCGATGCAAGGGGTTCTTTTCTTTTTGGCGAGATTGCCTATAGGTCGACCTTTTTTTGTGCGAAACAGCGAAAAAAGCACTTGTCAAGCAGTTTGCCATTTTCTTCTTGTTGTGTTTTTACACTAATTCTCTTTTTGCTTTTGTTGCGCTTTTAACAATTTTCATTTTTTTTGCATTTTCCCCTTCTTTTTTGCGTGCAAAAGGCTTACAATAGGCCCAGCAAATGTGAATGGTTTGTGAAGTCCCCCGGCTGAGGCTGGAAACGCTTCCGACCGTCACAGGCCCCCTCCGCCGCCGGACGAGACCAATCTATGCGCCCCGCAGGCCGCTGATGCCTGCGTTTTATCCTGTCCCGCTCCTGCATACATATATAAGACGGCGGAGCTCCAGCCCGGTCAAGTGCGCCGGCCCTTCCTGTTCACAATTGATTCAGAAATGCGGCAGGGCGCTTTTGATACGCAGAGACCCATTCGCAAAACCAATCAGAGGAGGGATTGGGAAACTCCAGACACCGGCAAATCTATTTTTACAGAAAGGTGGACTATTTGTGGATCTGATCATCAAAAACGGAACCATCGTAACCGAGAAGGAAATGTTCAAGGCTGACATTGCCGTCAAGGATCAGAAGATCGCCGCCATCGGCGCCGACCTCTCTGACGTCAAGGCGGACAAGGTCGTGGACGCTACCGGTAAGCTCGTCCTTCCCGGTGCCATCGACGCCCACACCCATCTGGCCTTCCCCTTCGGCGGAACCGTCTCCTCCGACGACTTCTTCGCCGGCACCCGCGCTGCGGCCTGCGGCGGCACCACCATGGTCTTCGACTACAGCGGACAGAAGAAGGGCGAGAGCTTCCTGGAGACTGTCAAGCGCCGTGAGGCCGAGGCTCTGGAAGACGGCCCCGCTGTGGACTTCGGCATCCATGTGGGCATCACCGACCTGAGCATGCTGGACACCATGCAGGAAGCCGTGGATTACGGCGTGTCCTCCTTCAAGGTTTACATGGTTTACGATTTCGGCGTAAAGGACGGCGATTTCTACCAGGTCCTGCAGAAGTCCAAGGAATGCGGTTCCCTGGTCTGCGTGCACGCGGAGAACAACGAGGTCCTCACCACCCTCATCAACCAGTTCGTCGCCGAGGGCAAGCTGAGCCCCTGGTACCACTACGCTTCCCGTCCTGAGTTCGTGGCCGGCGAGGCCAACCGCCGGGCTATCACCTGGGCCAAGAGCCTGGATGCCCCCCTCTACATCGTGCATATGTCCGACAAGGAAGGCGTCGAGGCCGTCACCAAGGCCAAGGACGAGGGCCTTGAGATCTACATGGAGACCTGCCCCCACTATCTGGAGTTCACCTGCGACGTCTTCAAGCGCGAGGACGGCCGGAACTTCGTCTGCTCTCCCCCGATGAAGGGTGAAGAGAGCCGTCAGGCTCTGTGGGCTGCTGTCAAGCGCGGGGAGATCGACACCATCGCCACTGACCACTGCCCGTTCCAGCAGTCCGAGAAGGACTGGGGCAAGGACGATTTCCGCAAGATCCCCAACGGCTGCGCCGGCGTCGAGAATATGTATCCCTATATGCTGAGCGCCGCCAACAAAGGCGAGATCACCTTCCCCCGCGCTGTTGAGATCTGCTGCTTCAATCCCGCCAAGATCTTCGGCTGCACCCAGAAGGGCAGTCTGGCTGTGGGCAAGGACGCCGACATCGTCATCTACGATCCCAACAAGGACTTCACCATCCATCAGAGCAACATGCACTCCGACTCCGACCACACCATCTGGGAGGGCATCGAGTGCCACGGCTATCCTGTGCAGACCTATTCCCGCGGCCGCCTGGTCTATGACAACGGCAAGTTCGTCGGCGAGCGCGGCTGGGGCAAGATGGTCAAGCGCGCAGCCAGAAAGTAATGTGATCCCACTTTCCGGATGGAAAGTATCATCCCCCGCGCCGCCGGTTTCCTGAGAAGCTTTCAGGCCCCGGCAGATCTGCGACAGTCCCCTCCCCAAAGAGCGGAGGCTCGCCGCCCTCCAGGGAATTCTGAAGCAGATGAATCTATCATTTAAGTGGAGGAAATTATGTCTAACATCAAGATCACCCAGATCGAGAAACAGGAAGGCTTGTATGAGCTGACCCCGGAAATCGAGAAAGAACTCGAATCGTCCCATCACTATAACAAGGACCTGGCTCCCACCAAGGTTGCTGAGCGTACCTGGCGGGCCAAGGACATCGCCGACTTCTGGCTGGGCCTGTCCGTTTCCATTCCCGCGCTGGCTCTGGCTTCCTCTCTGGTGTCCCTGGGCGTGTCTCCCCTGCTGTCCCTGATCAACGTTATCCTGGGCAACCTGATCGTTCTGATCCCCATCCAGCTGAACTCCCATGTCGGCACCAAGTATGGTATCCCCTATCCCATCTTCGCCCGCATGACCTTCGGCACCAAGGGCGCGCAGCTGTCCACCATCTCCCGTTCCATCATCGGCTGCGGCTGGACTTCCGTGCAGTCCTGGGTCGGCGGCGGCGCTCTGGCTGCCCTGATCGGCATCGTCATCCCCTTCTTCTCTGACCAGTCCAAGACCATCGCCATGCCCGGCAACCCCAACGTTGTCGTCGGTCAGCTGATCGGCTTCATCGTGTTCGTTCTGATTTGCGGCTGGGTCGCTTATCACGGCATGGATAAGATCAAGTGGGTCCAGAACATCTCCGCTCCCCTGCTGATCGTTGTTATCGTTGGCCTGATCATCTGGTCCATCGTCACCATCAACGGCTCCGGCCACACCCTGGCTGACGTGTTCCGCGCTGGCAACAACGCTGAGCTCATTGAGGCCAACGGCGGCTTCGCTTACGTCTACATGGCCGGCCTCACCGCCAACATCGCTTACTGGTGCACCATGGCTCTGAACATCCCCGACTTCTCCAAGATGGCCAAGAGCCAGAAGGATCAGTTCAACGGCCAGCTCATTGGTATGCCCATCCCCATGGCCGTCTGCGCTTTCGCCGGCACCATCTTCGCTCAGGCTACCTACTACACCACCGGCGTTGCCAACTATGACCCCACCGCCGTCTTCTTCCTGATGGAGAACAAGTTCGCCATCGCCATCTGCGCCATCGGTGTTATCGTCGCTACCCTGACCACCTGCGTGGCTGCCAACGTCGTGGCTCCCTCCAACGGCTGGTCCAACATCGCTCCCAAGAAGATCTCCTTCCGCAAGGGCGTTATCATCACCATTATCATCTCCGTCGTCGTCATGCAGCCCTGGTTCATCTATGGTTCCGGCGCCGCTTACATCTTCACCTGGCTGAACAACTACGGCACCATCATCGCTCCCGTGGCCGCTATCCTCTGCGCTGACTACTTCACCTGCAAGGAAAAGCGCGTCGACGTTGCCTCCCTGTACCTGGGCAACGAGGGCCGCTATCGTTACTCCAACGGCTGGAACTGGAGCGCTATCATTGCCTGGCTCTGCTCCTTCATCCTGCCCATCCTGGGCAACACCGTCCTGGCCTACAAGGCTGGCTCCGGCGTGGCTCCCAACTTCATCCAGTACATTGCCGCCAACGGCTACATCTTCTCCTTCGTCGTGGCTTACATCGTGTACGTCATCCTGATGCGGTCCAACGCCTTTGGCACTCCCGCTCAGAAGGGCTACGTCACCAAGGAAGAGGACGATGCCATGACCATCGTGGAGAAGTAATCCACAATCCACTAAAGTATTGCAAATTCCCCAGTTTTCCCACTCCTCTATGTACACAGGCCCTCTTAAGGGCCTGTGTACATTTGGGGAAGTCAAGAGTTCCATCAAACATCCTGATAGCATTGAAAGGAAGGCATCATTTATGTATCATTGCAGTCTGGAACGGATGAGCGACAAGATCCATACCTTCAGCAAGTTCGGCGACGCCGGCCACGGCGGCATTACCCGCTACGCCCTGTCCGCTGAGGACAAGATGGCCCGTGACGAGTGGGTCAAGCGCATGACCGCCATCGGCGCCACCATCGAGACCGACGACCTGGCCAACATGTACGCCACCATCCCC